>CAYXJB010000076.1:0-12921 GCA_964465445.1 uncultured Verrucomicrobiota bacterium
CCCTTCGGGCCGGTGGCGCTGCCGTTGCGGCTGGTGCAGGAAAAATCCTCCGGCCGCCACCTCAACCTGTCCAAGGGTTCCCTCCGGCGCAAAGCCAGCCGCCTGCTCTCGCCGGCCCTGGAACAGCAAGCCTGCGCGGCGGCCACCGAACAGAACTACCGGCCGGCCGCTCGCAGCCTCTCGCGTTGGATCCGCACCCGGCTCAGTGCTTGGCTGGTCTGGGCCTGCGTCCAATACCACGGCGAGCGCCTGCGGGTGGAACTCCAGACCCCCCCCGCCCCCGGCCCGTCCTGTGAATGTCCCGGCCCTGATCAGCGAAGTGGATTCGACCTGGCTCAAAGCCCAGCGGCGCGGCCGCCGCGCCGTCCGGTCTGGTCATACTGGTTAATTCCATCCCCCGAATTCCAAGGCCGTCAAATGGGTGATCCCAGGGGCGTCGCGTTTTTTTGGAAGAGAAACACGCGTTCCTGTTGGAATCGCTGCCAACTGTCGGCGGGTTAAAACAACGAAGGCTTTCTGGGGTCTGACGGGGTGTTCGTCCTTTCACACTTGAAGGTTCGTCGTTCATTTCAAAACCCCCGATAAAGCGCTCCAGCTTTTCGCCCCAGAGTTCTCTCACCGCCGGGAGTTTGGCTCAAGGTTCGGGCACGGCACACGTCCGGTTTCAGTTCCGGCGCATCTTGCGCGCAATAGCTGGATCAATAGGTCAGCCGATCGAGTGTCCGTACTCCCTGCCAGCTCAATTCCCACCCTGCGGCGCGGCGGACGAGCAGTTTGCCGCAGGCGTTGCGCCGGGCTTCGCTTTCGTTGACCGAGAGCAATTTGAACTCCGTTGCGCCGGGAGAGGTGGACGAGACCGCTGCGATCTCGGAAGCCGCACGGGGTATCAGCCGAACCGGCAGGCCGTTGAAGGTCAGCGCGATTTCGTAGCCGGCTGTGCCTTCCCGCTCGGCGCGAGGATTGGGTTGAACGAGCGCAGCGTAACGGCGCAGCCACGGGAATTGGGTGCGCCGGACCAGCACGCGGCACAATTCGGTCTGCGACCGGATGAGGTCCAACAGATTGAAGCGCGGCCCCAAACGCCTCTGTTCCAGGAAAACCTGTTGCGGGTCCAGGCCAACCAGATTCTGACCGTTCCAAACACCGTGGTCGTTGCGTTCCCGTGGGTGGTGCTTCCGAAACCAGGCCGCAAAGCGGTCATTGACGAACAGATCCAGCTCGAAGTGAACGTGGGCGCGCTCTTTGGAGATGCCTTCACGCGTGTTGGCCGTCCGACCCATGATGCCCAGCGGTTGACCGGCGGCGACGGACGCGCCCGGGTTCAATCCCGCTGATATCTCGCGCAAATGTGCATAGAGCGAGTAAATTTCCACACCGTGAATCCGGTGACGCAACACAACGTAGTTGCCGTAGTTGGAAAGCGACGGACGCCGATTGATGTACGCCACGACACCGTCGGCGGTCGCCAGGACCGGATCGAGCGGTTCACCGTGCCGATCGCGCTCGACGGATCGAATGTCCAAGCCCTCATGAAACTGGCGACCTTCCGAGCGAACGCAACCGAAGCGGCCGCTGGTCCACGGTTTGCCGGTCGTTCCCACGAGGAAGCGTTCGCCGCCACCGGTTTCGTACAGCGCGTGGTTGGCTGTGGGGAAGTGGAACGGTTGCGCGAAACCGCTCGTCTCCAGGGCAATCAAGATCAGCGCCGTCTGTGCGCCGGTCGCGCGCCGGCCAGTGGATGTTCGCACCGGTGGTGCGCCTTGCGCGGGGTTCATTCGTTCGCAGCGGCACCGCGTTTGCCGGGGTCAACGCCATGCCCGAGCTTGTGAGCGATGCGGTTCAGCGCGGCTGCGATTTCCTCGGCCTCCTGGCGCGTGGCATCGGGCGTAAAGACCAGCCGACCGTCCTGGATGCGGTGGCGAATCAGCGGCGCGGCGAGCCAGCGATAGTTCGAAAGCTTGGGGCCGAACTCCGAGAAAATCACCAGCCGCCGACCCACATTCGTGGCGGTGGCCTGTTCGAGCAGCATCGTCCCATGCGGGTTGAATTGAACCTGGAGCGCGAAACCGCCCAGTGCGTCCTCGATGACTTTGGCTTCACTCACGCTGCCTTCGTCCAACAGTGCCACGCGTTGGACGCGCAGCCGCATCGGGTTGGAGCGAGAAAAGGATATTTCCCGGCTCATTGTGGCCTCTTCGGGAGCGGCTTCCAAGTGCACCCGCAGGGTCGCCAGGGGTTTGCCGCGGCCGGGCGCGACGCTCCGGCAGCCCCAACCCGCCAGCAGCACCAGCCCCAAAACCAAATAGATGTTGAACCGCATCGCCCCAGCCAACATAGTGTCGCCCACAAAAAACGAATCCGTAGCGGGATGTAAAGTTCGATATGACCAAGCAATACAACAAAATTCTCAAGCGCCGCCGCCGCAAGGCCTACTGGAAACGCAAAAAACTCGCCGCGAAGGCCAAGCGCGCCGCCGGCGTGACGCAGTCGGCCGGCGCACAGCCCGCCGGCGCGCAGCCCGATGTCGGTGCTGCCAAAACCGCCCCGACCTCGGACACTCCGCAACCCGCACCGCAGCCCCAAGCCGAGACTGCCCCGACCGAAACCCCGCGGTCGGGATGAGGCGGACGGCATCCGGGTTTGCATTCAGCAGTTCGCCCGGCGAAGTTGTCTCGATTCCTGTCAGGGCGGATCCGGTTGGCACACCCGGCGAGCCCACATCCTGCAGCTTGTTTGCTTTGATCGAGGCGCTTTTTCGGCGGCAAGAGCGAGTTAGCCGGGGCAGGCGAACAAAACGGCTCCCGGTCCGCAGAAAAGTTGTTCACAACAGCCGGTTCGGATCGCTTCTTCACGGTGGATAACCTGTACGGTCGAGCCTGAAAAAGTCCGGTTGTCGAAGCCAAAACGCACCTTTCTCAATCGGCGGGCTGGCGACCGAATCGTGAACAACTTGTGGATATGAATTTGTTGTCAGAACTGCGAATCGGGTTAAGCTGAGCTCGGTTCATTGAAAGAACAGAACTGGCGGTTGCAACCGAAAGGGCGCAGCCGGTCGGTTCAGGATACGCCCGGGTGACCGGGGAAAGGCTGGGTCAGGCTGGTTGGCTCGGCCCCTTTGTAACCTGGCCGGAAGGTCGGGCGGACGAAGGCAGGATTCACCAGCCCCTCTGGCACGTTCGCGCGTGTCAGCGACGCGAAGCAGGGGCTCGGCGGCAAGGGATGATGAGAAACCGTCCCGAGTCGAGTCAAGTAGGTCGGGTTGGTTTCGGACCTGATCGAATCGCAGTTGCCCGGAGGGCACACGGTTGTTACTGCGCACCAGCACGGCGCAGATGACTCCGGCGGATACGAGCCGTCGCATCCGCCCAGCGAAACCCGCCGAAAGGCGGACAAACGGAGCATCGGCGTCGGGAAGACCACGTCGGCTCGGCAGGCCGCGTGAAAAGCTTCCACACGCCGGCGATGTTCAAACGGACACCGCTGGACTGCGGGCGAAAGACAACCTGAGAGGTAAGAGGCGAGACCCGTGGCCTTGGTCAACGCACCGCCAAAAGCGGTGGCCGCCCAATGCCAAGTGGTCAAGACGCGGGGGCGACCGCAGCCGTGTCTTGTCCTGGTTCGCAAGCCGGTGGCGCAACCACCAGCCCAAGCGAGCTGAAAAGCCTCACTCAATAATCCGATGCCGCAAGGCGTCGGACGGCCCTGCCACGAGGCCGAAGACTCCGCTTGCCGTGGAGAATGGCGTCGGGAAGCCGGCAGCCCCGCTGCGGCGGGAGCGCCTAATGTCGGCACGGGAAAGAGAGCGTGGCGCACTCCCACCCCCAAATTTGTCCCTGTTCGGCCGCAAGGCCGGGCAGGGACATTTTTTATCCCTCGAACCCGCTTCCGTTCAACATCTTGGAAGCCCGGGACCTGAACCCCCGTTCGCCCGGCGCGTTCGGTCCGGCAGCTTTCGCCCTGGTTTTTCTGACCCTCGAGATTGGAACGGGTTTCGCTCTGCAGAACGCTGCGCCTGCCGGCCGCAAGAAAACGGATGGTTCGCGCGCGGTGCCCCGAACCGGAGCAACCATGCTGTCCTTTTTCAGGCCGCCCAAGCGCGTTGATGTCCATGCAAGCGTTGGCACAGAAGCTCGACCAAGGTTGGGGGACAGTCGCCGCTTTAGCGGTCCTGGCGGCAATGACCGTGGCGGCGCAGCCCTTGACCAGGACGCGCCAGTTCCAGGTCGGCACGCTCAAACGCCTGGAAGAATTGCCGGCCGGAGCGTTCCGCTCCCGTCTGGAATCGCTGCCGCGGCCGGCCCGGGAGCGTGCGTTGGAGACGCTGTGCGGATTTCATTTCACCGAACTGGATTTGCGATCGTTGCGTGCAGACGAACAGGGGGACGTGTATTACGAAGACCATTTTCCTGTGGGCGCTGAACCGTGGAGCGCGGCGGAAATGAGCGGCGGGATTGAGCTTGCAAGCGCCGACGCGCTGGACGCGCAGGACGGCCCGTTGCCGGTCGAACCGTTCCCGCCGAGCCTCCGCTTTCACAGTCGTCCGGGCTCGTCCAAGGTCGTGTTTCTGGACTTTGGCGGCGAGGCGGTCACCAACACCGCGTGGAACAATTCTCTGGGGCGGGCGCTGATTCCGGCGGTTGCCTTCAGCACCGACAGCGATTTTGCCACCTTCAGCGTCACCGAACAGGCGGCCATTCGAGCCATCTGGCAGCGCGTGGCGGAAGATTTTGCCCCGTTCGATGCGGACGTGACCACCGAACCGCCCGACACGATGCATTCGCGGGTCGCGCACGCGCTGATCACGCGCAACACCGACGCCAACGGCGCACCAAATCCGTCTTCGAACGCCGGCGGGGTGGCGTACGTGAACGTCTTCGGGCTGTATGGCTTTGCGACGTTCCGACCGGCGTGGATTTATTACAACAACCTCTCAGGCAACGAGGCCTACATTGCCGAAGCGGTCTCGCACGAGATCGGCCACAATCTCGGTTTGAGCCACGACGGCAAAACCGACGGGACCGAATACTACAGGGGTCACGGCAGCGGTCAGATTTCCTGGGGGCCGATCATGGGCGCGGCGTACAATCGCAACGTGACCCAGTGGTCCAGGGGCGAGTATTTCATGGCCAACAATTCTCAGGACGATCTGGCGGTGATTGCCGCCAAACTGGCCTTCGCGCCCGATGAGCACGGCGACTCGCCCGCCGCGGCCACGCCGTTGCGCATCGAGGGAACGAACATTCTGGTCACGACGCCGGAGAGCGACCCGGACAATCGCGACCCTGCGAACAAGGGCGTGCTCGAACGCGGCGACGATGTGGACGTGTTCGTCTTCCGGACCGGCGAGGGCCCGGTGAAACTGGCGGTCAATCCTGCGGTGATGCCCTCCGGCTCGCGCGGGGGCAATCTGGACCTGCGGCTGGAACTTCGGGACGCCGCCGGCGCCGTGTACGCCGGCGCGGACCCCGGCACGCAAACCGGAGCGCAAATTCAGACCAATTTGCCCGGTGGCGAATACTTTCTGTTCGTCCGCAACGCGGCGGCGGGCAACCCGACCAATTCACCGCCCAGCGGCTACACGGCCTACGCAAGCCTGGGCCAGTACTTCGTCACCGGCTATGTCACCCTGCCGAGCGTGCAGTTGACGCTGACGGCCAGCCCGCCCGAGCGGGGCAGCGTGAGCCCCGGCAGCGGTCGGTACAACCTTGGTCAGACCGTCGAGCTGCTCGCCACGGCTGCGACGTTTTTCCGATTCGAGCGCTGGAGCGGCTCGTTCGCGGCCACGAACAATCCACTGACGCTGCGGCTGACCAACGACCTGACACTCACGGCGCAGTTTGCCGAACTGTTCACGACCAATCATCCGACGCCGCTCTGGTGGCTGGCGGCGCACGGCTACACCAACGATTTCGAGAACGCGGTGAACCGAATCGGCGCCAACGGCCTGCCGCTGTGGGAATCCTGGCTGGCAGGGCTGAATCCGAACGATCCGCAGGACCGGCTGCGGCTCGAGCTCACGCCGATGCCCGGTGCGGATGTTCTATCGTGGAACACCGCAACCGGTCGGCTTTACGGCATCTGGTGGAGCACCAATCCGCTTGAGGGCTTCTTGCCGCTGGCCGGAGCGACCAATCTGCCCTGGACGGTCCGCAGTTTCACCAACGCGCTGGGCATGTCTGCGCCGGCGCTGTTTTACCGGTTGAGTGTGAGCCTGCCCTGAGGAAGAAACGGAGCGGCTCGAGGCGAGCTCAGGCAGCGAAGAATCGTGCCCGGCTCGACAAAAACTGGTGAAACAACAGCGTCAGCAGCCACGCTCGCAGATCGCGCGGCACGGGTAAAAATCGGCTGCGCTCCAGGGCAACTTCGATCGCCCGGCGCGTCAGTGCCCGCGCCTGAGCGACATCACCGCACAACCGCACGGCAAACCGCAGTGCAGTGGCCGCGTGCCGGCGCAAACGCCTGTCCAGCGTCATGGGTTTTCGGGCTTTCATAGCGCTGTTTTGAGCCAATCCCATGCCAAGGCATTGTTCCCGAAGCCGCCATTTGGCCGGCTGCGGCCACCAATTCGGCTGCGTTCGGGATTGGGACGGGCCGGGTCCGACGTCGCGGGTTGGTGCCGGTGGCGGGACTCGAACCCGCACGACTTTTTACGGTCCCAGGATTTTAAGTCCTGTGCGTCTTCCATTCCGCCACACCGGCAGGCCTGCGCATCTGGTGGCACTGTTGCAAAAGGCCCGCTCCGGCACAAGCGCCGCGCTCAATCTTCCGGTTGCTCGCCGGCCGGGGCCATCTTCACCAGCTTCGGATCGAACTGACCCACGACCTCGACCAGATCGCTCTGGGCGGCCATGACCTCACGGATGTCCTTGTAGGCCATGGGAACTTCATCCAGTCCGGCCGAGATCAGCGTCACGCCGCGTTCTTTCAAATACCGGCTCACGTCCTTCCAGTTGAACTGGCGGATGGCGGCTTTGCGACTCATCTGGCGGCCGGCCCCGTGGGCACAGGAGTTGAGCGATTCGGGGTTGCCCTTGCCACGGACGACAAATGCCGGCGAGGCCATCGAACCGGGAATGATCCCGTATTCGCCCCGGGCGGCGGGTGTGGCACCTTTGCGGTGCACGATGACTTCGCGTTCGACGCCGTTGATGATGTGGCGCTCTTTCCAGGCGAAGTTGTGATGGTTTTCGAGGTCCAGCAGCACACGCGCGCCGAGATTCGCCGCGACGTGCCGGTGGATCAGTTCGTGATTGGCCGCCGCGTACCGGCCCATCAGTTGCATCGCCTCCCAGTACTCGCGACCCTCGTGCGAATCCAGCGACAGCCACGCCAGCCGGCTCAGTTCACGGGGCAGAATCGAGCGACAGCGCGCATAGGCGATCTTCGAGTAGTAATCGCACACCTGCGCGCCCGTGCCGCGGCTGCCGCTGTGCGAGAGCAGCGCCACGTACCTGCCCGGAGGCAGATTGTGAATCGGCTCGAACGCGTGAAAGATGCCAAACTCGACGAAGTGGTTGCCGCTGCCGCTGGTGCCCAGTTGCGCCCAGGCCTTGTCCTTGTTCTGACGCGTGACCGGGCTGACCGACCAGTCGGCATCCATGACCGGATGATAGCGGCGTTGTTTGAAATTCGCGCCGATGCCGAAGCGCGTTTCCTCTTCGATGGCCCGGCGGAAGCGTTCCTGATTGCGTTCCAGTTCCTGCGGGGGAATGTCCAGCACCGTCATTTTCATCCGGCAGGCGATGTCCACGCCCACGGCGTAGGGGATCACGGCGTTCTCGGTCGCCAGCACGCCGCCGATCGGCAGGCCGTAACCCACGTGCGCATCGGGCATCAACGCCCCGGCGACTGTTACCGGCAGCTCGCAAGCCCGGTCCATCTGCGCCACCGCCTCGCGGTCCAGGTCCTGGCCCCATTGCCGATACTTGGCCGCCGGCTCGCGCCCGGCGGGTTTCTCGCTCGCCAGGAGCGCCTGCGCCAGCTCCCCGCGCATCGGGTCATCCTTGAATCGAACCGGATCGCGCACGATCGCCGTGATCTCTTCGGGCAGGCGCGACGCCTCGCCGCCGTTCTTGAGGTATCGGGACACGAACTCGCCTGCGCGCCGCAGCGCTTCACCCGGCGGCACACCCAGTTGAATCAATTCCTGATTGCTCATACGCCACCGCTTGATTGGTCGAACCGTGCAGCCCGGCCGAACGCACCCGTCGCATCCGGCCATCGAACACCTCCGCAAGCTGACAACAAATTTTACCATGCGCCCGCCCGCCCGCCAAGCGCCCCGGGACGAAGTGCATGACAGGTGCACCCGCTCGTGCTACGTATTCGGGCGGACATGCGCACCGGTGTCGAGCCAACGCACCATCGCGAACACGGCGGTCAACCGTCGGCCTCCGAGTTTGATTCGGTGCAATCGCTCCCGGCCGCGGCGTCGCCGAGTGCGGATGCAGTCGGTTCGGGCGAACCGCGTGCGCCGGCGTCTCCCCCTGCACTGCCCCAGCCCATTTGGCGACACGGCTGGCCGATGCCCTCCAGCATTGCCGCCGACCCGGAGGTGGCCCGCGCCTGCATTTACCTGCCGGAGTTCGATCCGGAGCTCGTCGAACGGGCGCGGGTGATTTCGGGTCGCGTACCACTGGCCGAAGCCGAACTGCGCGGCGGACGCGGACGGAAGCTGCGGGGCGATTCGTCCGAGCTACCCCACTTTGAACGCGTCTTCCGGATTGCATCGGCGCTGGCCGGCATGCCGCGAATCGAGCAATCGCGCGATTACGACGAGCTGCTGATTTTGACAGCCTGGCAGACGGTCCGGCCGGGCGAAGAGGGTTTTCTGGGCACCTACCCCAAATCGTTGCTCTGCCCACTTTCGCACGCCGCACCGCCCATCGCGCTGGAATCGCTCAGCCCGGCCCAGCGCCTGACCTTTGACCGGCGTGCACCGATTTATTTGCGCTACCTGCTCTTGCAGCGCTTTGGCCTGCGCACCTGCGCGGATCTGGAGAACGCCGACCTGCGCCATCTGCTCCGCAGCGTCGGTTTCCGCCTCATCCGCGCCAGCGCCGTGCCGGAGGTGGCGTTTCCGGGCTGCACCCGGGGTGAAGACCCGCCCGTGCGCCCCTGGAAACTCACGTTGCGGCAGGAATTGAGCGACGAGCGCGCCGCCGAACTGCTCCTGCAAGCCGCTCTGTGGCAGATCAAATTCGGCCTGCGCCTGGTCCAGATCGAATCCGGCCGACCGCACTGGAACATCGGGGCTTTCGAGCGCACCGACTGGGAAGATGCGTTTCTGTCCCTGGGTGTGCGCGTGCCGCCGGCGTTCCTGCGGCCGAGCGGTTTGTTCGACTGGCGTGCGGTGCTGGCCCGCTGCGTGGCCGAAATCGGCCCCGGCAATCTGCCGCCCGAAGTGCTCGGACGCGTTACCGCCGCACCCCAACGCGTCTGCCACGACAGCCACCAGGCCATTTGGGAGGTGCTCGACCGGGTTTCGCGGACCGTGCTCGAACAGGTCCACGCCGCCGAACCGCAACTGTTCGACGATCAGGGCGATCTGAATCTGCCCGCGGCGCGCGCGTTTCGGCGCTGGGTGCGCCACTTCGACGAGGTCTCGCCCAACATCCTGTCGCGATTTGGCGTGTCGGCCTTCACCGCGCTGCGTCGGGTCGCGCCCCAGTGGTTCGGCTGGGGAGCGCATCAGCTCAAGCCCTGGGAGCTGGAGCAGGAATTCGGCAAATGGAAAGGACCGCGCGGTCGCGCCATGCTCCGGAGCGCTTACGCCTACGCCCTTTATGAAAGCGGCCTGGGTGAAATCCTCACTACCGGCAATGACGCCCCAGCCGGGCCACCGGCCATGTCCGGCGGACGTGGCCACCACCCGCGAACCTTCTGGCAGTGCACCTTGGCGCAGTTGTCGGAATGGTCCGAACGTCGCGCCGCCTCCGGCCGCAACGCCTACGAGTTCTTTTACCACCTGGCCAGCGCGCACGGCCTCACGCCGCTGTTGACGCGCGAAATCTCCCACACCGCGGCGGTGTCGCTGCTGGCCGGCGTGAACGTGCATCAACATCTGCCGCGCATCGAAAGCTGCTGGGAAGTGGCCATGCGCGCGGCGCTGGAACATCACGGCGGGCGACTGGAGGTCAACCTGGAAGTGCCCGACCTGGTGCCGTTGCCGCTGCGGCTGCGCAAGGCGGTACTGGCGCCGCTGCCGTTTGCCTACCTGCACCAGGCGCTGCGCTGGGTGCGTGATTTCGACCTGCGCATCGCCCGCGAGAGCCGGATGCGTCTGGAGGAAATTCCCGGTTGGTGGGAAGATGACCGCATCGTGGGCACACCCTTGTTGGCCCGGCTGAGCGATCCCCGCGATCCGGCCCGCGCCGTCATCGAGAAACTTCGTCACGAACCCTGGCTCGAGCTGCCCGAACGCAAGATGCGCTTCCACGCGCTGAGCCTGCTCATCTCGCCCCGCGCCACCGTTCGACCGCGCGCCGGTGAGGCGGGTCTGAGCTCCGAAGAAATGCGCACGCTGCTGCGGCTGGCGGCCGAAACCGCGCTGGACCATACCAACCTCGTGGCCGTGGCGCGTCCGGCAATCCGGAGCGGGTTGGAGCGGCTGCTCGCCCGGGAAGACACCCGCGAAGTGATCGAATCGTTGCTGCTGCATGTGGGCACCGCGTGCGAAACGCGCATCTGGGGCCAGGCGCGCGCCTTCATCGTGCTCGACGCGATCAATGATCTGCTGGCGCTGACGGTGCGTTCAGCGCTGCTGCACCTGCTGAGCGCCGATTGACCGTGCGGACGCACCGAGCGCGCTTTCCTGCAAAGGGCCCGTCCGCGACCCAGCCCGCCGTCCGCACCGTTCCATGAACCGGCAAACTGCCCGGCAATGACCCGTCGCCACGCTGTCCGCCGGGCGCCGAATCAGGGCACTTTTGGCGGCAGCCGGGCCGCCCCCAAAACCAATCCCGCTCTCCGAGCGACCGAAGCGCAAAATGGATTTGCTTTTTTGAATCGGAGGCCCAACACTGCGTCCAACAAATTGCTCGACGCCCGAACGCTTGGGCGACTATCGGTTCCTCACGACCAAGAACGGTAGTCGGGTGAATGAGTGCACTGTGTTTTGCCGTCGTGGGGACCGCTGCCAACAAGGCGGAACTCCTCTACATCTGGGAACAGGCCACCCCCGAGGGGAAGGCCATCATCGTTCTTTTGATTCTGTTTTCGATCCTGGCCTGGTCGGTCATGACCTCCAAGGCGATCCAGATGCGCCGGGCGCGCAAGCTCAACCAGTATTTCACCGCCGAGTTCAAATCCCAAAAGTCGGTGCTCGACATGTTCGACCGGCGCATTCAGGCCGAGGGTTGCCCGTTGTTCGCCGTGTATCAGGCCGGCAGCCTGGAGCTGGATGCACGGTTGCGAACGCCCGAGGGCGGGCGACGGCGGCACATCTCGCTCAAGGGCATCGAACACGTCAAACGGCTCATCGAAAACGCCGTCGCCCAGGAATCGCTCAAGCTCGAGTCGGGATTGATTTTGCTGGCGATAGCCGTCAGCGGCGCGCCGTTTCTGGGTCTGCTCGGCACGGTCTGGGGCGTGATGAGCACCTTCGGGCACATTGCCCAGCAGGGCAGCGCCACCATGGCAGCCATGGCCCCGGGCGTGGCCGCAGCCCTGATCACCACCGTCGCCGGGCTGCTGGTGGCCATTCCCTCGATGTTCGGCTACAACTGGTTGGTGCACACGCTGCGCGTCCTGACGGTCGAGCTGGACAACTTCGCCCAGGAACTGGTTTCAAAAATGGAAACCGAGTATCTGGCCGAGGACAACAACCATGCCGGTTGAAGTGCAACCTGAATCGGGCCTGACGTGCGCCAAATGCGGCTTCGTCAACCCGCCGGAGGCGCGCAACCACTGCCGCCGGTGCGGCGCGCATTTGCGCATTGCCTGTCGGCACTGCGGCCACGGCAACCCGCGCATCGCGAAGCACTGCGCCGTTTGCGGACGCGAGCTGCATCGCACCTGGCCGCAACGGCTCAGCCGCTGGTGCCTGCGGCGGTTCGGTCGAACCGGCGCGCTCGTGTTTCTGGGGCTGGTCCTGCTGGTGGTGGGCTGGGGCGTGTACCGGGCGGTGCGAGCCCGGGAGCGCTTGCGCACACCGTCCGCCAACACCGAAAAACCCACCCCGGAGGAAATCCTCCGCAAATATCAGTTCCGCCGCTGAGCCTCTGCGACGCCATGCGACGCTTCACCAAACGCACCGCCCTGGTCACCCTCAGCGAGATCAACATCACCCCACTGCTGGACCTGGCCTTTGTGTTGCTGATCATTTTCGTCATCACCACGCCGCTGCTCGAAAAAGGCCTCGAGCTGCGCCTGCCCACCGCCACGGCGCAGACCGAAAAAAAGCTCGATCCGCGCGACATCCGCACCGTGGAAATTGACCCGCGCGGTGTTTATGCCCTCAACCGCCGGCCCATGCGCCTGGAGCAGATCGTCGCGCAACTGGTTCAGGACTTCCGCTACAACCCGAATCTGGTCATCTACGTGCGCGCGGATGAAAACAGCCGGATGAAGGATTTCGTGGCGCTGGTGGACGCCTGCACGCGCAACGGCATTTCGCGATATTCCATCCGCACCCTGCCGCCGGGCTCGCGATGAACCGAACGCAAAAAAAATGCCTGCTCGCTTCGGCAGCGCTGCATCTGTTGCTGATCGCGCTGCTGGCCCTGGGCCCGGCGTTTCGCAGTGCGGATCGCGTCGAACCAGCCCGACCGCTCATTGACTTCGTGCCGCTCAAAACCATTGACGAAGCGCTCGCCGGCGGCGGCAATCCACAGGCGCCGCCCGCGCAACCCGCACCGCCGCCGCAGCCGCCCCAACCCCGCCCGACCCCGCAACCCATCGCACAGCCCGCGCCGGTCAGCA
>CAYXJB010000077.1:0-269 GCA_964465445.1 uncultured Verrucomicrobiota bacterium
GTCCATGAACCATTCGCCCATCGCACAGCCGGCGAACGGCGCCAGATACTGGTTGGTGGCCGAATCGGAAGCGGAGGCCACCACCACGATCGTGTAGGGCATCGCCCCGGCGCGCTCCAGCTCGGCAATCACCCGCGCCACGTTGGATTGTTTCTGACCGATGGCGACGTAAATCGAGTACAACGGCCGGTAGCTCTTGTCGCCGGCCTGCTCGGCTTCGCGGTTGAGCCGCGCGTTGTTGATCATCGTGTCAATGCCGATGGTCGTCT
>CAYXJB010000077.1:279-12825 GCA_964465445.1 uncultured Verrucomicrobiota bacterium
TAGATGCAGATCAGGTCGCCGCCCTTTTGGTTGATGATCGTGTCGATGGCGAGCGTCGTCTTGCCGGTGGAGCGGTCGCCGATGATCAACTCGCGCTGGCCGCGTCCGATCGGGATCATGGCGTCAATGGCCATGATGCCGGTCTGAACGGGCTGGTTGACCGAGCGGCGTTTGACGATGCCGGGAGCGATTTTTTCGACCGGATAGTAGGTGCTGGCCTGGATGGGGCCTTTGCCGTCGAGCGGCCGGCCGAGCGTGTCCACCACCCGGCCCAGCAGACCCATGCCCACCGGCACCGAGAGCAGCCGGCCGGTGGTGCGCACCTCCTGGCCTTCGTGCACGCCCAGATAATTGCCCAGGATAATCGCGCCCACCTCGGTCTCTTCGAGATTGAGCGCCAGGCCCATCACACCGTTGCCGAAGTCGAGCATCTCGTTGAGCATCGCGTCGGCCAGGCCTTCGATCTTGGCCACGCCGTCGGAGATTTCGCGCACGATGCCGACGTTCTGCCGGGTCACGGTCGTTTTGACGCCGGCGATTTGTGCTTCGATTTCCTGCAAGAGGTTGCTCATGGTCGAATGTGAGAATCAGTCCAGTCGGGTTTCAACGATTGCGGCTCAGCCGCGTTCGAAACTTTCCTCCAGCGCGCGCAGGCGCGCGGCGACACTGCCGTCGTAAACGTCGCTGCCCACCTGCACGCGCAAACCGCCGATCAGCGCCGGATTCGGTTCGAACAGCAGCGTCAATCCCTCGCCGTAGAGCGCCTGCAACCGGCCGGCCACCTGCTGCTGCAACTCCTGCGGCAGCGGCACGGCGCTCTGCACCCGCGCGGTGCGCTGATCCAGTTCCAGCTTCACCAGCCGGCGCAACTGCACCAGCGTGGGCAACCAGCCGCGCGGCCGCCGGGCCAGGAGCTGCTCGACCGCCTGGCGCACGCGCGCCTCCTCCAGCCGCCCGTTCACCAGACAGGCGCGGAACAGGCGCTTGGCGTTGCGCCGGGCGGGTTTGGGGATTTTCATGCGCAGCGGAACAGGGCGATTCGGTCAACCCTCATGGCTCAACGCGTCGTGAGTTGCCGGGCGGTTTCCTCCGCCAACCGCCGCTGATCCTCCGGAGTGAGGATCTTGCCCGTGACGGTGGCCGTGGTTTGCACCACCAGCCGTCCGATCTCGCGTTTGAGCTCGGCGAGCATTCGCGTGTAATCCTGTGCGGCGGCCTCGCGCGCCCGGGCGACGATGTCCTCGGCGGTGGCGATGGCTTTCTGGGTTTCCTGTTCGCGGATGCGGGCGGCGGCCTGGCGGGCTTCCTCGACAAGTTTGCTCGCCTGCACGCCGGCCTGGGCCAGGATTTCGCGCGCCTGGGATTCGGCGCGGGCCAGCTCCTGCTTGATCTGTTCGGCGTTGCGCAGGCTCTCGGCGATGCGCTCGCGCCGTTCTTCGAGCACGGCCAGAATCGGTTGATAGGCGAACTTGTAGAGCGCAAAGGCCACGATGCCGAAGCTCAGGCACTGCGCGATAAAGTGCGGCAGGTCCAGACCAAAGGTCAGCGCCGTATCCCGCGCCATCTGGCCCAGGTCGCTCGCGATACCGGCAAACAAAACCGATCCGTTCATGGCTTCGGAAAAATCAGGGGACGCGACATCGCGCCGATGCCGCGTCCCGTTGCGTTCAGCCTTTCACCAGGAACAGCGCGTAGAAGACGATCGCCTCGGCGAAGGCCATGCCGATCAGCGCCAGCGCAATGATCTTGCCGAAGGCGCCCGGATTGCGTCCGACCGCTTCCGAGGCCTTCATGCCCACCAGCGCCACGCCGATGGCCGAGCCCAGTCCGGCCAGACCCACGTGCAGACTGCCGCTGATTTCGGCCAGCATGTGTGTCAGTGTTGTCATGGTGTTGTCCTTTCGTTGTTTCCAGTCGCTGCCGCGGTGTGCCACGGTCCAGCGGCTGAAAGTCTCGCTTCAATGCGCGTGTTCGCCCGCAGCGCCTTCCTCATGCGTGCAAATCAGCAGCGTAAAAACCGCCGTCAGCAACATGAACACCAGCGCCTGCACAAACCCCACCAGCAGTTCCATGAAGTAAAACGGGATCGGCAACAACACGCTGAAAATCGCCTTCGCCCAGGCCGGATGCTCGATGAGCGTGGCCATGGCCTCGAGCAGGTTCTCCCCGGCAAAAATGTTGCCGTAGAGACGAAAACTCAGCGACACCGGCCGGAACAAAATCGAAATCACCTCCAGAAACCCCACGGCAAAAAACACCACGATCATCATCAGCCGCAACAGGCCCGCGCTCTCGCCCTTGGGACCGAAAATGTGCAGGAACACGCCTTTGACGCCGTTGGCCTGAAACGCCCAGACCGTCCAGCAGGCGAAGAAAATCATCGCCATCGCCCCGGTCATGTTCAAATCCGCGTTGCCGCCGCGCAGCAGCGGACGCACCAGCCGGAAACCCGATTCGGTCTGCACACCCCAGCCCACCGTGCCCACCCCGGGCAGCAAACTGATCCAGTTGGTGAACAGGATGAAGATGAAGATCGTCGCGAAAAACCAGAACGTCTTGCGCACCAGCTCGCGCCCGATCACCCCTTCCAGAAAACCGTACAGCGACTCGACCACCCATTCCCAAAAGTTCTGCGCCCCGCGCGGCACGGGCTCGACGCGTCGCAACGCCCAGCGCGCGAACCCGATCAGCCCCGCCGCTGCGATCCAGGTCACCACCATCGAGTTGGTCACCGGCAGCGGGCCCAGATAAAAGACCGTGTCCGGCGCCGAGGGCAGGCCGTGCCGTTCGGCGTGCGCGGCTTGCGGTCCGCCAGCCGGATCAGCCGGAAGCGACCCGGCCACGGCGGCGCCGGCCGCGCAGCAGGACAAGAACACTGCCAGCAAACCTTTCAGCGATTGCATCACAACTGGAACACCTCCGGAGGCAAGTTCCGCCGCGGTGGCTTTCACCGCGCCGCCCGCCGGAAGCCGCGAGAAAATGCCGGGGCGACGCAAAAATCACAAGAGATTTTTTAAGTCCGATCCACGCTCTTGACCGCCGCCCCGAGCGCCGCGACGAACTCCCCGACCCGCTCGACCAGCTCGGGCGATTTGCCCTGGCGCGCAATTCGGTCCACCACCGCGCTGCCCACCACCACACCGTCGGCCAGCCGCGCCACCGCGCGCGCCTGCTCGGGATTCGAGATCCCGAATCCCACCACCACCGGCAGGCTCGTGTGCGCCCGGATGCGCTCCAGTTTGTCGGCCAGATCGGTGGCGAGCTGTTCCCGCATTCCGGTCACCCCTTCCCGGGAGACGTAGTACAAAAAGCCCGAGCCGCGCCGGGCAATCAGCGCCACGCGTGCCTCGGGTGTGGTCGGCGCAATGAGGTAGATGTGGCTCAGACCGGCGCGACGCATCGCGTGCTCGTAACCTTCGGCTTCCTCCGGCGGCAGGTCCAGCACCAGCAACCCATCCACGCCGGCACGCGCTGCATCGGCGACAAATCGTTCCAAACCGGCCCGGTGCACGAGGTTGAAGTAGATGTACAGCGCGATCGGGATTTGAGATTCCCGCCGGATCGCTGCGACCGTTTCGAGCACCCTGGGCGGCGTGGCACCGGCTTCCAACCCCCGCTGCGCCGCCAATTGATTCACCAGACCGTCGGCCAACGGGTCGCTAAAAGGCACGCCCAGCTCCAGCACGTCAACGCCCGCCGCGTCGAACGCCAGCGCCAGCCGCCGCGTCGTCTCCAAATCCGGATCGCCCGCCCCGATGTACACGATCAGGGCCTTTTTCCCCTCGCGCCGCAGCCGTGCAAAGCGTTCCTCGATGCGATTCATGCGGGCGGATTGTTTCGGCCCGAGACCGGGCTGACAAGTTCCGAACCGGTGCGACTCGAGGCCGCCGACGCTGGCCGGGCGGCGAGCCGGCCCGGGCCGTTTCAATCCACCTGCAGCACCTGTTCCAGAAGCTGGGGCAGGTGCGCCAGCAAGGCGGCGTGTCCGACGACCATCGTGGCGCCGGCCTGACGCGCGGCCCGGAGCAACGATTCGTCCGGATGCTCGGCAAAGGCCAACACCGGCACGTGCGCCGTGGCCGGGTGTCGTCGGAACGCCGCAATGAGCGCGCACACGTCGCGCTGCTCGGAAGCCAGGTCGGCCAGCAGCACCATCGGGCCCTCGCGGGCGGCCACGGCCAGCAACTGATCGGCTTGTGTGATGGGCACGACGCGATAATGGAGGTCCTGCAGCCGGTTGATCAGTTGCGTGCCGGGCAGCAGTTTCTCGTACAGAACCAGAGCCAGCGGCTGGGTCACGCCGGCAGCCTGCAGCAGCAGCCCCTAAAACGCAAAAGCTTTCCCGCCGCGCGCACCACGGCGGCAGAGCCAGCGGCCCGCCCGCGGCTGCAATTTCGGCGACCGCGGCAATCCGCCCGCTCGGCGCGGTCCTCAACGCCGTTTGCGCCGCGTCCGGAACAATTCCAACTGCGGCTCTTTGAAGAAGTCGTAGTTTTTGAGGATGCGCAGGATCTGGAGCAGATCGGATTTCTGGTAGTTGCGATTCGGTTCGGCGCTGGCGATCAGATCCGCCAGCATCGTCCGAAACAGGATGACCGCGTCCACACCCTTGGAGCGCAGCAGCGCGATGCTCTTTTCCCTGGCCTCGGCGCCCTGCGGCAGGGCCGGCAGCACCAGCAGTTTGAGCGTCGGCCCGCTTCGGCCAAACGCCCGTTCGGCCCGCTGGATGGCGCGCGGTTCGACGAACCGGAAAATCTCCGGCGAACCGGCCAGCACCGCCGGGCTGAACGTCTCGGTGTGCCAGCCCTTGACCACCACGATCGCCCGCTCGACGAACGGCAGATCCGCCGAAGCGAGCACAAACGGCAGCGGTGCCGGAGGCGACTGCGGTTTGGGATTGAGCACAAAAAAATCAATCTCCTCGTTCTCGCGCCGGGTCTGGCCGATGTATTTGCGATACTGCCGCACCAGGAATTCGTGCAGCTCGAAATATTCCCGGACGATGGTTTCGCTGACCGAGCTCACGCGTCCTTTGCGGGATCGAACTTCACTTCGTCGCGGTGGCGCGCCGGCCCGCCGGCAGCGGTTCTTTACCGCTCCGCGGCAGCGTGCCCTCCAGCGCCGCTTCGATCAAATCCTCCGGCACCGCCTGACCCCAGACCACCTGCCCGATGCGCCTGGCCAGCACGAAGCGGATCTGGCCACCCCGGACCTTTTTGTCCAGCCGCATGGCCGCAAAGAGCTTCTGGCGCTGGCGGGCATTGAGCCGCACTTGCGTGGGCAGGCCGATCCGTTCCAGCAACGCGATGATTCGCTCCAGTTGCGCCTGGGGCAGGCCCAACCGTTGGGCCGAAAGCCGCGCGGCGGCCACCTGACCGATGGCGATCGCCTCCCCGTGCAGGTAGCGACCGTAATGCGAGATGGCCTCCAGTGCGTGACCGATGGTGTGACCGAAATTCAAAATCGAGCGCAGCCCGTTTTCGGTTTCATCCTGGGCGACGACCTCGGCTTTGATTTCGCAGCAGCGGGCCACGATCGCCGCCAGCGTGCCCGGATCGCGCCGCAGCAGCCTGGGCAGATCCCGTTCCAGGCGCGCGAACAGGTCGGCGTCGTAAATGATCCCGTATTTGACGACCTCGGCCAGGCCGGCGCGGTATTCGCGCTCGGGCAAGGTCCGAAGCGTGTCCAGGTCGCAGAGCACCAGTTGCGGCTGGTAGAAGGCGCCGACGAGATTCTTGCCGGCTTTGAGGTTGACGCCCACCTTGCCGCCGACCGAGCTGTCCACCTGCGCAAGCAGCGTGGTGGGCACCTGCACAAAGGCGATGCCGCGCAGGTACGTGGCGGCGACAAATCCGGCCAGATCGCCCACCACGCCACCGCCCAGCGCCACGATGAACGACTGGCGTTCGAGCCGGTGATCGGCCAGCCGGTCGTAACACTGGGCCGCCGAACGCGGGTGTTTGGTGGCCTCGCCCGGATGCAGAATGACCAGCGCCGGGCAAAAGCCCGCCCGCGCCAGCGAATCAAACGCCGGCCGCGCGTAGCGGCGTCCGACGTTGGTGTCCGTGATGATCGCGCAACGCTGCCCCAGCTCCAGCCGTGCACACTCAGCACCGAGCCGTCGCAGCAGATGCGGGCCGATTTTGATCGCGTAGCTGCGGGCGCCGAGCGGGACGTTGACGATGCGCACGCGTCCAGCATACGAGGGCCGGCCGGGGTGTCAAAGATTTCGCGCCGTCGGCCCGCCCGCGGCCCGCTGACGGCGCGGGGGCGCGGCGGAATTGGCTTTTCTCCCGCAGCGCTGCTCCGGATCATGCCCGGGATGAATCCGGTCGCTCTGATCACCGGCGCGTCGCGAGGCATCGGACGCGGCATCGCTCTGGAACTGGCAGGCCTGGGTTACGATCTGGTGTTGAATTACGCCGTGCAGGCCGAAGCGGCTCGCGCCACCGCTGCGGACTGTCAGGCCGCTGCCCGCCGGGCCGGCAAAACCATTCGCGCCGAGCCCTGTCAGGCCGATGTCAGCCAGCGCGCCGACCGGGAGCGACTCATCGAATTCACGCGGCAGAGCTTCGGGCGGCTGGATTTGCTGGTCAACAATGCCGGCATTGCCCCGAGCGTGCGCGCCGACATTCTGGAGGCGGGCGAGGAGAGCTTCGACCGGCTCATGGCCGTCAACGTCAAAGGACCGTATTTTCTGACGCAACTGGCGGCGCGGTGGATGATCGAACAGGTCCAGGCGAGACAGGCGCGCACCGACGGTTCGGGCGAGCCGCCGGGCGTGGCCCGGCCCAAGATCGTCACGATTTCCTCGATCTCGGCTTACACGGCTTCGACCAGTCGCGGCGACTATTGCGTCAGCAAAGCGGCGCTTTCGATGCTCACGGCGCTGTTTGCCGCGCGGCTGGCCGAATACGGCATCTGCGTGTACGAGATCCGGCCGGGGATCATCGCCACGGACATGACCGGGCCGGTTCGCGAAAAGTACGACCGGCTGATTGCCGAGGGGTTGACACCGATTCGGCGCTGGGGCCGCCCAGAAGACGTGGCCCGAGCCGTTGCCGCCATTGCGCTGGACCTGCTGCCCTTCAGCACCGGCGAGGTGATCAATGTGGATGGCGGTTTCCATCTGAGACGACTCTGACGCCGGGTTCGACCTCCCGGCACGGCTGCAACCTCCCGCAAACGAAGCTGCGAGAATCATGGCACTGCGAATCGAGCACACGTTGACGCCCGAGCAGTTGCGCAAGCCGATCGAACGGCTCTTCGACCTGTCGGCGGCCAAAATCCTCAGTCTCGAACGATCCTGGAAGCCGGAGCGCGGCGCCCCGGTCTTCACCGTGCAGGGCCGCTACACCGCGCGCGGCTGGACCGAGTGGACGCAGGGGTTTCAGTTCGGTTCGGCGCTGTTGCAGTTCGACGCCACCGGGGAGCGCCGGTTTCTGGAGATCGGCCGGCGCGGAACGATCCGCCACATGGCTTCGCACGTCTCGCACATCGGCGTGCACGATCACGGTTTCAACAACGTCTCGACCTACGGGAATCTGTGGCGGCTGATGCGCGAGGGCAAAATCCCGCCCGAGGAGCGGGAGCGGAATTTCTACGAGCTGGCGCTCAAGATCAGCGGCGCGGTCCAGGCGGCCCGATGGACGCGGCTGGCCGACGGCACGGGCTTCATCCACAGCTTCAACGGGCCGCATTCACTGTTTGTGGACACGATCCGCTCGCTGCGCGCACTGGCGGTGGCGCACCAGCTCGGCCACGTGCTGATGGGCGAGCAGGACACAAAAATTTCACTGCTGCAACGACTGGTCGAACACGCGCTCAACACCGCCCGGTACAACGTCTATTACGGCGAGGGACGCGACGCCTACGACGTGGCGGGCCGGGTGGCGCACGAGGCCATCTTCAACACCGTCAGCGGCACGTTTCGCTGTCCCAATTCGCAGCAGGGCTGGTCACCCTTCAGCACCTGGACGCGCGGGCTGGCCTGGGCGGTGCTGGGCTTTGCCGAGCAACTGGACTTTTTCGCGCATGCGCCGTCCGCCGCCCGGGCCGGCGAGCTGCAAACCGATCCGGCACAGGTCATCCGGGTGCTGGAACGGGCTGCAACGGTCACCGCCGAGTTCTACCTCGAACAGTGCTGTGCCGACGGCATTCCGATGTGGGACACCGGCGCGCCGAATCTGCACCGGCTGCCGGCCGATTTTCGGGACAAGCCGGCCGATCCGTTCAATCGCTGGGAACCGGTGGACAGCTCCGCGGCGGCGATCGCCGCCCAGGGACTGATCCGGCTGGGCGATTATCTGCTGGAACGGCGTCGTCGGGCTGCGGGCCGACGCTATCGCCAGGCCGGCCTGACGATCGCCCGAACACTTTTTTCCGAACCGTACCTGAGCACCAGCCCGAAGCATCAGGGCCTGATTTTGCACTCGGTTTATCATCGTCCCAACGGCTGGGACTACGTGGCGCCCGGCCAGCACGTGCCCAACGGCGAGAGTTCGATGTGGGGCGATTACCACGCCCGCGAACTGGCCCTGCTGATCCTTCGCCAGGCGCGCCGCGAACCCTGTTTGAGATTTTTCGACCCCGGCCGATGAACCGATCCCGGAACTACAGCGTCAGCCGCCGGCCGACTCGATCGGTGCGCCGATCGAACCGGTTTGCTCCGTCGGATCACTCACGAGCTGTTTATGCCTGAACCAATCAAACTCGTTCGCATCCCCTCGCTCAAAACTGTCGAGGAGTTTCGTCGCCACGTTGCCTCGCTGGGCATCGAACTGCCTTGTGACGAGGCGATTCTGACCGGCAGCAGTTCGCCCCTCGCCCAACCGGTCACCTACGTGACCATCAACGGCAAACGCATCGGCAACCGCTGGGCCATCCAGCCCATGGAGGGCTGGGACGGCACCACCACCGGCGGGGCGACCGAGGAGGTGCGCCGACGCTGGCGACGCTTTGGCGAAAGCGGCGCCAAACTCATCTGCGGCGGCGAAGCCATGGCGGTGCGCCCCGACGGGCGCGCCAATCCCAACCAACTGCTCATCATCGAGCGCAACAAAAAAGACCTGGCCGAGCTGCGCGAGCTCCTGGTCCGCGCGCATCGGGAACGCTTCGGCAACACCGACGATCTGGTCATCGGCTTTCAACTCACGCATTCGGGCCGATTCTGCAAACCCCATGATCATCACCGGCTCGAACCGCGCGTGGCCTTCCGGCATCCGATCCTGGACCGGAAGTTCAACGTCAACAGCGATGCGCAGGTCTTCAGCGACGATGAGCTGGAGCGGCTGGTCGAGGATTACGTGGCGGCGGCGCGGATCGCCCGGGATGTGGGCGCGGATTTCGTGGACATCAAGCATTGCCACGGGTATCTGCTCCACGAGCTGCTGGGGGCGCACACGCGTCCGGGCCGCTTCGGCGGCTCGTTCCAGAACCGCACCCGGATGCTGCGCCAGATCATCACCGCCATCCGCGCCAGCGGAAACCCCATCGAGATCGGCGTGCGGTTGAGCGCGTTTGATTTCGTGCCGTTCCGGCCCGACCCGGCGCAGTCGCGGCCCGGCCGGCCCGGCCCGGGCGTGCCCGAGGATTTCAGCGGTTGCCTGCCCTACCGCTACGGTTTTGGCGTGGACGTGCACAACCCGGTTGCCTACGACCTGAGCGAGGCGTTTCAGTTCGTCAAGCTGTGCGTCCAACTCGGCGTCAAAATCCTCAATCTCAGCGCCGGGTCACCCTACTACAACCCGCACATCCAACGACCGGCGGCCTACCCGCCCAGCGATGGCTACCAACCACCCGAGGATCCGTTGGTGGGCGTGGCACGCCAAATCGGCGTGGTGCGGCAGGTGGCCGAAGCGTTGCGGCGCGCGCAGCCTGCCCCAAGGTCGCAGACCGACGCGCCACAATCGCCAACGCCGGACTCGGGCAACGCCTCCGGCCACGGAACTCCGCTGGTTCTGGTCGGCAGTGCCTACAGTTATCTGCAGGAATACCTGCCGCACGTGGCCCAGTACGTCGTGCGTCAGGGCTGGACCGACATGGTTGGGATCGGTCGGATGGTGCTGGCGTATCCGGGACTGCCGGCCGACGTGCTGCAAAGGGGCGTCTTAGAGAGCAAATCCATTTGCCGGACCTTCAGCGATTGCACCACGGCGCCGCGCAACGGACTCATTTCGGGTTGTTATCCGCTGGACAAGTACTACGCGACGCGACCGGAATTTCAGCGTCTGAAGGAAATCAAGAAACAGCTCGGCGTCTGAGAACGGCCCGCCGGCCCGGGCGCAAGCGGCCCGGCTGCTCAGGGTTTGAGTTCGCCGTTGCGCATCCCGGCGGTGAGATAATCCAGATACTCGATCAGGCGCGTCTTCATTTCCTTGCGCGGCACGATGGCGTCAATGAGCCCGTGATCGAGCAGGAATTCCGCCGTCTGAAAGCCGGGCGGCAACTCGGCGTGCGTGGTGTCCTTGATGACCCGTGGCCCGGCAAAACCGATCATCGCCCCGGGCTCGGCCAGGATCAAATCCCCCAGACTGGCGTAGCTGGCCATTACCCCGGCGGTGGTCGGATGCGTCAGCACGCTGATGTAGGGCAGCCGTGCCCGGGCGTGATACGCCAGCGCGGCGGCGGTCTTGGCCATTTGCATGAGGCTGAACATACCCTCGTACATCCGCGCCCCGCCGCTGGTCGAAAAGATGATCAGCGGGCGCTGCCGCGCCGTGGCGCGTTCGATCAGGCGCGTGATTTTCTCGCCGACCACCGAACCCATCGAGCCGCCCAGAAATCCAAAATCCATCACCGCCAGCGCCACCGAATACGGCCCGATACGCCCGAAGCCGGTGACCACCGCGTCCCTGAGGTTGGTGGCCTTCTGATAGGCCGCCAGCTTGGATTTGTAGGTCTCGACCCCTTTGAAGCCAAGCACATCCACGCTGGTCATCTCGATGTCGGTTTCCTCGAACGAGCAGGTCTCGACCAGCGAATGGATGCGTTCGCGGGCCCCGATTTGGAAATGATACTGGCATTTGGGGCAGACCTTGGCGTTTTCGTCCAGCTCCTTGTCGTAAACCAGCTCCTCGCATTTGGGGCATTTGGTCCAAAGACCCTCGGGGATGTCCCGCTTGCGCGAGCGGCCGCCGGCGATCTTGGGTTTTTTGACGAAGGCCGTTTGGGGCGCCGGCGGTGGCGGCGTGAGCGCCGGCTCGGTGGGATCACCGCCGAGGCTTTTTCGGGTGAACTGGGTCGTGGCCATGGGGTGAGAGCGGTTTGGCTCGGGCGCGGTTACGCCCGAGAAGCATCCTTCTGCTCGAAAGCAGTCTGCATTTCAATCGCTGTCGCAGTATCTACAAGCCCCGGGCCAGTGTCCAGACGCAAACCTCCGCTGCCCCGGCCGCCCGAAGCACCGCGGCGCAGGCGCTGGTCGTCGCCCCGGTCGTCAACACGTCGTCCACCAGCACCACCCGCAAACCGGCCCAATCCGACCCCGCCCGAAGAGCGAAAGCATGTCGCATGTTGGCTGCCCGCTGCTCACGGCTCAATCGCGTCTGGCTGAGGGTGGGACGCACCCGACGCAACTGGCCCGCGCGCACCGGGATGCCCGTGGCCGCGCTCAAATGTCGCGCCAGCCGTTCGGCCTGATTGAATTCGCGCTCGCGTTCCCGCGCCGGGAACAGCGGCACCGGCACCAACGCATCCCAGCCCCCATCCCGCAGCAACGGCGCGGCCGCTTCGATCAACAACGATGCCAGAAACGGCTCGAACCACAGCGCCCGCTGGTACTTGTACCGATGTACCATCTCCAGCACCGCTCCCTGGGCCGCCACCGCCGATCGGGCCCAACTGAAATGCAATTTCACCCCGTTGCAATTCGCGCACTCGAACGACGTCGTCAGGGCGCTCTCGAACGGCAACCCGCACCGCTCGCAAAACGGCGGCCGAATCCACCGCACCTGCGAGCGACAGCCCGCGCAAACCAGGCCCGTCGCCGCCTCTGCCCTCGCCGTCTGGCAAAGCGCGCACACCGTCGGATACACAAAGCCCAGCGCCGCTTCGATCCACTCGCGAGCCGCTGAGACGAGCCTGCTCATCGCAATTCCGAACCGCTTCTCGCGCGTGCCCACCCCATCCACAGCGCGAACATCAAGCCCAGAACTCCCAGCGCCAACCAGCCGTCGATGAGGCGATTGCTCCCCCAGAACCACACGTCCGCGCCCGGGCTCGGGTCGGTCAGCACACGATAGCCTCGAAGCCAGAAAATCCAGCCCGCGTGCAAGCCAATCGAAAAAAACAGATTGCCCGTGCGCTGGTAGGCCAGGCCCAGCCACAGGCCCGCTACCATCAGCGTCAGAAACGCCGGGATCAACGCCTGCAGCTCGACAAAGCCCCGCAACATTTGCGGCAGCAGCGCCAGGCCCGACAACCAGTTGACCTCGCCGACATGCCGCGCCGGGGCCAAAAAGTGCACCAGCGCATAAATCCCGCTGCTCACCCACAGGGCCACGCGCCAGTCCATCGCCCGCCGCAAACCGCCGAAAATCCCGCCCCGGA
>CAYXJB010000078.1:0-2200 GCA_964465445.1 uncultured Verrucomicrobiota bacterium
AGCGCCGTGCCCAGCCACCGATGCCACGCCAACGGCCCCGGTGCATAATCGCCCTCGGCTGCCAGCAACCACCCACAGGCCGCCGCCACCAGCGCCGAAATCACACACCCCACCAGAATGATCGGCCGCGCCGCAGCCGCCGCCCTAAACCGCACCCGCGCCGCCGCGCATTCCACGATGGCCAGCAGAATCAGAAAACCGATCGGCAAATGCACCACCAACGGATGCAACCGTCCCAGCCACTTCAGCATCTGGTTCAACAACTCGGCCACGGGCGCGGATTCTGACGAGCCCCGGGCAACGCCCTCAATTCAAATCCGGTGCGAATCAAGCCGATCTGCGATGGCCCGCCGCTTCAGCGCGCGCCGAAAAATCCCGCGCCCTTCCAACGGAAAGCTCCGCGCGCTGCCGCATGGCGCGGGGACCGCTAGCGCAGGCTGCTGGCCTGCCGTGTCGCCGATTGTCAATCGGCAGCGCGGCCAACGCAGCGCCAGCTTTCGGCCGGGGATGTGCGTCGAATTTTCCCGTCCGGTGCAGACCGAAGATTTCCCTTTCGGAACGACGCCGGCGGGGGCAAGACTTCTGCGAATCTGACCCGGAGAGCGTTGTGGCACGCCGTCAAAAAAACCTCTTCGCCCGGCAGCGTTCGAAACCTGGGCGTTTCGGCCGATGCAGGCGCGCGTGCGGCCTGGCTCTTGTATTGAGCCTGCCGACGTTTCAATCGGTCCGCGCCGCGCCGAGTCTGCAACTGCATTGGGACGCCAGCCCCGACCCGAACGTGGTCGGCTACAACGTTTATTACGGCCCGTCGAGTCGCCATTACACCAACGTCGTTCGCGTCTGCAACGTCACCCGGGCGCTTCTGAACGATCTGCCCCTCGCGCCGGCGCTGTACTTTGCCGTGACAGCGTTCAACGCGCAGGGTTTGGAAAGCGCGCCGTCCAACGAACTGCTCTGGACGCCCCCGCCGGCGAGCGCCGAACCAAGCGCCCCGGCGCAACCACAGTTTCGCGTTGTGGGCCAGGGTTATCTGAGCCCCGATTACAGCACTCGCACGCTGACGGGCGGCAAAACGTACAGCATTCGGGCTGTTCCGTTGGCCGGCTATGTGTTCGCCGGCTGGAGCGGCAGCTACCGGTCCACCGATCCGCGTCTGAATTTCACGATGCAGCCGGGTCTGGTGCTCGAGGCGCGGTTTGTTCCCAATCCGTTCGAACCGCTGGCGGGCGAATACTCGGGGCTGTTTTTCGACAGCAACGCGCCTTCTGTCGAAAACTGTGGGAGCTTCAGCGTCACGCTGTCTTCTCGCGGCACGTACTCGGGTCGGCTTCAACCGGGCGGAGCGCGGCTGGGTTTCAGTGGGACGCTGCCAATCGAGGGCGAAGTGGTTCAAACCCTGCCGCGCAAAACCGGCGCGCCGCTGATGTTGCAATTGCGTTTTGCCAGCGTCGGGGATCGCGCCGTGGTTCAGGGGTTTGTCAGTGATGGCGGTGGCGGAATGGCGGCGCTCGAGGGCGAGCGCGCGGCGTTCACCCGCTCAACCGAGCCCTGCCCGTTTGCGGGCCAGTACACTCTGGCGTTGCCGGCCGGCGAGCCGGCGCAGGGGTTGCCCTGCGGACACGGCTGGGGCACGGTGCGCGTGAGTTCCAACGGCCGGCTGCGTTTCGCCGGCGCACTCGGCGACGGCACGCGCGTGAGCCAGTCAGCAAGCGTCTCGAAAACCGGGCGCTGGCCCTTGTACGTCTCGCTCTATAGCAGGCGCGGGCTCGTGTGCGGTTGGATCGAGTTCGAGAACCGTCTCGGCGACGACCTCCACGGCACGGCGCTCTGGAGCAAACCCGATTCGCTCGGGCCGGCCGGGCAGCACGGCTTCAGCGCATGGTTCGACATCGTGGGCTCGACCTACGCGATGCCGGCGGCAGCGGCCCAGACGGTCCTGAACGTCAGCGCTGCGCAACTGGTGTTCAGCGGCTCGTGCCTCGCGGCGCCGTTGACCAACCACATCGCTTTCGGAATCAACGACCGGGTGCTCAACCTCAGTTCGAACAGCCTGTCCATGACCATTGCGCGCCGCAGCGGCCTTTTCAGTGGCAAGGTCAGCGAGCCGGCAGCGGCTCGGTGGCGCGCCTTTCGGGGCGTGGTGTTGCAAAAGGCCGGCGTGGGTTTGGGCCAGACGGACTGTGACGGGCAAAGCGCTGCC
>CAYXJB010000078.1:2221-12812 GCA_964465445.1 uncultured Verrucomicrobiota bacterium
GTCGAGCTGCAGCCATGAGGATGCAATTGAGCCGCGCCGGCCACCCGGATGAGTGTTGAGGAATTGATCGCTCGCGAACAGCAACGCCTGTCCGAGGAAGAGGTGCGCGCCGGCGGCGAGGCTCGTGCCTGAGGGCTTGACAGCGCAGCGACAACGCGTTTTCTAGCCCGCGCATTGCAAGCGAGAACTGACACGCCCGCCGTGCCGCCGCCGGTCAATCCCGCATTGGCCGAGCTGCCGGTTTACCAGCCCGGCCGTCCCATCGAAGAGGTCGCTCGCGAGCTGGGGCTGCCGGTCGAAGACATCCTCAAGCTCGCGTCCAACGAAAATCCCCTCGGGCCCTCGCCCGGAGCGCTGCGCGCCATCCAGGAGGCTCTGCCGCGCGTGAATTTGTATCCGGACGGCAACGCGTTTTATCTCAAGCAAAAGCTGGCGGCGCATTTGGGCGTGCAACCGGCCAACCTGCTGCTGGGCAACGGCTCGAACGAACTGATCGAGCTGATCGGCCACGCCTACATGGCCCCGGGCGTGGATGTGGTGGTTTCGGAATTCTGTTTTGCGGTTTATCCGCTGGTGACCCGTCTGTTCGGGGCCAACCTGATCGTCGTACCGGCCAAACGGTACGGACACGATCTGGGGGCGATGTTGCGCGCGATCACGCCCCGCACGCGGGTTGTGTTCGTGGCCAATCCCAACAATCCCACCGGCACGGTCGTGTCGCCGGCCGAGCTGGAGCAGTTCGTGGACGCGCTGCCGCGCCAGATCCTGCTGGTGCTCGATGAAGCGTACATCGAGTTTTTGGACTCACCGCCGAACCTGCTGGCCCGCGTGCGTGCCGGCACGCAGCCCAACCTGATTCTGCTGCGCACCTTCTCCAAAATTTACGGCCTGGCCGGCCTGCGGCTGGGCTACGGGATCGGCGCGCCGGAGCTGATCGTACTCCTGGATAAAGCACGCCAGCCCTTCAACGTCAACGCACTGGCCCAGGTCGCTGCCACCGCCGCGCTGGACGACACCGAGCATGTGCGCCGCACGCGCGAGAACAACGCGCAAGGGGTGCGATTTTTCGAGGCGGCATTCGCGCGGATGGGGCTGGAGTTCATCCCCTCGGCCGCGAACTTCATCCTGGTGCGCGTGGGCGAGGGCCGTCGGGTCTTCGAGCGGATGCAACGTCAGGGCGTCATTGTGCGGGCGATGGACAGCTACGGGCTGGGCGAGTGGATTCGCATCACCGTGGGCACGCCGGCCCAAAATCAGCGCTGCGTGCAGGTGCTGGCGCAGGCGCTGGGCCCGGGCTGAGCCGGCCGGCTCGCCCGGCGCGGCGAGCGGCTCAGTTGAGCTTCACCCCGCGCCGCAAATACGTCGGCAGGTCCAGGTCTTCGCCCTGATGGACCGTCGGCTCGGTGCGATCGAAGCGTCCCTTGCTGACGATTTCCAGCGGCAACTGTCCCTGGCGCAGGCGCGGCAGCCCCTGCCGGGCCGCTGGATCGCGTCGCGCGGCCCGGGCCAGAAGTTGTTGACGCTCCGCCTCGCTGAGCGCCGGGGCCGGTGGCACCAGACGGGCCGGTGGACGCGGCGTCTCGCCCGGATGCAGAAAATCCGAATCGAACTCCGGCGTGCCGCCGCGTGTGTGTGCCGATGTCCGACCCGTGGCCGGTGGTGCGCCAGTTGTTTTAACAGGACGCCCCTCGCGGGCGGCGATCAGCGTCACGGCCAGCCGGTCGCGATGGCTCTCGTCCACGGCCGCGCCCAGAATCACCTGCGCACGGGGGCATTGTTCGGAAATCTGCTCCATCACGCGATCCAGCTCGGGCACCGTCAGATCCGGCCCGCCGTAGAGACTCACCAGCACCGAGTCGGCTTCGCTCAGGCGCGCGCCGCCTTCCAGCAGCGGATGAGCAAGCAGTTTTTCGATCACGTCGCGCGAGCGGGTCGTGCCGGCGGCTTCGGCCGTGGCGAAGCAGCTTTCGGCGTGGCGACCGCGCAGCAGAGCCGCCAGGTCTTGAAAATGAATCGGGATCAATGCCGGCCGCGTCACCAACCGCCAGAGGCCGCGCACGCCGTCGAGCCAGATTTGCGACACGGTGGCAAAGGCCTCCACCACGCTGGCGTTCTCGCCCACCAGGCTGAAGAGCTTTTGGCAGGGCAGGCAAATGACCCCGTCGGCCGCCGCGCGCAGCGCCTCGAGTCCTTCGGCGGCCTGACGGCGACGCCGATTGCCCTCGCAATCGAAGGGCAGCAGCGCAAAGCCCAGCGTCAGGGCGCCGGTCTCGCGCGCCACCTCGGCCAGGATCGGGCTGATGCCCGTGCCCGAACCGCCGCCCAGCCCCGTCAAAATGCAGACCAGCTCGGCGCCGCGACAGGCTTCCTTGAGTTTCTGTCGGTTCTCCTCCGCGGCGGCGCGCCCGCGATCCGGATCGCCCCCGGTGCCCATGCCGCGCCAGGGACGGCTTTCCAGAACCAATCCCTGCGCAAACGTCGCCACCGACGCCACCGCCGCCGCGTCGGTGTCCACTGCGGCCAGCGTCGCGCCGTCGAAGCCGCCCTGGTGGAGTTTTTCGAGCAGACGCACGCCAGCGGTGCCGACACCGAAAATCGTGGTGGCCGGTCGGCCGGCGGGCGTCGGCCCCGTTGGGATCGTGGGCGGTTGAGCACTCATGAGCCCTCCGAGCTTGAAGTCGAGCCGAGGATTTCGCGAAAGATCTCTCGCACGCGGTGTCGCCAGCCGAAACGCCCCCGGGCGCGGGTGCGGGTTTTGAGCGAGGCAAATTTCACGAGGCCGATGGCGGTGGCAAACTCGGGTTGTTCGAGCAGGGCTTTGTCGCCGTTGACCGAGGTGGCGCGGCCCAGTCTCACGGGCAACTCGAAGATCTGCTCGGCCAGTTGGGTCAGCCCCGGCACGCGCGCGCCGCCGCCGCACAACACCACCCCGGCGCGCAGATGCGGCAGCAAACCGGCGTTGGCGACGTCCTGAGCCACCAGTTCGAGTGTTTCCTCCAGACGCAGGTTCATGATGCGACGGAGGTTTTCGAGGTTGATCGTGGTGCCGGACAAACCGTGTTCGTTGGGCAAGGTGATGATCCGGCCCTTGACCTCTTCATCCACGAACGCGCCGCCGAATTCGAGCTTGAGCTGCTCGGCCCGGCTCATGGGCACTTTGAGACCCAGAGCCAGATCGTGGGTGACGTGGTCGCCGCCGACGGCCAGCACGCCGGTGTGTTTGATGACGCCCTCGGCATAGACGGCGTAATCGGTCGTGCCCCCGCCCAGGTCAATGACCAGCGCGCCCAGCTCCTTCTGTTCGTTGGTCAGCAACGCCAGCGACGCCGCCAGACCGTTGAAGACCAGTTCCTCGACCTCCAGTTGCAAGCCGCGCACCAGCCGGATCGAGTTTTGCAGGCGGTTGAGATTGCCGTGCACCACGTGCATGTCCACTTCCAGCCGCGCCCCGAGCATGCCCACCGGATTGGTCACACCGTCCTGCCCGTCCACCAGAAAATGCTGTCGAATGGCGTGCAACACCGCGTTCTCATGCGGCAGGTTGATCGCTTTGGCGTTCTTGATGACGTCCTGGACATCTTCGGGGGTGATTTCCCGATCGGCCGAAACCACCGGGTGCACGCCGCGGTTGTTGAAACCGCGAATGTGTCCGCCAGTAACACCCAGAAAAACGCTGCGGATCTCGACATCGGCCTGGTTTTCCGCCGTGACGATGGCCTGGCGCACACACTCCTCGGCCTCGGCGGCATCGCGAATCTCGCCCTTGCGAACGCCGTGGGACGGCGCCTGGCCCAGACCCACGACGGTCACACCGGCGCCATCGGCGGCGATCTCGCCCACCACGGCGCAGACCTTCGAGGTGCCGATCTCCAGACCCACGACGATGGAATTGCTCTCAAGCATGGCTGCGTTTGCGGGTGTTTTTGGGCGTCCGGGGTGTGGCGGGCGGCCAAGGCTCGTTTTGCGCCCAGCGCACCGGCACGTTGTTGCTCACCGCCAGATCCAGCCACGCCACCGCCAGGCCCTGACGCCGGCCCCATTCGTGGATCTGGCGCCAGCGCTCCAATTGCAATTCGAGATTCCGAACGCTGAAGGTCACCGTCGCCCCCTGGCCGGTGGTCAGAATCAACACCTCCGGCTCGCTCAGATCAATCCGGCGCAAATCCACCAGCCCGGCCATCGGCGAGCGCGCAAACGCCTCGATCAGCTCCAACGCGGCGCGCACCTGGGGCGATTCGATCCGCCGACCCGGCTGCAATTCCTGCAATCCCACGCCCGTCAGCACCGGCAGGGCGGCCGGGTCTGGCAGCGGTCCGGCGCACTGACGCGGGTCCGGCGGCAGCATCACGTAACCGGCTGCATCCAGCCAGAACAGCTCGATCTGCAGGCCGCCGCGGCCATCGGGTCGCGGCACATTGAGCTGGGCCACCGGCTCGCGCTCGGTCACACGGATGCGCAAGGTCGCCGGCAACACGCGCTCGATCGAGACCGATTCGATCAGCGGCACCAGTTCCAGATCGCGTTTGACGCGCGCCAGATCCAGCGCGAGCAAATTCTGGCCGCGTTGCACGCCGGCCCAGCGCCGCAGTTGTTCGGGCGCAAGCATCCCGTCGGTTTGCACCTGGACCTCGCGAAGGGCAAAGGTCGGATTCTCGTAAACGAAACGGTCGAGCGCCCAGACGCCCATCTGCCAGCACAGGTACACGCCCAGCACGCTGCCCAGAAGCACCGCGCCGGCCATCGCGCCCCAGCGCAACCGACGGCGGCGCAACTGGTCGGAGCGCAGCCTGACCTCCAGCACCGGCGGGCGCGCGGCCCGGCGGTTGCGAGCTCGGCGACTCAGCAGTCCCATGCGTGCCTTCCGAATCGGATCGTGTGCGACATTGCTCCGGGAGCGTTCAGCGACGGCGCCGCAGAGCCAGTTCGACCATGCGCTGGCACAAGGCGGCGTAACTGATGCCCGCCGCCGCGGCGATCCGCGGCAGGGCACTGGTTTCGGTCATGCCCGGCAACGTGTTGATCTCCAGCACCACCGGCTGGCCGTCGGGTCGCACGATCAGGTCCACCCGCGCATAATCGCGTCCGCCGATCGCGTGAAACGCTCCCAGAGCCGCCGCTCCAATGCGCCGGGTCGTTTCCGGATCGAACGGCGCCGGACAAAAATATTCCGCCGAGCCGGGCGTGTACTTGGTTTTGTAATCGTAAATGCCCGTTTTGGGACGCACCTCCTGGATCGGCAGGACCTGCTCGTCGAGAATCCCCACGGTGCATTCGCGCCCGGCGATCTTCTCCTCGACCAGCACGCTGCAATCGTAGCGCAGTGACTCGGCCAGCGCGCGCGGCCAGTCCTCGATCCGTTCGACGAATTGCAGGCCGACGCTCGAGCCCTGGCGGCGCGGCTTGAGCACCACCGGCGGCGTCCAACCCGCCGGCCAGGGCGCATCGGGCCGATCCACCACCGTGAAGCGCGCCGTGGGCACGCCGGCAGCCAGACAACGTTCCTTGGTCAGCAGCTTGTCGAACCCGATCCGACTGGCTTCGGCGTCGCAGCCGGTGTAGGGCACACCCAACGCCTCCAGGCGCTGCTGCACCGTGCCGTCCTCGCCGTAAGTGCCGTGCAACGCCAGAAACACCACGTCGGTGTCCGGCGGCAATTGCCAGGCATCGTCGCGCGGGTCCAACTCCGTGACCCGATGCCCCAGCGAGCGCAACGCCCGCGCGACCGCCGCGCCCGAACGCAGCGATACCTCACGCTCGGCGCTCGGTCCGCCCAACATCACCACGATGTGCAATGGTTTTTCCACAATTTCGGATCGCCCCGCGCCTCCCGATGCCTTCCCATCCCGGCCGCTGCACCGGCGCGTCCGCCTCGACGCGCGGTCGCATCCGGCGATCGGGCTTGCTCAATCTTCGCCAATGATGACGACCTCGGTCTCCAGCTCGATGCCGCGCTGGGCCTTTGCGTAGTATTTGATCAACGCGATCAGTTCCAGCACATCGCGCGCGCGGGCTCGGCCCTCGTTGACGATGAAGTTGCCGTGTTCGGTCGAGACGACGGCCTCGCCCACGCGCGCGCCTTTGAGGCCCAGCTCCTCGATCAAGCGCCCGGCCGGGATGCCGGCCGGGTTCTTGAAAATGCACCCGGCGCTGGCCGAAGCCGGCTGGCTCTGCCAGCGTTTCAAATTCCAACGGTTCATCCGCTCTTCGATCTGCTCCCGCGGCGCGGGCCGGCCCTCGAAGACCGCACCCAGCGCCACGTAATCCTTCAGACGCGGACAGGACCGGTAACCGGCCTCGATGTCGGCGGCGGGCCATTCGTGAATTTGTCCGCTTGCATCCATGACCCGCACGCTTCGCACCACGTCGAAGGTCGCACTGCCCATCGCCCCGGCATTCATCCGCAGCGCCCCGCCGACACTGCCGGGAATGCCATCGAAAAACTCCAGCCCGCTCAAACCGCAGCGGCGCGCCTCGGCCGCCACCTGTTTGAGCCGCGCCCCCGCACCGCAATGCAGGCAGTTGTCCTGCACCTGCACCCGCGCAAACGCTGCGTGCGCCAGACAAATCACCACGCCCCGGAATCCGCCGTCGCGCACCAGCAAATTCGACCCGCGACCGAGCACGAAAAACGGCAACTGATGCGCCGCGCAAAACCGCAGCACCGTCGCCAGATCGCTTTCGCAGGCCGGTTCGACATACACATCCGCCGGCCCGCCCACGCGCAGCGTCGTGCGCCGGGCCAGGGGCTCGTCCCGAAGCACGCGCGTTTCGGGTGACACGCTGGCCATCAGCTCCTCCACCTCCTGCCGCTCTCGCAACGCCGGCCGATCCTGTATTGGTGTGATTTCACTCATGGGCGTGGAGCCGCCGGTGTTGGCCCGCCGAGGCGCGGTGCGGCGCCAGCGGGTTCGACCGGCACGATCGTCGCTTCAAAGCTCCTTTGCGCGCGGGCCGGCTCGAGCGCGCCCAGTATCGTTTCCGCCACGCGCACCGCCGCATCCGGCACGTGCCATTGCGCCAGCGCGGCGCGCATCGGTTCGCTCCGGGCGGGATTCTCGACCAGTTCCCAGAGTCGTCCGGCAACGTCTTCCGGCGTCGCATCTTTTTCCTCGAGCACCACCGCCGCACCCGAGCGGGCAAACGCCAGCGCATTGGCGAGCTGGTGTTGGTCCGCCGCCCAGGGGAAGGGCACCAGCAACGCCGGCACGCGCACAGCGGCCAGCTCGGCCAGCGTCGAGGCCCCGGCACGCGACACCGCTGCGGCAGCGGCCCGCAACGCCAGATGCATTGGCCCAAAAAACGCGTGAACCGACGCCCGCAAACCTGCCGCCGCGTAGGCCGAGCGCACGCGCTCCAGATCGTTCGGCCCGGCCAGATGCAACCATTGCCAGTGGCCGGCGCGCCGCGCCAGCGCCGGCAACGCCGAGATGACCAACCGGTTGATGCCCGCGGCGCCCTGGCTGCCGCCCATCACCAACACCACGGGAGCCGCCGGGTCGAAACCCAACGCCGCCCGCGCTTCCGATGCCGGGCCCGGCTCGAATTCCGGTCGCACCGGCGTGCCGCTGACCAGCACGCGAGCCGCCCGCAGCCGGTCCGCCGTCTCGGCAAATCCCACAAACGCCGCATCCACCAGCGGCGCCATCCAGCGGTTGGCGCGCCCGGGGATGATGTTGGATTCGTGCAAAAACGTTCGCGCACCGAATCGCTTGCCGGCCAGGATCGGTCCCAGCCCGGCAAAACCGCCCGTCGTCAAGACCGCCGCCGGTCGCCAGGTCCGGAACACCGCACCCGCTGCGCGCCAGGAACGCCACAGACCGATCAGGAACGCGAGCCGGCGGGCCGATTGCAGTCCCACTGCCGGCAAGGGAACAATCCGACCCGGGGCGCGGGCCCGGATCGCCTCGATGCCCTGGCCCGCGACGCCGAGCGCCGCGGCGATGGCCTGCTGGTCCACTGCACGGGAGGAGATAAACAGCAGCAGCTCGGCCCCCCGCTGTTGCAACTGGCGCGCCACCGCCAGCCCGGGAAACACGTGGCCGCCCGTGCCGCCACAGGCAATGGCGATTCTGGGTGCGGTGCCGCGCGCGTTCATACCGGTTGAGCGAGTTGTTCCGGGTCCAACGTGCCGAAGCGGGCCGGCACGCCCGGGGACGAATGGCGCGTCACGTTGAGCACCAAACCCACCGCCGCGAGCATCGTCACCAGATTCGATCCGCCGTAACTGATGAATGGAAGTGGAATGCCCTTGTTGGGCAAACAGGCCGTGACCACGCCGATGTTCATGCAGGCCTGAAACGCAATCAGCAGGCTCGCCCCGGAAACGAGCAGAAATCCGAACCGATCCTGCGTCCGCCAGGCGATCCACACGCCGCAATAGAAAATCAGCGCGTAGGCCGCCAGCACCAACAACGTGCCGACCAGCCCCAGCTCCTCACCGATGACCGGCAGGATAAAATCGGTGTGGTGTTCGGGAATGTAGCCCAGTTTCTGGCGACTGTTGCCCAGACCGATGCCGAACCAGCCGCCCGAGCCCAGCGCCAGCACGCCCTGCCACACCTGGTAACCGGCCCCTTCGCGATGCAGCTCCGGTTGGAAGAGGGCCAAAACCCGCTCCCGCCGCACCGGGTTATGCCACAGCGACCAGCCCAGTGCCGCCACCGCCAACAACGCCGGGGGCAGCACGTAACGCCACCGCGCCCCGGCCAGCAACAGCATCAGCCCACCGACCACGGCCAACAAAATCGCCGTGCCCCAATCCGGTTCGACAAAGATCAATCCCACCGGCACGACCAGAATCAATCCCGGCAACAGCAGGCCGCGCCTGAAACTCTGCATCTGCCGCTGCCACCGCGCTCCATACCACGCCAGCACCAGAATCAATCCCAGTTTGGCCAGCTCAGAGGGTTGAAAGCGCACGCCCTGCAAGTCGAACCACCGTTGCGCGCCGTTGATGCGCCGACCCAGTCCCGGCACCAGCACCAGCACCAGCAACAACACGCTCAGTCCGAACACCGGCCGGGCCGCCTGTTCCAGCCAGCGTCGGTCCAGCGAGGTCACCGTGCCGCACACCGCCAATCCCAGCACGCACCAGAGCAGTTGCATCTTCAAATAATGCGCGCCGGCCTGGGAGAGGCTCGAGCTGTAGAGCATCACCATGCCCAACGCCAGCAGCGCAGCCACGCAACTGCAAAGAATTGTCACGGCCGTCTTCACGGGCAGTCAGCAAGGATCGAGCGATCGTTCCCGGCAACCGACCGCACCTCACCGGCCCGGCGGCGGTCCGGACGGCGGCGCAACCGGCGGTGGAGACGATGTCGGCGGTGCCCCGTACGCCGGCGGCGGTGGCACGGACGCCGGGGCGGACTCGGGCGGTGCCGGCGCCGCGGGCGCTGTGCCGCCGGGAATGATCAGCTTGTCTCCAACGCGGATGCGGTCGGTGCGCAACTTGTTGGCGGCCCGCAGGGCTTTCACCGTCGTGCCGTGCATCTTGGCGATCTTGGTGAGCGTGTCGCCGGATTTGACGATGTAGATGCGTTCGCCGCCGGCCGTGGTGGCGGGCGTTTCCGCTCCGGCAGCGCGCGGTGCCGCAGCCGACGAAGGCGCGGGAATCACGATTTTCTGGCCGATCTGTAGTCGCGTGGGGTTGACGTTGGGATTGGCCTCCTGAATCGCCTTCCAGGAAATGCCGTACTTGCGCCCGATGCTGTCAAAGGTGTCGCCCTTCTGGACGACGTATTCCTGGACGGCCGGCGCCGACGGCGGCGGAGGCGGTGGCAGCTCCACCGTGGGCGGTGCCGGCACGTTGGTCGGCGGCGGTGGCAGGTTGGATTCCACCACCGGCGGCAGGTTCGTGTCGGTCAAGGTCGGCAGGGCCGGCTCCGGCGGCGGCGGGGCCGCCTCGCGCTTGCAGCCCTGGATCAGCAGCACCATCAAGCCCAGCAGGTGCGCTCCGACGACACAGAAAAAAGCCACCTTCACACGCGAACGCGTGCGGTTCTTTTGTTGCTCGAGCAACGAGCCCTGTGGAATCAGCGGACTGGGTGTGTTCATGAGTTTAACGCGATTGGCGTCCTTTCTGTCGTTGAGGAAGGTTGTGGTGTTGAGCCCCGGCGTTTTCCCTCACCAAAACGCCGGCGCCCGTGTGTTCGCACACTGGTCGTGATCCGGATTGCCGTCGCAAATTGTCGTTTCCCTTGGGGTATCCCTCGCTCATACCCCAACCGATTGATGCGTCCACATCGCCAAGCCCGTCGACCTGCGTAGCGAGGTGCAGGAACCGATCGAAGCCGTCAGCACGGCCGGATCGCTCCGGGCCCGCGAAAGCCCGGCACACACCGGTCGTTTCTGCGGCGCCATCTAAGCACCCGGGGGGCCATGCGCAAGGGAAAAACAGATGTGGCTTTTGCGCGTGCGCCAGCGCCCTTGCGCGGTGCGGATCTGTTGGAGCTGTCGGCGATCTGTTCATCGGTCGTTCGAGGCGCGATGCACCGGACCGTTCCGGTTGGCTCCCGCCCCGCTCAGCGAATCTTGAGCGTGCTCAGCGCGATCACGGCAAAGAGCACGCCCAGGATGTAAAAACGCATCACCA
>CAYXJB010000079.1:0-12741 GCA_964465445.1 uncultured Verrucomicrobiota bacterium
CCCTCATCGCAACGGCCACAGCCGTCCTGGCGCCCTGGGCCGTGCACGACAGCAGTTGCTTGAGGCCGCCGAAGACCTCTCTATGATCGCCGAGGCCATCCGGCGGGCCGAGCTGAGTCCCGATGCCCTGGACCGTTGCGCCGCCGAGCTGACGCGGGCGCTGAAGCTGCTCCGGCGGCTGGTCCGGCCCTCAGCCACGACCTGAACCGGCCGCCGTTGGCCGGCGGACCGCCGCTGCCATCCGAAAGCGAAGACGACGGTGCGGCGCCCCTGACCATGAAAAAATACAACGTCGGAATCGTCGGCTACGGGTGGGCCGCCGGCGCGCACATCGCCGCCATCAACGCCGGCCCGCTGGCCCAGGTCACCATGATCTGTTCCTCGCGTCCGCTCGACGCCCGGGAACTCTCGGCGCGACACGGATGCGCGATCCGGACCTTCACGAGTCTGGAGGCGATGCTCGCCGAACCGGATCTGCACGTGGTGGATATCTGCAGTTATCACGCGCAGCATCCGGCACAAATCATCGCCGCGGCGCGCGCCGGCAAACACATCATCGCCGAAAAACCGCTGGCGCTCTCGCTCGAAGACCTGCGCGCCCTGACGCGGGCCGTTCAACAAGCCGGCGTGAACTTTTGCACCTGTTTCGAGTTGCGATTCTCCGCCCAGTTCCGCGAAACCCGGGCGGTCATCGAGCGCGGCCTGCTCGGGCGGGTTCATTACGGCGAGATTGATTACTACCACGGCATCGGCCCGTGGTATCGCGAGTACGAATGGGTCACCACACGCGCCGCCTGCGGCAGCAGTCTGCTGGCCGCCGGCTGCCACGCGCTCGATGCGCTGCTGCTGTGCATGGAAGCCGAGGTCGAGGAGGTCTTTTGCTACGGCACCCAATCGGCGCACCCGGCCTTCGCCCGATACGAATACCCCACCACGACCGTGACGCTGCTGCGATTCAAAGACGGTCGGCTCGGCAAATGTGCCTCGGTCATTGACTGTTTCCAACCCTACTACTTCCACACCCACCTGGTCGGCAGCGAGGGCAGCCTGCTGGACAACAAACTCCAGTCCAATCGCCACCCCGACTCCGAACGCAATCGCTGGATCGAGCTGCCCTTCAAACCGGTGGATTCGGGCGACGTGGCCGATCATCCCTACAAAACGCAGTTCGACGCGTTCTTCGATGCACTGGAACGCGGCGTGCCAATGCCCTTGACCGGATTGAAGGAATCGGTTTACACGCACGAAGTGATCTTCGCCGCGGAACGATCGCTCCAAGAGCGGCGACCAGTCAAAATGACCGAGCTGGCGCAGGCTTGATGGGCGCGCCTGTTGCCTCACCCCGATGAAACGCAAGCCCACAGCCCAAGACCCAGGCGCGGCGCGGCGACGCCGTGCGGGGGGTCGCCGTTTCGGGCCGCCGTGGCCGCTGGCGCCGGGCTTGGTCCTAGTCGGCGCGGCGCTGCTACAGATTCCGTTGCCCGCCCGGGCCGAATTGCGCCTGGGCGTCGCCGCGGTTGACATCACACCGCCCAACGGCACGCCGCTGGCCGGCTATTACTACACGCGGCCTTCGGAGGGCGTGCTGGATGCGCTCTTCGCGAAAGCCGCCGTGTTCGACGACGGTGAACGCACCGCCGCGCTGGTCGTATGCGATTTGGTCACCTTGCCGCGGTCCATCGTGTTGGAGGCGCGCCGCCGCATCAGCGAACTCACCGCCGTCCCCGGATCGAATGTCATGATCGCCGCCACGCATTCGCACACCGGTCCGGTGCTGGTGCGCGATTCGGCGCTCGACGCGGTCACCGGCGCCGACAACCCCCTTTGCCGCACCTACAACGCCGCTCTGCCCGAGCGGATCGCCCGAGCCGTCGCGGAGGCCCGCGCGCGCTTGCAACCGGTGCGCGTGTGGTTCGCCCGCGAATCCGAACCGCGCATTGCCTTCAATCGCCGGTACTGGATGCGCGACGGCAGCATCGGTTGGAATCCGGGCAAGCTCAACCCGAACATCCTCCGGCCCGCCGGTCCGATTGATCCGGAGGTCGGCGTTGTGTACTTCGACTCGCCCGAAGGCCGACCGGTGCTGACGTTCGTCAATTACGCGTTGCACCCGGATACGACCGGCGGCACGCGTGTTTCGGCAGACTTTCCCGGCGCGCTGGCCCGGCGGTTGGCCGAGGTCAAAGGGCCGGACATGCTCACGCTCTTTGCCAACGGCGCCTGCGGGGACGTCAACCACCTTGATGTCCGCTGGCCGGCCCGACAATCCGGTCCCGAGGAAGCCAACCGCATCGGCACGGTGCTGGCCGGCGCGGTTTGCGCCGCCTACAGCCGACTCCAGCCGTCGAGCAACACCGCTTTGCGCGTGGCGTCCGAAACGATGGCACTGCCGCTGCCTGAAATCTCCGACGCCGACCTGCAACGCGCCCGCGAGATCGCCCAACGCGGCGCCAAAGCCGGCTTTCTGGAACGCGTCGAGGCGTACAAGATTCTCGATGTTGCGGCGCGCTCGGGTCGTCCCTGGGAGGTGGAAGTGCAAGCGATCGCGTTGGGCGGCGAGCTGGCGTGGGTCTCGATGCCCGGCGAACTGTTCGTCGAGCCCGGCCTGAATCTCAAAGCCGCCTCGCCCTTCCGCCAGACGCACATCGTCGAGCTGGCCAACGGCTCGATCGGCTACATTCCCAAACATTCCGCCTACGCCGAGGGCAACTACGAGGTGCTCAGCGCCCGGTGCGCCGCCGGCTCGGCCGAACAACTCGTTGCCGCCGCGCTGCGGCTGCTGGATCAGCTCCGCCGCTGAATCGCCGCCCCGGGTCAATTACGCACCTCTCGCCGCACCGCCGGCTGCCACAGCCCTCCACCAGTTACGGCGATCTTGCGCCAAACCCTTTCCCGCGCCGCGCCAGGCTCGTCTCGAAGCGACGAGCATTGAATCGGGACCGACGCGCTGCCACGCTGCCGACATGAAACGGCTCGGGTCGGCGCTGGCGCTGGTGCTCGGGGGTGGGCTGCTGCTCGATGCCCAGCCGGTGGAATGGGAGCTGGACACCAACGCCCTGGCCCGGGCGTTCGAAAGTTTCCAGACCTGGGCAGAGGAGAATCTCGACGAGCAATGGCTCGAACAGTTCGGCACGCTCGATCTCGAGAAAGCGCAGGCGATCCTGCGGGATGTGACGGCGCGGTTGCAGCAGGAGTACGTGCTGGACCTGGCCGGGCTGCGCGTGGTGGCCGCTGCGGCGTTGCCGCTGCTGGAATCCGCCGACGAAACCCGCCCCCTGGCCGCCTGGTTGCGCACGCGACTGGAATACCTCGAAGCGGCTGAAGCATTGCGACGTCTTTCCCCCGCTCCGCCAGCGCGACCCGGTGAAGCACCCGCTCGCCCGCCCAACCCGCCGCCCTCGCTCGAACGGCAACTGTGGCGACAGCGGCTGGCGCAGCGCCCGGCGCCGCCGGCAGCCGCCGAACTGGTGCCCAAACTCAAACCCATCTTCGCTCGCGAGCGTGTGCCGCCCCAACTGGTCTGGATCGCCGAAGTCGAATCGGGTTTTAACCACCGCGCGCGCAGTCCGGCCGGGGCGGCTGGATTGTTCCAGTTGATGCCGGCCACTGCAAAGCAGTACGGGCTGCGCACCTGGCCGTGGGATCAGCGGTATCAACCCGAGACCAGCGCGCGAGCCGCGGCGCGATTGCTGCGCGATCTGCACGCCCGCTTCGGCGACTGGTCGCTGGCACTGGCCGCGTACAACGCCGGGCCCGGGCGCGTCCAACGGCTGCTCGACCAACACCGCACCCGCAGTTTCGACCGCATCGCCCCTCACCTGCCGGCCGAAACCCAACTGTTCGTGCCGCGGGTCGAGGCCACACTGTTGCGCCGCGAGGGCGTTACGCTCGACCGGCTCGAAACCGCGTTGCGCTCCGGCTGATGAACCCTTGCCGGCAACTCGGGCGCTGGTTTCTGCCCTTGTGCCTTGCGGCGCAAAGCGGCGCGGCGACTTTCGATGAACAGGTGCACTGGCTGGAGCTCGAACCGGACGTGCGCGTGTGCATCAATGAGCCCGGTCCCGCCGGCCGGCCACCCGGCAACGGGACGACACTGATTTTTTACGCGCTGCCGAACGGAAACACGATCGAACAGACGCTCGGTCGCAAACCACAACCGGGCCAGGACTGGCATTTCGACATCCAGCACATCGCCGCCCAGACGCGGTTTTTGCGCGAGCGGATTTCGGATCGGGCGCTGGTGTTGGTGTGTCTGGAGAACCGGTTCAAGAGCTGGCCGGCCTGGCGTCGGCAATATGGCGATGCGCGCATCGGCGGGTTGCTCGAACAGATTGCCGGCCGGCTCGATCACCCGGCCACCGAGTGGGTGCTGACCGGGCACAGCGGCGGTGGCAGCCTCACGTTCGGCTTTCTCAACGCGGTGACCCGGATACCGGAAAGGGTGAGCCGGATCGCGTTTCTGGACAGCACCTACGCCTTCGATCCGGCGTTGGGACACGGCGAAAAGCTCGCGCGCTGGTTGCAAAGCGGCCCGGAGCGATTTTTGTGCGTGCTGGCCTATGACGATGCGGCGGCGCGACTGGACGGCAAACCGTTTGTGAGCGCCCGGGGTGGCACGTGGGGACGCAGCCAAGCAATGCTCGAGGAGCTGGAAAAACACTTCGCGTTCAAGCGCGAGCGGAACGGTCCGCTGGAAATCGCTCGCGCGCTCGAGGGCCGCGTGCAGTTTGCCCTGCGCCACAATCCCGAGGGTCGCATCTGGCACACGGTGCTGGTCGAGCGCAACGGTTTCATCCACGCGATGGTCTCGGGCACGCCCCTGGAGGGCCGGGGCTACGAATTTCTCGGGCCGCGGGCGTACGAACGCTGGATCGCGTCGGAGTGATCGGCGCGCCGCGAGGGCTCAGCGGCCCATGAGGTGCTCGAGCACCAGTTGATCCAGCGCGGCATAGTTGCGCTGGGCGATGAGCCGTTGCGCCTCTTTTTCCGGGAAGGTACGCGCCTTTTCCACCAGTCGCAGAAACGTGCGCCGGCTGTTGTCCAGATGCGCCAGCCAGTGCTCGACGCGCGTGGGCCGGAACGGGTGCACGTCAAAGCACACGTACTCGCCGCGCCGTCCGTAGCCGTTGCGTTCCAGGGCGCGGACCTGGTTGAACGCCACGCGCAGGTTTGCGCTGCCGAAGGGTTTGTCCTGATCGAATTTAAGTCCGTTCTGATCGTTGAGGTGCAGCGACCAGAGCTTGCCGAAGGCGCAGGCGAAATCAATTTCGTCGGCGGGATCCAGCCCGGCCAGGATGGCGTGGGCGGTTTCGATCAGGCAGCCGACGCGCGTCGGATCGCGCGTCAACTGCGCCAGAGCCAGCGCATGGCCGATGGTGGGGATGTAGGCGTGGTCCATCGGTTCGTTGGGTTTGGGCTCGATGGCGATGCGAATGCGGCGATCGTATTCGAGCATGCGATCGAGGGCCTCGACCAGTTGGTCCACGCAACGGCGGGCGTTTTTGGACTCGCGCAGATAGCTGCCCTCGCGCGCCAACCAGAGCACGATCAGGTCGGTGCCCAGTTCGCGGGCGATGTCAATCGAGCGCAACGATCGTTCGATGGCGTAGCGGCGGCAGGCCGGGTCGTTGCTGGTGAACGCGCCGTCCACCGTGCGCGGGTCGAACCACAACCGCGGCGCGACCATCTCGGCCGCCACGCCCGCGTCGTCGAGTTTTTTCTTGAGCTCGCGCGCGGCTTTGCGGAGTTGGGCGGGCGATTTGTTGTCCGGCTCCGGCACGGCATCGTCGTCGTGAAACATCATCGCGTCGAAGCCGAGCTTTTTGAGCTGGGCGAGTTTCCACTCGAAGGTTTGTGGCGGGCGCGTGGGCGGACCGTAGGGATCCTGTCCTTCGCTGAGATTCCAGGGGCCGAAACAGAATTTGTAGGAATGCTTCGTTGCCATGGCGAGCGCAGGTTAATCCAGGGTCGAATCCGTGAAAACTCAAAAGCGAACCGACGCCCCGGTGGGCATGGTGGGCCGCAACCGGTCGCGCCCTCACATGCGCTCGAGCACTTCGATTCCCAGCACGTCGAGCCCCTGGGCCAGCACGCGTGCCGTCAGATCGCACAGGACCAGCCGGCCGGCCCGGAGGTTCTCGGGCGCTTTGAGGACGGGGCAGTTCTCGTAGAACTGGGCGAATCGCCCGGCCAGCTCGTAGAGGTAGTTGCAAATGAAGTTGGGCCGGTAATCGGCGGCGGCAGCCTCCAGCGCAAAGCCGAAGTTGAACAGATGCTGGGCGAGGGCGATTTCCTGGGGCGCAGCGAGTTCGAGCGCAGACGGCGACGCGAGGGCGCCGGGTTCTTCCCTGCCCTTGCGAAAGATGCTCCGGATGCGGGCGTAGGCGTATTGCAAATAGGGCGCGGTGTTGCCGTTGAGCGCCAGCATCCGCTCCCAACTGAACACATAATCGCTCTGGCGATTGGCGAGCAGATCGGCGTACTTGACCGCGCCGATGCCGACCACGCGCGCCACGGCACGGCGTTCGGCTTCCGAGAGCTCGGGATTTTTTTCCGACACGACGCGGTAGGCCCGTTCTTCGGCTTCGTCGAGCAGCTCGCTGAGTTTGACCGTCTCGCCGGAGCGGGTGCGGAACGGACGACCGTCCTCGCCCAGGATCGAGCCAAACCAGACATGGGTAAGGCGCGTGCGACGAGCCTCGGGCAGCCAGCGACGGCAAATCGCGAACACCTGCCGGAAGTGCAATTGCTGACGTGCGTCGGTCACGTAAATGATCTCGTCCGGATGCCAGGTTTCGAGCCGGTAGGCGACGGTGGCCAGGTCGGTGGTCGTGTAATTGAATCCGCCGTCGCGTTTGCGAACGATGGCCGGATGATCCTTGAGTTCGGGGTCGTCATCGAAAAACACCACCAGCGCGCCGTCGCTCTCGCGGGCGATGCCCAGCCGGCGCAGCTCCTCGGTGAGCGCCGGCAGACGCGGGTTGTAAAAGCTCTCGCCCAGAGTGTGATCGAATCGCACGCCCAGCCGTGCGTAGATGGCGTCAAACTGGGCGCGCGAGAGCGCCGTCATTTCCTGCCAGATGCGCAGGTTTTCCGGATCGCCGCTCTGGAGTTTGACCAGTTCCTGGCGGGCGGCTTCGAGCGTGGCCGGATCGGTTTCGCACTCGGCGTTGATTTTCCGGTAGAGCCGCTCCATCTCGGCGAGCGGATCGGCCCGGAGCGCCTCGGGGTTCAGATCGCGTTTCCAGCCCACCAGCAGCATGCCAAATTGCGTGCCCCAGTCGCCCAGGTGATTGTCGGTGATCACCCGATGGCCCAGCAGCCGGAGCAACCGCGCCAGACAATCGCCCAGGATCGTCGAGCGGATGTGGCCCACGTGCATGGGTTTGGCGACGTTGGGCGAGCTGAAATCCACGATCACGGTGCGCGGCGGGCTCGCCGGCTCGAACAACAGCGGCCCGGGGCGGACGGCAGCAGCCGCCAGCGCTTCGGCCCGCGCCCGGGGATGCAATCGGAAATTCAGGAAACCGGCGCCGGCGACTTCCGCCGACTCGCACAGCGCCGTCACCTCGAGCCGATCGAGCACCTGTTCGGCCAGCCGGCGGGGGTTGAGCTTGCGGGTTTTGGCCAGCGCCATCAGCGCCACGCACTGGTAGTCGCCAAAGCGCGCCTCGGCACAGGGGCGCAGCAGAACCGAGTTCAACTCCGCGGGCGTGCAATCCGGCAACGCCGCGGCCACGGCCTGGCGCAGGTGTTGTTCGATGCTTCGGTACGGGAGCATGTCCGTGCGGGCCGGCTCAGGATCGGCGGGCGAATCAGCCGTGCGACCGGCTGCCAGTCCGGGCCGCAGGTTGCTGCGCCCGGCCGACGGGCTGGACGCGCCCGGGTTGGGTCATTTTCGAGACGCTTCCTTGATGATGCGCAGCATGGACTCGGCGTCCGGCGCGGTTTCAAGTGCCTGGCGGAACTCGGCCTTGTGCAGGAGCTTGGCGATGTTGGCCAGGGTGTGGAGATGTTTCTGGAACTGGCCCTGCGGCACCAGAAAAAGCATGACCAGATGCACCGGCTGGTTGTCCAGCGCGTCAAAGTTCACCCCGCTTCGCGACCGTCCCAGCGCACCGATCACTTCGCTGATCAGGTCCGTGGAGGCGTGGGGGATGCCAATGCCGAAGCCGATCCCCGTGCTCATGGACTGCTCGCGTTTGCGGACCGCCGCCGCGACGGCGTCGCGATGCTCCGGACGAATCCGACCCGTCGCCACCAGCGTGTCAATCAACTCGTCAATCGCTTCCCAGCGATCGGTCGCCTTTAAATCGGTGACGATTTGGTCTTTGGTCAATATATCCACCAGATCCATAAGGCCCGTTGCAAAGCGGCATTTCGCCGCAAGCGCACCGGCTTTTCAAGCGCGAATTCCACCGCCGCGCCTCCGCAACAAACCCGAGCTTGCGCCCGGCGACCGGTGGCGTCGGCGCGCGCGGCCGCACGGACGCGCAGGACAACCGCCCGGCGCGGTGACGTTTGCCGGATGCATTCTGCGCCGCGAAACACGTTTTTTTCGTGCGAGGGCGGGAGTCGGAAATTAAGCTGCGCGCATGACGATGTGGTTGCTCGCGGTGGTGTTGTTCGGTTGCCTGGCTGCGATCGGGTATCAGCAGGGCGCCATTCGGGTGGCGATTTCGTTTGTGGGGATTGTTGTGGCGGCGCTCACGGCGGGTCTGACGGGCAAGCTGGTGCGACCGGCGCTGGTCGCCGTGGGCGTGGCGAACCCGGTGCTTCAATGGGTGTTGCCGCCGCTGATCGGCTACCTCATCGTGCTGGCCCTGTTCAAGGTGGCGGCGACCTTCGTGCACCGGAAGGTGGACGTGTATTACAAATACCGGGCGGGCGACTTGCGGTTGGCGCTCTGGGAACGGCTCAACGCGCGGTTGGGGATGTGCCTGGGATTGCTCAACGCTCTGGCGTACCTGGTGCTGATCGCGATGGTCCTTTATCCGTTGAGCTACTGGACGGTGCAATTGACCTCGCCCAACGAGACCTCGCGTCTGGTCCGGCTCTCGAATCGGATCGGGCGCGACCTGCAACAAACCGGTCTGGCGCGCGTGGCCCGGGCGGTGGATCCGATGCCGGAGATTTTCTACAAAGCGGCCGACCTGGCGGGACTGCTCTATCAAAACCCGCTTCTGGAAGCGCGTTTGTCACGATATCCGCCGTTTCTGGCGCTGGCCGAAAGACCCGAATTCAAGGCCATCGCAGAGGACAAATCCTTCACCGAAGCGCGCGTGCGCGGCGCGCCGGTGGGCGAGATCCTCGGGCATCCGGCTGTCACGCCCATCCTCAAAAATCCCGACACCTTGCGCTACCTCTGGGGCATGATCGAGCCGGACCTGGACGATCTGGTCCGGTTCCTCCACGAGGGCAAATCGGCCAAATACAGCGATCCGATCCTCGGCCGCTGGCAGTTTGACGTCAACGCCGCCATCGCGGCTTATCGCATGTCCAAAACCAACGTCACCTCCAGCGAGATGAAGATGGTGAAGCTGGCCATGACCACCGGTTTTGCGAAGCTGTCGCTGGTGTTTTTCCCGGACCGGCAACTGGTGTTGAAAAATTTTCCTGACATCAAACTGCCTCAGCAACGCGGCCAGCTCCCGACCATCGAAACCCGCAACGTGCAGGGCAAATGGAAACGCGTGGGCGAGCACTACGAACTGACACTGAGCGGGCTGGGCACAATGCGAGCCCAATTGGAATCCGGCCGCCTCGTCTTCCATCAGGAGGCCGCGCCGATGGTCTTCCCGATGGTCTTCGCGCCGGAGGACTGAGCGCGAGGCAGCGTGTTTTCAGCCGACCGACCCGGCCGCCTTCTGTTCCCGTAGCGGTGACTCCGTCGTGGCCGGCCCGGTCCGAGCCCGCTGGGGGGGCCGCTCAAGGCGCGCCCGCAGGGAGAGGAAACGAGACGGGTTGGGGATGAATCCCAGCCCGGAACTGCTCGAAGAGCGATCCGCCGGTGGGCAGCGGCGGGTTGAGACTGCCGTTGGTTGTGCCGGCCAGCGCTGCCAGTTCCGACGGATGCGCAACCACAAACCCCGGCAAAGCCGGCGCCGGCGTGCTGGCCACCGGCGTTTCGGGTACGGGCACGAAAGTGACGGGCTTGGGCGGATTGAACTCGGTCTGCTCCGAATAGATCAATCCCCCGATCAACAGCGCACAGACCGCGGCACCGAAACCCGTCGCCAACGCCGGGCGGGTTTGGAACGACTCGATCAGCCGCACCAACCAGGGCACTTCCCAGCTCAAGCGCTCCCAGAGACTCTCCGGCGCCACGAGCTTGTCCGATCGAATTCGCGCCAGCACCTGGCTCGGGAAATCCTGAAAAAAGCCCGGTGGCGGCTGCTCGTAGCGTTTGAGTTTGAGCAGACGCCGCAGCGCTTGAAATTCCTCCGACTCGGGCCCGGGACGCATCACGTTCATGGCTTCAGAAAATCCGACAAATACGCCTGCAACTGCTGCCGGGCATAGAAGAGCCGCGACCGGACCGTGCCGACATTGCAGTCCATGATCCGGGCGATCTCTTCGTGCGGCAGCCCCTGAATATCATGCAACGTTACGACCAATCTGTGGACTTCAGACAGCTTCTGCATGGCCGCGTTCAATCTTTCCTGCAGCTCGTTGAGATGCGCCTCCCGGCGCGGGGTTTTGTCCGAGATCAGCGACACCAGATCCGGATCGTGCTCGGCGTTGAAGTCCAGATCGTTGAGGCTCATGTGCGCACGGCCGCGGCGCTGCTTGAGGAAATTGATGGTCTTGTTGACGGCGATGCGGTACAGCCAGGTGTAAAAACTCGAGCCGCCCTTGAACGAACGCAACGCGCGAAACGCCTTCACAAACGTCTCTTGCGCCAGATCGTTGGCATCCTCGTGGTTCGCCGTCATGTGATAGATCGTCGCGTAAATCCGCTCCTGATAGCGGCGAACCAGTTCGTCGTAGGCCTGCAGATCGCCCCGACGTGCCCGCTGCACCAGCTCGAGCTCATCGGGCGGCGGGCTGCCTGGAGGCGTGGCCCCGGAGGGAACCGGGCCGTTGGCCGGCGCTTCGCTCGGTTTGACCGCAACTGGCTTGGTCATGTGGGCGGTTGTTTTCAGACACAAACACCCAGAGCCTCGGTTTGTCGCGCCAAAAATCCTGTCAACTCTTCCAACGCCGTGCGACCCGGGGTTCGCGGCAGCGCGCCCAGCGCCTGGCGAGCCCGTTCCAAATACTGGCCCAGCACCTCCAACGCCGGCCCGAGCGTTTCATAGCGCGCCAGCAAACGGCTCACCCGGTCCATCGCTTCGGGTCGCCAGTGCGCCACCAATGTTTCCAGTTCCGCCCGTTCCTGGGGCGTAGCCCGTTCCCAGGCCAGAAACACCGGCAGGGTCAGCTTGCCCTTGGCCAGGTCGGTGCCCAGCGACTTGCCCGCGGCGGTTTCCGAACCGAACAGGTCCAGACAATCGTCGTAAATTTGATACGCCACCCCGAAATTCAGCCCGAAGCGGCGCAGCGCGGCGCGGTGGGCCGGGGGAGCGTCATTCAAAAACCCCGCCAGATCGCACGAAAGCGCGAACAGTTCGGCCGTTTTCATCTCCAGCACCCGGAAATACTCCCGGCGCGAGCGCTCGAAATCGCGCCGGTGCTGGGTTTGGAGAATTTCCCCCGCGCAAACGGTGTTGGTCGCCGCCGCCACGGCCCGGCACACCTCCGGCGTTGGAAAACTCGCCGCCAGTTTCAGCGCCTGGGCAAACAGACAGTCCCCAAACAACACCGCGATCTCGTTGCCCCAGTTGGCCGCCAGCGTCGGTTGCCCGCGCCGGATCTGCGCCTCGTCCATCACATCGTCATGCACCAGCGTGGCCAGATGCACCATCTCGATGATGACCGCCGCGGTGATGTGGACTTCGGAAATCCGGCCCAGGGCGCGGGCGCTCAGGGCCACCAGCGCCGGACGCAAATGCTTGCCGTTGCCCCGCAGCGCGTACTCGGCATAGGGCGTCAGCGCCGGATCGAACTCGCGCACCTGCTGTTCCAGCCGCTGTGCGACCGCGTCCAGAAACGCCTGAATGGGTTCGACAATCCGCTTCCAGCTCGCCCCCGGGGCAGCGGGCAGCGACACCGCCACGCCCGCTTCCGCTTCGTTGGATGCCGCAGCCAGCATGTGCCGCCAATCTAGAATTGAGCCTCAAATGAGTCAAACTTCATGTGGCCGCCGCGCGCAGCGCGACCGTTGCCCCGAAACCGCGCTGGTTCAAGCCCCCGCCGGCCCACGGTCCGACCGCGGGCCCGAAAAACCCCGTTTCGTTTCAGGCGCTTTGCCTTATGCTGCCCCCGTGGCCGCGCACGGAACACAACTGGCCGAACATCCGGCCCTGGTGCACGTGACGGTGCCGGACCTCTGGCAGCAGGAAGCCGTCGCCGCCCTGCGCGCCGGCAACGATGTCGTCGTGCAGGCGCCGACCGGCGCAGGCAAAACCCTCATCTTCGAGCTCTGGTCCAACCACGGACACCCCCGCGGTCAGGCCGTTTACACCGTGCCCACCCGCGCACTGGCCAACGACAAACTCGCCGAATGGCGCGCCCGCGGCTGGAATGTCGGCATCGCAACGGGCGACCTGGCCGAAAACCTCGACGCCCCGGTGCTGGTGGCCACACTCGAAACGCAGAAGCCCCGTCTGATCCGCGGCGAAGGCCCCGCTCTGCTGGTCG
>CAYXJB010000080.1:0-11680 GCA_964465445.1 uncultured Verrucomicrobiota bacterium
GCGGCGAAGCGGCAGAGCGGTTGCCGAACATGATCGTCATTCTGGCCGATGATCAGGGCTGGGGCGATCTGAGTTTGCACGGGAACACGAATTTGCACACGCCCAACCTCGACGCGCTGGGGCGGGCCGGGGCGCGGTTCGAGCGGTTCTTTGTCACACCGGTCTGTGCGCCGACGCGGGCGGAGTTTTTGACCGGGCGTTATCATCCGCGTTGCGGCGTGAGCGGTGTGTCCACGGGCAAGGAACGTCTTAATACCGACGAACAAACCATTGCCGAGGTGTTTCGGGCCGCCGGGTATCGCACCGGGCTGTTCGGAAAATGGCACAACGGCAGCCAGTGGCCGTATCATCCCAACGCTCGTGGGTTCGAGGAATTCTACGGGTTCACCTCCGGTCACTGGGGCGAATATTTTGATCCGCCGCTGGAGCACAACGGCCAATGGGTGCGCGGGCGCGGCTACATTGCGGATGATTTCACCGAGCGCGCGATGGCGTTCATCGAAGCCAATCGGGCGCGTCCGTTCTTCTGTTATCTGGCGTTCAACACGCCGCATTCGCCGTTTTGTGTGCCGGATGCATTCTGGAAACGATTCGAGTCGCATCCGATCGGTCTGCGCGGCCCCGACGGACCGAACGAAAACGTGGCGGTCACGCGGGCGGCGCTGGCGATGTGCGAGAACCTGGACTGGAACGTGGGTCGGTTGCTGCGCCGGCTCGATGATCTGGATCTGGCCCGGAACACGATCGTGGTGTTTTTCTCCGACAACGGGCCGGCCAGCCGCCGCTGGAACGGCGGCATGAAAGACATCAAAGGTTCGGTGGACGAGGGCGGCGTGCGCGTGCCCTGTTTCATTCGGCGGCCGGATCGGATCAAGCCCGACACGGTGGTGGAGCCGATCGCCGCGGCGATGGATTTGTTGCCGACGCTCGCCCGGCTGGCCGACGTGCCGCTGCGCCCGAGCAAACCGCTCGACGGGCTGGATCTTTCGCCGCTATTGCTGGGCCGGGGCGGCGCGTGGCCGGAACGGCTGATCTTCTCGCATTATCTGGGCCGGGTCAGCGTCCGCTCCCAGCGTTACCGGCTCGATGAACGCGGTGCGCTCTTCGACATGGTCGCCGACCCGAATCAGACGCGCGACATTTCGTCCGAAAGACCCGACGTGGCCGGGAAACTGGCGCAAGCCGTGGCGGCCTGGCGCAAGGAGTTGTTGACGACGCGGGCCGATGAACGCCCGTTCCCGGTCGGCTATCGGGAGTTTCCCACGACACCGTTGCCGGCGCGCGACGCTGTGCCGCACGGCACCATCCAGCGCAGCGCTCCGGCGCCGAACTGCTCGTGGTTCAAGAATTGGACCAGCACCAACGACGCACTGACCTGGGACATCGAAGTGCACACCGCCGGGTTGTACGACGCCACGGCGTACTACACCTGTCCGCAGGCCGACGTCGGTTCGGTGGTCGAGCTGAGTTTTCGCGGCGCGCGCATTACTGCACGGGTCGAACCGGCCTGGGATCCGCCGCTCAAAACCGGCGAAGACCGCGTGCCGCGCAAGGGCGAGTCGTACATGAAGGAATTCCGTCCGCTGGTGTTGGGGTGGGTGCGTCTCGAAGCGGGCAGGGGAACGTTGCGTCTGCGGGCGCTGAGCATTCCGGGCCGGCAGGTCATGGAATTGCGCATGCTCACACTCACACTGGTGAAACCGGACTGAACGCTGCGGGCCAAAGCCCACGACGCCGGCGACCCGACGGACGATGAAACACTGCCAGAACCGGCAGGTTGGTGGAGCCGAGGGGACTCGAACCCCTGACCTCCTGAATGCCATTCAGGCGCTCTACCAACTGAGCTACGACCCCAACCGCGTCGAAGATCAGGCTACCGGTCGGCGACGGCTTGTCAAAAGGTTTTCGGTCGCGCGGCCCGGCTCTTCGGCCGAGAGCCCAACCGGTTCGGGGCGGTTGGGCCTGGCGGCGGGCAGGGCCGAACGCCGCTCGCGAGTGAAGGGCCGGTTTGCCGCCAGCCGTGCGTTGGAGCGGCCAAGGTGGACCAGGCTCGTTGTGCCGGTGGTTTTGGCCGTGATGCAGACGGCGGCACTGCCGGTCCGCGGCGGCGATTCGCTCCCCGCGCCGCCACGCCGATTGCGCACGGATTTTTTGACGTTCTGTGATCTTGCCGCGCGGGAGTTGAACAAGCCGCTGACGCCGTTCTACAGCCGGACGGACGATGATCCAACGACGCATCACATACCGTTTTTCGAGGACGCGCACGCGGTGCGGGCGCTGGCCGTGGCCTGGGAAATGACGGGCCGGCGTCGGTATCTGGACGCGTGCCGGCGCTGGTCGGATCTGATGCGGGTTTATCAACGCGGGATGCATCCGCCCGGTGCCTACTACATGAATCACCAGCGCGCACCGGGCCAGACGGTCGGCCAGTGGAATCTGGCTGACAGCGCCTCGATCGGGCTGGGTGTGCTGGCCACCGCCGCGCGTTGCAAGTCCCCGGCCGAGCGCGAACGCTACCTCGATTCGGTTCGGGCCTTCGCCAAGCTGGCGATGGACAATTACGTGCGACCCGGCGGCGGGCTGAGCAACGGTCTGTGGCCCGAGTACGACGGACCGTGGTGGGCTTCGACGGCGATTTTCGGCACGCTGGCGTTTTCGCTCCATGCCCAGACGAGCGAATCGCGGTTTCTCGACTGCGGTAGGGCGGCGTTGCGCTGGCTGGTGCGGACGGATTTCCGGGACTTCGCGCCGATCACCTTCCAGCAGCGTCCCTCGGGCATCATCTTCTACACCTTCGAGTTTTACCTGGCCGGCTTGCCGCATTTTCCGGCCGGGACGCTGGAGCATCAGGCTGTGCTGGCTCAATTCGAGGCCGCGCTCGAGTGGATGGCGCAGCATCAGAAATCGCGCGGCGTGGCGGTCCCGGATTACACCGAAAAGAACGTGGACATGGCCGGCTTGCCCTACCTGATGTACGGCTTCGCGCGACTGCAGCCGCGGTATCGGCATCTGGTCGCGCTGGCCGACGGCGAGCTCGACTACATCGGCCGTCTGCTCCTGGAGCGCGGCGAGCCGAACGTGTCCCGGCTCATGGTCTGGGAAGTGATGACCTGGGGGATGATGTCCTACGCCGAGCGGTTGAAACCCGGGGCACTGTTGCTCGACTCCACGCAGCGGCGGCGAAGTCGATGAGCGGTCGGCCCACTGCCGCGGCGATCGGTGCGCAGGTGGGTCGAGATCGCTCGGACCCGGCTTACGAATCTTGCGCCGGGCGAATCCGCCGATAGACCAGAAACAGCTCGTCTCCAACGCGCCTCGCCGATACCAACCTGAACCGGCGCGCGTCGGCCAACCGGGCCGCGCCCGGGCCCTCGGCGATCGTCGGCGCTGTGCGCCCGCCGAACAACAGCGGACAAACGGTCAGATGCACCTCGTCCACCAGATCGGCCCGGAACATGGCCGCGTTGAGTTCGCCCCCGCCTTCGCAAACCAGGCGTTTCACACCCCAGCGCGCGCGCAGCCATCGCAACGCCGCCGCCAGATTGACTCCGGCCCGGCCGCACACTTTCACGTGTGCTCCGACGGCTCGCAATCGCCGCCGGGCCGCCGGCGAGGCCCGGGAACTCACCAGCACGATCACCGGTGAAAAACGCCGCTCGAACACCCGCGCCTGCGGCGGCACGCGACCCCGCCCGCTCACAATGACTCGCAGGTTGTACGCCGCCAGGCCGCGCCGAAGCCGGAGCCGGCGAAATCGCCCCGGCCCCGGGCCCAGATCCACCGGATGCGCAGCGATGGTTCGCGCCCCGGCCATCACGGCATCGGCCGTCGCGCGCAACGCCAGCAAATGATCATGATCCCGCGCGCTGCCGAAGGACGAGACGGTGCGATTGGTCGTGGCGATTTTGCCATCGGCGCTCATCGCCATGTTCACCAGCACAAACGGGCGAGGGATTGCGGCGCGTTTCGACTTCACAGGATCAACATCGCGTCCCCGTAGCTGTAAAAGCGATACCGCAACCGGATCGCTTCGGCGTAGGCACTCAGGATCAGATCGCGTCCGCGTGTTTCGCCCGGTGCGGCAAACGCGCTCACCAGCATCAGCAACGTCGAACGCGGCAAATGAAAGTTCGTCACCAGCGCGTCCACGATTTGGAACCGGAACGGCGGGTAGACGAACAGCCGCGTGCGCCCGCGCCGGGCGGCCAGCCGACCGCCGTGCGCCGCGGCGACGGTTTCCAACACGCGCAGGGTCGTGGTACCGACGGCGAACACGCGACTTCGCCGGGCTTTGGCGGCGTTGATCGCGTCGGCAACCGATTCACTCAACTCGAACGGTTCCTCGTGCATCGTGTGGCCTTCGGGCGTTTCGGCCTTCACCGGCGCGAACGTTCCCAAACCCACGTGCAGCGTCAGAAAGTGAATCTCCACGCCGCGGCTGCGAATGGCTTCGAGCAACGCCGGCGTAAAGTGCAGGCCCGCCGTGGGTGCGGCGACCGAACCGGGCCGCCGGGCGTAAACCGTTTGGTAGCGTTCCCGATCCTCGATCGAGGGCGGCGTGGACGTCGCGCCTGTTGTTTGTGCATTGCGCCGGATGTACGGCGGCAGCGGCGCCTGACCGATCTGCTCCAGCGCCCCCCACAGATCCGCCACGCCGTCGAACTTCAGCCGGCGATGTCCTTCCGGGTTGACGGCCACCACGCTGGCCCGCAGGTCTGCCGCTGAACCGTCGGGTCGTTCCAATTCCAGAACCGATCCAACCCGGGCGCGCCGGCCGGGTTTGAGCATCGCCCACCAGTCGTTGGGCGCGTTTTCCTCCAGCAGCAGAATCTCGAACCGCCCGCCGGTGCGCGGATTTCGAGCACGCAATCGCGCCGGCAGCACCCGCGTGTCGTTGAGCACCACCACATCACCCGCACGCAGGTACTCCGGCAGATCGCGAAACTGGCGATGCTCGAACTGCGCCGTGGCCCGATGCACCACCAGCAGCCGGGAACGATCGCGCTCGGGCAGTGGCCATTGAGCGATCAGCTCCTCCGGCAGTGCGTAGTCAAAATCCGCCGTTCGCATCGGCCGCAGCGTATCGGTGGCGTGTGCCCGAAACAACCCGGCCCGCGATCAACCACAACACGCGGTGCGACAGACACTGCGGAGCGCGAAGTCCGGGGGAACGAAACTGTTCACCGGTGCGCTGTGAAAAAGATGTGAACAATTTGGGTTGACAGGAGTGGATCGAAGTGTTTTAAGATGGGGCGCAGTTGCAGTAAAAATGCAGCGAAATGGGGCACAGAAGCGAGCCCTGGATTGAAAACCCGAAGTCGAATGCCGGATGAGCCAACAACCGAGCGGATTGTTTTTAATTCGCGCTACGTGCACGGCGTGGATGAGAAGCGCCGTGTACAGATTCCGGCGAAGTGGCGTCCTCGAAAGGGTTCGATCGAATTCACGCTCATCCTCTGGCCCAAATACGAGGTCGGGCCGTGTTTGCGCGGCATGCCGCCCTGGGAGATGGCCGAGTTGATGCAGACGCTGGACGCGATGCCCAACGACGATCGGAACAAGACGATTTTGAAGCGCATCATCGGCAGCGAATCGGTGCTGGTGACGCCCGACAAGGCCGGGCGGATTTGTCTGCCCGAGGAGATGGCCCGGGCCGCGGCGATCAAGGATCAGGCCGTGTTGGTGGGTCTGCTGGACCGGTTCGAGATCTGGAGTCCGGAACGCTACGCCAAGATTCGGGCGACCGACCAGGCGATGGCGCCGGATGCGTTTCGCTTGATGGAGTAACGATGAAACTGGTGCGACTGCTTGTGGCCGGGAAAAGTTTGGTGGCGGCTCGCCATGCCGCCCAACGGTATCGCTTCGAGCGCGTACCCTTGCCGCGCTTCATCCAGCCGCCGAATCCCTTTGCCCCGCCCGAGCGTGTCGGTGCGCCGGCCAATGCAAATGCCTCGGGCGCATCCGTGTGTCCGGACGGCGGCGATTCCGGGCGAGCTGCGATGTCGAACGCGTCCGCTGCGGCGCGTCGGGCGTGGCGCGGGATCAGCGGGTTGAAGGCGTGGATGCAAACACTCACGCGCTGGTTGGGCGTGCGGCGTGCGCGTGGTCGGGGCACGAACCGGCGTCTGGATGCTGTGCCGGTGCAGCGCGAGTTGAGCTTCGGACCGGTCGAGGTCGCGCGCAACGACCTGCGCGACGCGGATGTGGAAGTGGTCATTGCCGGCTCGGTGCGTCCGGCCGGGGCGCGGTGGGGCGTGGTGGGGCGGGCGTGGGAACGATTCAGCAGTCGGTTTACGACGCAGAATCAGACCTGAGCGGAGCGGCGCCGTGCGTGACGGATTTTTTTCACAAGCCGGTGATGCTGCGCGAAGTGCTCGAGGCGCTTCGGCCGCGGCCCGGGGGCCGGTACGTGGACGGGACGGTGGGCGGGGGCGGGCACGCGGCAGCGATTCTGGAGGCCAGCGCGCCGGACGGATGGCTCTTTGGCTGTGATCGGGATGCGGCGGCGGTGGCCGTTGCGCGCGAGCGACTGGCGAAGTTTGCGGGTCGGTTCAAGCTGCGCCAGGGCAATTTCGCCGACCTGGCGGAGTGGATTCCGCCGGCCAGTTGCGACGGTGTGTTGCTGGATCTGGGCGTGAGTTCGGCGCAGTTGGATTCGCCCGAGCGCGGGTTCAGTTTCCAGCAGGACGGGCCGTTGGACATGCGGATGGACACGCGCCAGTCGCAGACGGCTGCCGGGCTGCTCAACACCGCCGGGGTCGAGACGCTGGCCGGGCTCTTTATCGAGCTGGGCGAAGTGCCGCGCGGGCTGGCCTGGCGGGTGGCGCGGCGGATCGTGGCCGCGCGCGAACGCCAGCCGGGCGGCTTGCAGACAACGCGCCAGTTGGCGGCGCTGATCGAGCGCGAGTGTCCGCGCGCGGGCCGGCGCACGCATCCGGCCACGCGGTTTTTCCAGGCGTTGCGCCTGGCAGTGAACGACGAGCTGGGTTCTTTGAAACGCGGGTTGGAAGCGGCCTGGGCGGTGCTCAAGCCCGGGGGCCGGCTGGTGGTCATCAGCTTCCACTCGCTGGAAGCACGACTGGTCAAGGATTTTGGGCGGTCGCGAACGCGGGTTGGCACGCAGGCGGGAGGAGCCGAGACGGGGCAAACCGGTGCGCCGCGATCGCCCGATGCGGTGTGGGTCACGCGCAAACCCATCCGCCCCGGCGCAGCCGAGCGGGCGGAAAATCCGCGCTGTCGCAGCGCGCAACTGCGCGTGTTGGAAAAACTGGGAACGGGCTGAAGGCGTGCCGGCAGGTTCGGCGCGGCGAGAAAATGGCAAGAAATCGCAGACATCAATCGGCGGCGATCCGGTTCGGTCCGGCGCTCAAGGCGCTGCTGGTGTGTGCGCTCTTGGGCGGCTCGGGCGTGGGCTATGTCTGGCAAAAGGGCCAGATCAGCGAACTGGGTCAGCAGATCGTCAAACGCGAGCGCACGCTGGCGCAACTGCAGGAGCAGAACAAGAAGCTGCGCGATCAGTTGGCGCTGCTGCGTTCGCCGGCGATGCTCGAGCAACGGGCGCGGGAATTGAATCTGGGACTGGGGCCGCCCCGACCCGCGCAGATCGTCACGCTCGCCGAGCCGCGCGCGGGTGCGCTGGCCGGGGAGGCGTCCGGTGCGCCGGCGCTGGCGCAATCCGACAGCTCGGAGCCGTCGCTCCGGGTCTGGCCATGAAGAGTTTTGCCGCCGCCCGTGTGCTGTCGGAGAGGAACCGATGGCCGCGGGCGGCGTGCACGTTTTGAGTCGAGGTGCGCGGGCAGGTCGCGGTTCGAGGAACGGATCGGCCGCGGCGGTTGGATCATGAACCGATGGTGGTCAACAAGCCGGTGGCTGTTGCTGGTGCTTCTGCCGGGGCTGATTTTTGCGCGCCTGGCGTTGCGGCTGGTCGAGCTGCAGGTCTGGCGCCACGCCGAGTTGAGCGCCAAGGCCCAGCAAAACACCCGCCGCGAAATCCTGCGCGAGCCGCGCCGGGGCGACATTCTGGATGCGCGGGGCAATCTGCTGGCGACGAGCGTGTTTGTGAAAACGGTTTGTGCCGATCCGGTGCTCGTCGGGCGGTTTCCGGCCGAGGTGGCGCGCGCGCTGGCGCCGCTGCTGCAGATCGAGGAGGCCGAGTTGTACGGCCGATTGCTGCCCCGGCTGCGGCGCAACGCCCAGGGCGAGACGGTGACCAACCGTTACGTGGTGCTCAAACGCAAGGTGCCGCCCGAGACCTGGGAACAGGTGCGCGGGGCGATGCAACGGCTCGCCAGTCCGCCGGAAGGCCGCAAGCTCACCCGCGCCGAGGCGCTGGAGTGGCGCAACCTGCGGGCCTCGGTCTTCACCGAGTCGCTCGATGATCAGCAGCGGGTCTATCCCAATCGAACGCTGGCGGCGCAGGTGCTGGGCTTTGTGGGCAGCGAAGAGCGCGAGCTCGACGGGATGACGCTGCTGCAGACCCGCGGCATCGAGGGCATCGAAGCCGCGCTGGACAGCAAGCTCACCGGCGTGCCGGGCTGGCGCGTGACCGAGAAGGACCGCCGCGGGCGCGAGCTGCTCCCGTTGCGCGATCAGGACGTCGAGCCGCGCGACGGATTCAACGTGGTGCTCACGCTCGATGCCGTCGTGCAACACATCGTCGAGGAGGCGCTCGCCCAGGCCATGGAGCGCCACAATCCCATCAGCGCTTCGGCCCTGGTGGTGCGTCCGCGCACCGGCGAAATCCTGGCGATGGCCACGCTGCCGACGTTCGATCCGAACCGGCCCGGGGCGTTTCCGCCCGAGGCGCGGCGCAATCGCGTGGTGACCGACATCATGGAGCCGGGTTCGACCTTCAAGGTGGTGGTGGTTTCGGCGGCGCTCAACGAGCGGCTGGTGGCGTTGACCGACACGTTCGATTGCGAGCACGGGCACTTTGCCTTTGGCGGGCGGGTGTTGCACGACCACGAATCCTACGGCCGGCTCACCGTGCAGGGCATCATCACCAAGTCCTCGAATATCGGCGCGGCCAAGATCGGCATTCGGCTCGGGCCGGAGCGGCTCTACCGGTACATGCGGGCGTTTGGCTTTGGGGACAAAACCGGCGTTCCGCTGCCCAGTGAAGCGCCCGGCAGCGTTCCGGAGCCGGCCCGTTGGTACAAGGTCTCGCTGGCGCAAATTCCCATGGGGCACGGGATCGCGGTGACGCGTTTGCAAATGACCATGGCAATGGCGGCGCTGGCCAACCGGGGCGTGTTGATGCGCCCGATGCTGGTGTCGCGACTCGAGGATCGGGAGGGCAACGTGGTGGCTCGTTACACGCCCCAGCCGATCCGGGCGGTCGTTTCCGAAACGGCGGCGCGGCTAACGGTCGAGGCGCTCAAGACGGTGGTTTCGCCGGAGGGCACGGCGCCGAAAGCGGCGTTGGAACATTACACCGTGGCGGGCAAGACCGGTACGGCGCAAAAGGCCGGCCCGGGCGGCTATCAACCCGGCAAATACATCGCCTCGTTCATCGGCTTTTTCCCCGCCGACCAACCCGAGGTGTGCATCAGCGTTGTGCTGGATGAACCCAAACAGGGTTACTACGGCGGACAGGTGGCCGCACCGGTGTTCAAGCAAATCGCCGAACGGCTCGCCAACTATCTGAACATCCGGCCGGATCGGCCCGAAGCACCGTCGCTGCCCGAGCGCACGGTCGCTTCCGGCCCGGAACGGCTGGCGCATCGCACCGATTTGTCTCCGAACCTTGCCAACCCCTGAACACCATGAACTCGAACATCATTCCGCACCACCTCTACGTGGCGGCGTTGTCCAACAGCGTTTCACCGGCTGCGAACGGGCATGCATCGCCGAAAACCTCCGCCAACGGCAACGGCGCGCTCACCGGCGTCTCGCGCCGCCTTGCCCGGGCGCTGGCCGCGGCTGAGTCCGGTCGGGCCGCCCGCTTGCGACTCGGTGAGTTGTTGCTGCGGCGCGCCCTGGATTCCCGCTCCAACCCGTGAAAATCTGCGTCGGAGCCGTTGCCGAGCTGGATGCAGGCGGCTGGTCGTACTGGAGAACCGCGGCCGCGGACCGGCCCCGGCGACTTCGGTTCGCCCGTCCCCAATTCGAACGCACTGTGGAAACACGCGATGTTCAATACGTGACCCGGGCCTGCGAGGGCGAATTGCTCCGCGGCGACCCGCACGCGCGGGTCGAGCGGGTCTGCACTGATTCGCGCAAGGTCCGGCCCGGCGATTTGTTCTTTGCGCTGGCGGGCGAGCGCTTTGACGGGCACGACTTTCTGGCCGAGGTGCTGCGGCTGGGTGCGGCCGCGGTGGTGATCGAGCGCGGCAAACTCGCGCGGCTGGAAGCGGCGCTGGCGCAAACCAGTGCGGGCGGGCGGGGCTCGGGCGAGGCCGCGCTGATCGCCGTCGAGCACACGCGACGCGCCCTGGGCCGGCTGGCGGCGGTGTACCGACGCGACTTTGCGCTGCCGGTGATTGCCGTGGGCGGGTCCAACGGCAAGACCACGACCAAGGAGTTGATTGGCGCGGTGCTCTCGCGCCGCGGGCCCACGCTCTGGAGCGAGGCGAGTTTCAACAACGACATTGGCGTGCCGCTGACGCTCTTGCGCATCGAGCGGGTGCATCAGGCCGCGGTGGTCGAAGTCGGCACCAATCATCCCGGCGAACTGGCGCCGTTGGTGCACATGGCCGCGCCGAGCTACGGCGTGATCACCAACATCGGCCGGGAACACCTGGAATTTTTCGGGGATCTGGACACGATTGCCCGGGAGCAGGGCGCGCTGGCGGAGGCACTGCCCGCTGACGGGGTGTTGTTCCTCAACGGCGACGATCCGTGGGCCGGGCAAATCGCCGGGCGCACCCGGGCGCGCGTGGTGCGCGTGGGCCTGGCGGCACACAACGACTGGCGCGCAAAACAGATTCGGCTGGAGGCGCGGCCCGGCGGCGGAGCGGACGGCGCGCCGGGCTTTGGCGTGGTGTTCGAGGTCGAGGCGCCGGACCGGCGGTTCGACGGCGAATATCGTCTCAACCTGCTGGGTCGGCATCAGGCGCTCAACGCGTTGCTGGCGATTGCGGTCGGGGCGGAGCTGGGGCTCTCGCCCGAGCAGATTCGCCGCGGGTTGCTGGCGTGCGCCGCCCCGAAGATGCGGCTGCAACTGTTCGAGCATCGGGGTGTGCGGGTGTTGGACGACGCGTATAATGCGAACGCAGATTCAATGGCTGCGGCGCTCCAGACGCTTGTCGAGCTGCCGTGTCCGGGCCGGCGCGTGGCGGTGCTGGGTGACATGGCCGAGCTGGGCACGCACAGCGAAGCAGCGCACCTGGAGGTGGGTCGGCGCGCGGCCGAGCTGGGCGTGGGGCAGGTGTTTGCCGTGGGCAAGATGGCGTCGGTCATTGCGCGGGGAGCGCGCGAGGCGGGTCTGGTGCGCGTGATGGAATTTGAGGATGTCGAGTCGGCGGTGGCGGTGCTGAAGCGGTTCGTCAAGCCGGGCGATGTGGTATTGGTGAAGGCATCGCGGGTGGCGCGGCTGGAACGGATCAGCGAGGCGTTGCGCGCCAACGGCAACGGTCAGCACCCTTGAATGCTCTACTACCTGAGCCAATGGCTGCTGCAGCAGGCCGCGGGCACGGCGTGGGCCGAAGCGCTCTCGCCGCTGCGGTTGTTCCGCTACATC
>CAYXJB010000080.1:11722-12730 GCA_964465445.1 uncultured Verrucomicrobiota bacterium
CTGGCGCTGAGCTGGTGGCTGGGGCCCAAACTCATCGCGTGGCTCAAGCGCATCCGCTTCGATCAGGACTACACCGATCGGGCCGAAGCAGTCGGGGAGCTGCAGAACCGCCGCATGCAGAAACGCGGCACGCCGACGATGGGCGGGCTGTTGATCGTGATGGTGCTGAATTTGACGACGCTGCTCTGGGCGCAGTGGAACACGCTGGTGCAACTGACCTTGCTTTCGGTGCTGGGGCTGGCGGCGCTGGGTTTTTACGACGACTACGCCAAGATCGCCCGGCAGAACGCCGCCGGTACGACGGCACGGGTGAAGCTGGCCGTCCAACTGGCGCTGGCGGTTTTCGTGGCGCTGTATCTTTGGAAGCTGCCGCTCACCAGCGAGCTCCGACTGCCCGAATTCAAAACCGTGCTGGTCAACAACCTGGTGACGGTGCTGATGTTGCCCTTTTACAAGTATCCGGTTCAGGTCGGGGCGGTGGTGGGCATGCTGGTGATTGTGCTGGCAATCGTCGGCAGCTCCAACGCGGTGAATTTGACCGACGGGCTCGACGGACTGGCAATCGGCTGTACGCTCATTGCCGCGGCGGTGTTTCTGGTCTTTACCTACGTGGCCGGTCACGTGGAGCTGGCGCGATACCTTCAGGTGCCGCATGTGGCCGGGGCGGGCGAGCTGACGGTGTTTTGCGCGGCGCTGTTGGGAGCGGGGATGGGATTTCTCTGGTACAACTGTCATCCGGCGCAGGTGTTCATGGGCGACACCGGCTCGCTGGCGCTGGGCGGTGCGCTGGGGATCGTGGCGGTGCTCATTCATCAGCCCTTTGTGCTGCTGATCGCCGGGGGCGTGTTCGTGATGGAAGCGATTTCAGTGCTGCTGCAGCGCGGCTGGTTTCTCTACACCAAACGACGTACCGGCACGGGACGGCGGATTTTTTTGATGGCGCCGATTCACCATCACTTCGAGAAGAAGGGCTGGTACGAATCGCAGGTGGTGATGCGTTTTTACATC
>CAYXJB010000081.1:0-12528 GCA_964465445.1 uncultured Verrucomicrobiota bacterium
TCGGATTGCGCGATCGCCCGGCGGCCCTGGGCGCCGCGGGCGGCGCGCTTCATTACCTGAGCAGCCATTTGCGCCGCGACACGCGCCTGCTGACGCGCATCCGGTTTTACGAGCGACACGAGTTTCTCGGCCTGGATGCCGCGACGTTGCGGCATCTGGAGGTGCTCGAGCCGCTGCATCGGGACGCGCCGCGCAACGCCTGTTTGTATGGCGTGCTCAACCACACCGTCACGCCCATGGGTGCGCGTCGCTTGCGCGAGTGGCTTTCCCAGCCGCTGGCGGCCGTCGAACCGATCCGCCGACGCCAGCAAGCCATCCAGACGTTTCTGGAGCAACCGGACCGGCTCGACGCGTTTCGCGATGCACTGGGCCAGGTGCGCGATCTGGAGCGGACACTGGGGCGCTTGAGCGGCGGCAGCGGCAACGCTCGTGATCTGGTGGCGCTGCGGCTGGCGTTGGAACAAATCCCGGCGCTGGCCCGAACGCTCCGCGAGCTTGAGCCGGAACAGGCCGGCCCGCCCTCGGGCGACCCGGCCACAGCCGACGCGTCCGCCCAAACCCACGCGGACACGGCGTCCGGCAGCGCGTCGCTGCTGGCCGAGCTGCGGGCGCAACTGTGCGAAGAGCCCGAGCTGGTCGAGTTGATCCGCCGCGCGATCGTGGACGACCCGCCCGCGGCGCTCAAAGAGGGCGGCATCATTCGGGATGGATTCGACGCGGCGCTGGACGAGTTGCGCGCCGCCCAGCGCAGCGGACGCGATTGGATCGCCAATCTTCAGGCGCGGGAAATCGCCCGCACGGGCATTCCGTCGTTGAAGGTGCGATTCAACTCGGTTTTCGGCTACTACATCGAGATCACCCGCGCCAACCTCGACAAAGTCCCGCCCGATTACATCCGCAAGCAGACCATCGCCAACGGCGAGCGCTTCATCACGCCGGAACTCAAGGAGATGGAGGGCAAAATCCTCGGGGCCGAGGAACGCGCCATGAAGCTCGAGTACGAACTGTTCGAGCGGGTGCGCGAGGCCGTGCTGGGTCGGCTCGGAGCGCTGCAGCAGAGCGCTGCGGCCCTGGCGCAACTGGACGTGCTGACGGCGTTGGCCCAGGTGGCCCGACTGCACGATTACTGCCGCCCGGAGGTCGGAGACGAGGGATTGATCTGGATTCGGGAAGGCCGTCATCCGGTCCTCGAGCAACAATTGCTCGAGGAGCGATTCGTGCCCAACGACACCGCCCTGGCCTCCTCGGTATGCGATCCGGCGGCGGCCCGGAGCGGCGCGAGCCCGACGAGCGACACGCCCGCGCCGGATCGGCCGCCGCAGATTGCGCTCATCACCGGGCCGAACATGGCCGGCAAATCCACCTACATTCGGCAGGTGGCGCTGATCGTGTTGCTGGCCCACACCGGCAGCTTCGTGCCGGCGCGCCAGGCGCGCATTGATCTGGTGGATCGGATTTTCACCCGGATCGGCGCCAGCGACGATCTGACCCGCGGCCAGAGCACGTTCATGGTCGAGATGAGCGAGGTGGCTCACATTCTCCACCACGCCACGCCGCGCAGTCTGGTCATCCTCGATGAAATCGGGCGCGGCACCAGCACCTTCGACGGTCTGTCGCTGGCCTGGGCGATCGTCGAGCACCTCCACAACGTGGTCGGCGCTAAAACGCTCTTCGCCACGCATTATCACGAGCTGACCGAGCTGGCGCAGCGGCTGCCCCGGCTCAAAAACTTCAACGTCGCCGTACGCGAGTGGCGCGACCAGATCGTGTTCCTGCGCCGGATCGTCGAGGGCGCCACCGACAAAAGTTACGGCATCCACGTCGCGCGGCTGGCCGGCGTGCCCCAACCGGTCATCGAGCGCGCCCGGGTCATCCTCGCCAACCTCGAAGAGTCGGAGCTCACGCCCGAAGGCAACGTGCGCCAGAGCCGACGGCAGCAGGACCGGGAAAAATTGCGCCGGCTCGCGCCCTCGCCGCAACTGGACCTGTTCGGCAGCGGCACCGATTGAGCGCGGCAGACGCGCCGCAGGAGATCGGCAATTTGCGCTTCCAGCAGCTGGGCTGTGTGCGCGGCCCGGGCCGGGGCGGCCTGTGCGCCTTCGGGCTTTCGCGCCCGCAGCAGCGCCGATAGGCTCGGAGCGGTGCATCCGATCGCATTCAACCTGGGCGGGCTGACGGTCCGTTGGTACGGCGTGATGATGGCCGTGGCGTTCCTGGTGGGGCTCTGGACCGCGGCCCGGCGCGCACCGCGGGCGGGCCTCGCCGCTGAAAAGATGTACGATCTGGGAATCTGGCTCATCGTGGGCGGCATTCTCGGAGCGCGGCTGTTTTACGTGGTGAGCTATCCGGACCATGTCTTCGACAAGCCGCTTTTCCCACAGGCTCCGTGGACCGAAGTGTTCATGGTGCAGCGTGGCGGTCTGGTGTTTTACGGCGGACTGATCGGCGCGGCGCTGGCGTGTGTGCTCCACGCCCGGTTGCGCAAGCTGCCGCTGTGGCGCTTGGCCGACGTGCTGGCGCCGAGCATTGCGCTGGGCTACGCGATCGGGCGCATCGGGTGCTTTCTCAACGGTTGTTGTTTCGGTCGCCTGTGCGATCTGCCCTGGGCGGTCCGGTATCCGACTCAATCCGATGTGTGGCAGCGGCACTTCGAGGCGGGATGGACGGCGATCGGCGAGCCCTCGGCGCCGGTGCATCCGACGCAGCTTTACGATGCGTTGCTGAGTGTGGCGCTCTACGCCGGTTTGGCGGTGCTGTTCCGGCGTCGGCGCTTCGACGGGCAGATCTTCGCCACCTACCTGATGGGATACGCCATCGAGCGCGGGTATGTGGAACTGTTCCGGGGGGATTATCCGCCCGGGCATCTGCACGCAGGCCTCACGCCGGCGCAGCTCTGGAGCATCGTTGCGTTTGCGGGCGGAGCGGTGCTGTTCTGGCTGTTGCAGCGCGCGGCGCTGAAACGGCCCTAGCGGATCGGTCATGGCGCCAACCCTCGGGCCAGACTCAGCCACGGCGATGCAACCGCCCGAGTTGATTCTGTTGGGTGGCCCGACCGCCTCGGGCAAATCGGAAGTCGCGCTGGCACTGGCCGAGCGGTTGGACGGCGAAATCGTCTCGGTGGACTCGATGCAGGTGTATCGGGGGCTGGACGTCGGCACCGACAAGCCCGCGCCGGAGATCCGCGCCCGCGTGCCGCACCATCTCATTGACGTTGTGGAGCTGAGCGAGCCGTTTGACGCGGCGAAATTCGTGACGCTGGCGCGGCACGCCGTCGAACAAATCCGCTCGCGCAGTCGGGTGGCGATTCTGTGCGGCGGCACGGGGCTGTATTTTCGAGCGTTTCTGGCCGGATTGGGCGAAGCGCCGCCACCGGACCCGCGGCTGCGCGCCGAGCTGGAGGCCGCGCCGCTGGAGCAACTGCTCGAGGAATTGCAGGCGCGCGATCCAGTCACATTCGAGCGCATTGATCGGCGCAATCCACGCCGCGTCGTGCGCGCGGTCGAGGTCATCCGCCTTACGGGCAAACCCTTCTCGGCGCTTCGGGCTGACTGGAACGCGCCGGTGGCGGCACCGTTTTTTGCGCTGCGGCGCACGCCCGAGGACCTGCGCGCGCGCATCCAAGCGCGGGTCGAGCGGATGTTCGCCGCCGGGTTGGTCGAGGAAACGCGTCGGCTGCTGGCGCGCGGGCTGGAGCAGAATCGCACCGCGATGCAGGCGCTGGGGTACCGGCAGGTGATCGAATACCTGCGCGGGGAACGTTCCCTGGCCGAGACGATCGCGCGGGTCAAACTCAAGACCTGGCAGTTCGCCCGGCGACAGATGAACTGGTTTGGTCGGCACCTGGACGTGGACTGGATTGACGTGAGCCCGGGCCAGTCGCCCGCGCAGGTGGCCGAGGCGATTTTGGAAAAACTCAGGCGCCGGATTTTTGCGCCCGGGGTTGGGCCTGCGACGGGCTGACGCGGCCAGAAGCTGCGGCCCGGGATGCGAATCGGGCAGGGCCGGGTTTGTATCGCGCCACGCCGTTCAGCGGCTGCGTTGGAGCGACCGGACGTAACGCTCGATGCGGTCGCTGGCTTCGACCAGTTGTTCGTAGGTGGTGGCGAAACAGGCGCGGCAAAAACCCGCGCCATTGGCGCCGAAGGCCGAGCCGGGCACCAGAGCGACCTTTTGAGCCTGGAGCAGTCCGACCGCAAACTCGCGGTCGCTCAATCCGGTGGGGGCGACCGACGGAAAGGCGTAGAACGAGCCGCGCGGCAGATGGCAGGGGAGTCCGATCTCGTTGAACCGGCGCACGATGAAATCCCGCCGCCGCCGATACTGCTCGCGCATCGCCTGCATGGCGTCGTGTCCGCGCGTGAGGGCTTCGATGGCGGCTTCCTGGCTGAGGATCGAGGCGCACATCATCGAGTATTGATGGACTTTCATCATCGCTTCGATGAGCGCGGGCGGGCCGCAGGCGTAGCCGATGCGCCAGCCGGTCATGGCGAAGGCTTTCGAGAGGCCATGCAACAGGATCGTGCGTTCCTTCATGCCCGGCAGCGCGGCCACGCTCAGGTGCTCGCCCTCGAAGGTCAATTCCGCGTAGATCTCGTCGCTGAGCACGAGCAGATCCTTCTCGCGGGCGAAGGCGGCGATCGCTTCCAGTTGGGCGCGATTGCAGGTGCCGCCGGTGGGATTGCACGGCAGGTTGAGCACGAGCAATTTGGTGCCCGGTTGCCAGGCGGCGCGCAGAGCCTCCACCCGCAGGGCAAAGCCCTCTTCCGCGCCCGTGGGCACGGGCAACGGCACGCCGTGCACCAGCGTGATGCCCGGGTGATAGCTCACATAACAGGGCTGGTGAAACAGCACCTTGTCGCCCGGATTCACGAACGCGCGGAACGCCAGATCCAGCGCCTCGCTCACGCCCACGGTCACGAGGATTTCGTTCTCGGGGTTGTAGCCGACGTGGAATTGTCGTTCGACGTAGCGGCTGATGGCGCGGCGCAGCTCCGGCAGCCCCAGGTTCGAGGTGTAGTGCGTTTTGCCCTTCTCCAGCGCGTAGATCGCCGCCTCGCAAATGTGCCAGGGCGTGTCGAAATCCGGCTCCCCGATGCCCAGCGAAATCACGTCGCGCGTCCGGGCGACCAGCTCGAAGAAATCGCGAATCCCCGAGCGGGGCAGGCCGATCACATGTCGGGCGATGAAACGCGAGCTGTCCATGTCTTCTGAGGCCGCGTGCAACGGAGACGCCAGAACCCGCAGCCGCTTCAGGGCGAGACCTTCAAGCGATCATTTTCGCGCGCGCCGCTTTCGAGCAGAAACCCGTGTTCCTTGTACGAGCGGAGCATGAAATGTGTGGCAGTCGAGAGCACGCCTTCGAGCGTGGAGAGCTTTTCGGAGACGAACGCCGCGACCTTCTGGAGTGTTTCGCCGCGCACGAACACCAGCAAATCGTAGCCGCCGGACATCAGATAGCAGGCTTCGACCTCCTCGAAGCGGCTGATGCGCTCGGCCAGGCGGTTGAATCCACCGCCGCGTTCGGGCGTGATGCGGACCTCGATGACGGCGCGGACCAGCTCGGCGTCTTCGAGCGCCAGATTGATCACGGGTCGAAAGCCCAGCAGGATGCCCTGCTGCCGGAGCGATTCCAGTTCGCGCTGGACCTCCTCCTCGGTCAGGTTGAGCACCCGGGCCATTTGCGCGGGCGTGAGCGTGCTGCCTTCGAGCAGCAGTTTTAAAACCGGACTCATGGCGCAGGATGTTGCGCGAAAAACCGCGCCGAATCCATGCAAATCCGCGCCCTGAGCCGCAACGAGCGGGCAATGACCGCGCTTTGCGTCGGGCGATTCTTCCGCGTCGCCACGCGCGGGCCGGGCCAGGCCGGCCTTGAACTTTGCGCCCGGCTGCGTAAGCTGCCCCGCTCCATGCATGCATTTGGGTATTCGGGCGAGCGACTCTTCTGCGAAGAGGTGCCGCTGGAGACTCTGGCGCAACGTTTCGGCACGCCGCTGTACGTGTATTCGCAGCGGACGCTGACCGAACGATGGCGGGAATTGGACCGCGCGCTCGCGCCGGTCGAACACCTGGTCTGCTTTGCCGTCAAGGCCAACTCCAACCTGGCCGTCCTGCGCGTCCTCGCCCGGGAGGGCAGCGGCTTTGACATCGTCAGCCGGGGCGAACTGGAACGGGTGCTGGCGGCCGGAGGCGATCCGGCGCGATGCATCTTCACCGGTGTGGGCAAGTCGGAGGCCGAAATCGCCTTTGCCCTGCGGCGGGGCATTTACTGTTTCAACGCCGAGAGCGAACCGGAGCTCGAACGCATTGATCGCATCGCCGCGCGGCTCGGTCGCGTCGCGCCGGTCTCGGTCCGTGGCGGCCGACACGCACCACAAGATCACCACCGGCACGTACGCCGACAAGTTCGGGATCGCGTTCGAGGCGATCGAGGCCGTGTATGCCCGGGCCGCCAAACGACCTCATCTGCGATTGCGCGGCGTGCAGATGCACATCGGCTCGCAGATCACCTCGGCCCGGCCCTTCGAGGAAGCGGTGCGCAAGGTCGCGCCGCTTGTGCAACGACTCAGAGCGCGTTACGGGATCGAGTTCTTCAGCATTGGCGGCGGGTTGGGGATCGTTTATGAACCGGCCCTGGCCAGCGGCCGGCAGGACTGGTGGCAAAGCCCGGCGGCGCGACGATTTTTGACCGCGCAACGCTACGCCGAGCGGTTGCTGCCCCTGCTGCGTCCGCTCAGGGTGCGGATTCTGATCGAACCGGGTCGGTACATCTGCGGCAATGCGGGCGTTCTGGTTACGCGCGTCGAGTATGTCAAACGCACCGGGCGCAAGACCTTCGTGATTGTGGATGCGGCGATGAACGATCTGATTCGGCCGGCGCTTTACGATGCGTGGCACGAGATCGTGCCACTGAAGCGCCCGCGCCGCGGCGCGCGCCCGGTCCGGTGCGACGTCGTCGGGCCGGTCTGCGAATCGGGCGATTTTTTCTGCAGGGATCGTCCCCTGCCGCCGGTGGCCGAGGGTGATTACCTGGCGCTGATGAGCGCCGGCGCGTACGGGTTTGTGATGGCGTCCAATTACAACTCCCGTCCGCTGGCGGCCGAAGTGCTGGTGAATGGACGTCGCGCTGCGTTGGTGCGCCGCCGGCAGGGCCTGTCGGAACTCCTCGCCGGAGAGCGGCCGGCACCCTGGCTGCGGTGAGACGTCGGGCTCGCGTCTTGCCGGCCCACTCTCAGTGCGGCAGGCCGAACAGGTAGTAGAGCAGACACAGCAACGCCAGCACGGCCGAGCCGCCGCTGATTTCCCGGGCGCGTCCGCTCAGGAGCTTGAGAACCGGGTGCACCACCAGACCCGCCGTCAGTCCGTTGGCGATGTTGCAGGTGAAAACCATCATCGCGATCGTCACCAGCGCCGGCACCAGTTCGGTCAGATCCTCGAAATCAATCCGCCGGACCGAGCCGACCATGAGCACGCCCACGGCGATGAGCGCCGGTCCGTAAGCGTGTCGCCACTGCTGCCACGGCTCCAAGAGCGGGATGAACAGCAGCGTCAGAGCGAACAACGCCCCGGTGGTCAGCGCCGCCAGACCGGTGCGCGCGCCCTCGCGGATGCCGGTGGCTGATTCAATGTACGCGCCGCTGGTCGAAGTGCCGACCAGGCCGCTGAAGATGCAGCTCAGCGCGTCCACGAGCATGGGCTTCTCGATCTCCGGGAAATGGCCTTTTTCATCGAGCATGTTGCCCGCTGCGCCCACGCCCACCAGCGTGCCCAGGGTGTCGAGAAAGCTCATCAAAAACAGCGTCAACAACACCGGCAACAGGCTCAGGCGCAACACGCCGGCAATGTCGAGTTTGAACGCGATGGGCTCCAGGCTGTACTCGCCGGTGAACGGCAGCGCCGTGCAGCGACGCGGCATTTCGCCCAGTCCCAACGCCGCCCCTGCAAGCCCGGTCAGGATCACACCCAGCAACACCGCCCCGCGCACCCGGCGCAACAACAACACCACGATGAAAACAAATCCGGCGATGGCCAGCGCCACGCGGGGTTGGTGCAGATCGCCGAGCTTGACCGGCACCGCCGGCGGCCGCAGCAGGCCGGCAGCGTCCACCGGCAAACCCTGCGCCGGCAGCCCGGCGACCGAACTGGTGACGATGCCGGTTTCGTACAGGCCGATGAAGGCCAGAAACAGGCCGATGCCCATCGCAAAGCTGTGTTTGAGGCTCGTCGAGACGGCCCGGGCCAGCCAGGCGCGCAATCCCAGCAGGGTGATCAGCAAAAACAGCACGCCGGCCAGAAACACCGCTCCCAGGCGCTGTTGCCAACTGATGCCCAGAGCAGTGAGACCAAACGCCATGAACGCGTTTTCGCCCATGTAAGGCGCAACGGCGATCGGTCGGTTGGCGACCAAACCCATCAGCACGCAGCCGAACACCGCCGTGAGAATCGTGGCCACAGTGGCCGGACCGGTCGGCAGCCCGGCGAAGGCCAGAATCGCCGGGTTGACCACGATGATGTACGCCATGGTGATAAACGTGGTCAGACCGCCGAGAATTTCAGTCCGCACGTCGCTGCCCCGCTCACGAATCCGGAAGAATTTTTCCATCCGACCCGAGCTTGCCGGGCCCGCCGCGGGTCTGCAACAGCTCGGGCTCGTGCACCGGGAGCGCTCGGCAGCCCGTGCGCCAGCCGGGCCGAGCGCCTCAAGCTGCGCAGCGACGCCGTCCGCTGCCTGGGGGGTCGGGCGGAGCGAGGGACATCGGCCGGAGCAAGTGCCTGAGCCGGCTTGGCGCCGCGCAAACAGGGATGGAGGCGTGTATTGCGGCGAAAAAACGGTTGACAGCGGAGGGCGAGGTTGCTATAAGGCGGCGTGGTTTGAGGCCGAAGTATGGACTCGTGGTTCGTTGCGTTGAACCCTGGCAGCTTCAGCGGTAGATCCTTGCGGGCAAACGGGACGCAAGGGTTGTCTTTGTCCGTAAGCAAAGTCGCTGTCCGAGGTGGAGCGGATGGGGTGGGCCATCTTTCGGGCTGGCGGTATGTTTCGGTGATGGGGGGTTGGGTTTCCCGGATTGGTTTGGTGTGGGTATTGGCGTTGATGCTGATGGGGCTGGCGACGCAGCGATTGCCGGCGCCGGACGGCACCTGGCTGGCCTCGGCCAGCGGGAATTGGAGCAATACGAACAATTGGCTCAACGGGATTGTTGCGGATGGCGCTGGATACGTTTTCAATGCACAAACCCTTCCGACCAATACAACGCGGACTATTACTGTGGATACACCGCGCACCATTGGTCAGTTGATGATGAATGGTGGACCGACAACGAACGTGGTCAACCGGGAGTATGTCTTTGCCGGGACGAATGCGATAAGCTTGGTGCCTGCGACCAACGCGTATTTTGCGGTAATCCGGATGCTTGACGGCAAGTTACGAATCCAGGTGCCCCTGACTGGTACGACCAATGTTCGTTTTCGAGCGAGGAGTATCAACGGGTCGGCGGTGATCATTTTGCAGGGGTCGAACAGTTATGCGGGCGATACACAAATCGCAAGCGGGCTGGTAAGGGTTGGAGGTGCGAACGCAATCCCCTACGGACCCGGCAAGGGGAATGTCCGACTCATGGATGAGGGTTATGGCTTTGGGACGTTAGATTTAAGTTGGGGCAGAGTTAACATTAACGGATTGCAAGGTGGGGGCGGTACTATTACCGCTTCTGGCGCGACGTCCGGTACCAATCGTCTGGTAGTGGGCCACAATAATGCGACGGCTTCTTTTGCCGGTACGATTGCCGACGGCACGCGCGTATTGGCGCTAACCAAGTTGGGCACCGGCACGCAGACGCTCACCGGGGCGAACACCTACAGCGGTGGCACGATCGTCAGCAACGGCGTGCTGCGGGTCGACAACACCAGCGGCAGCGGGTTGGGGACGGGCAGCGTCACGGTGTACAGCGGGGGCACGATTGCCGGCAGCGGTTCTTTCAGCGGTTCGCTGACGCTCAACAGCGGGGCGAAGGTCTCGCCGGGCAGCAGTGTGGGGACGCTGACGACAGGTGGCGAGACTTGGGCCGGAGGTGCTGGGATGGTGTGGGAGATCAAGGATAAGGATTCGGGGCAGGGGACGGGATGGGATTTTTTGACGATCAACGGGGCGTTGAACGTTACGGCGAGCTCGGCGAACAAGTTTACGATTGATATCCGGTCGTTGACGCTTTCGGACAGTCCCGGGGCGGTGAACGATTGGGATCCGTATCAGACGTACATGTGGCGGATTTTGAGTGCGAGCGGTGGGATTTCGTTTGCGCCCGGGGAGAGCGAGGCGACGGTGTTTGAGTTGTTGTTGGGCGGTTTTACGGCGTACAACCAGGTGGCGGGGCCGGGGTCGTTTTCGGTGGTGCGGCAGGGGAACGATTTGTACATCTCGTACGTGCCCGAGCCGGGAACTTGGGCGCTGTTGTTGATGGGCGCTGGCGCGTTGCTGCTGCGACGTCGTCGGGCCGGTTGAGGTCAGCGCTCAAAATGAGCTGTGTGAGCCGTCGTTTGGACGACGGCTTTTTTTCTCGTGGGGGATGCTGCCGAAGGAGGCGACGGACTGAGAGCGCCACCTGGCGCCTACTTGGACCAGGAGCTGAGCTTGCCGTCCTTGTCGAAGACCAGCCGCAGGACGCGATACGTACCGCTGCTGCCGACGGTTTGGGTTACGCCCACGCCGGCGCTTCGGCCATAGACGCCTGTGCCGACACTCAAGGCGGCGCCACCGGACCGGCCGGTGATCCATTCGGCCACGGTACTGCCGTCGGAGAGCTTGGCCTGTTTATCCGGCGGGCCCAGCTCGGAGACGGCCTGGTCGAAGGTGTAGTGGCCCACGCGGCTGTTCCAGTCCACCGCCGGCGTGGTGGAGCATCCGGTCAGGAGGCGGGTTAAGAGCGTCAGCAGGAGCACGGGGCCGAGCAACGTTGCGGAGCGGGAAACGGTGTTCATGGGGCCACTTTAAGCGCGTTGGTCCGGGCCGGTCAATGGCAGCGGCGCTGAATATGGCGTGAGACGCGGGCGTGATCAGCCCCGGGCCGCGCGGCGGAGAGTGGGCCGAGGACCTAGAAGTTGTGGGATTCGCCCGGCAGCAGAAGATGAAGTCGTTTGCGGGCGGCTTGGAAACGGGCCACGGCGGCCTGATGATCAATTTTGATCGGCGGGAAGGTGTCGTAGTGCACGCCCAGGATTTCGTGGCAGCGGAGGGAATCGGCGGCTTTGATCGCGTCGTCCACGCCCATGGTGAAGTAATCCCCGATGCACAATGCGGCGAAGGCCAGGCGGGTGGAATCGCCGATGAGTTTCATGTCCCAGCTCAACGCCGTGTCGCCGGAGTAGTAAAAATTGCCCTCTTCGCTTTCGACGACAAAGCCGACCGGGTTGCCGCCGTAGGTGCCGTCGGGCAGGCTGCTGGAATGGACGGCGGGCACGAGTTTGACGCGTCCGAAATCCATTTTGGCCGCCCCGCCGGTGTTCATGGGCTGGACGCGGGCGACGCCCTGACGGGCGAACCAGGTGGCGATTTCGTAGTTGGCGATGAGCAACGCGCCGGTGCGGCGGGCGATGGCAATCGCGTCGGCCACGTGGTCCTCGTGACCGTGGGAGATGAGAATGTAGTCGGCGGCGACCTCGTTGAGGTTGACGGTGCGCGCCAGTTCGTTGGGTGTGATGAAGGGATCGAACAGAAGCGTTTTGCCGCCGACGTGGGCGGCGAAGCAGGCGTGGCCGTAGTAGGTAACTTTCATGTTGTATCCCGATGCGGCGCAGCCGGGCCCGGTTCGGTGGCGCGCCCGGGGCGATTATCGGGCCGGGCCGTTTGCGGGTCAACCCGGCTCAAAATACAAAACCCTCTCCCGGGCGGGAGAGGGTTTTGTGGGGCGAGCCGGAGGCGTCAGGTGACCGGCTCGCTTTCGAGGAAGCCCTGGAGATGGCGCAGGCGGGTGGGATGCCGCAGCTTGCGGAGGGCTTTGGCTTCGATCTGGCGGATGCGTTCGCGGGTGACGTTGTACATTTTGCCGATTTCCTCGAGGGTGCGCTCGTAGCCGTCCACCAGGCCGAAGCGCATTTCGAGAATTTTGCGCTCGCGCTCGGTGAGGGTCATGAGCACCTCGTTGAGTTTTTCTTTCAGAAGGCTGTAGCTGGTGACCTCGGAGGGGTTCTCGGCGGTCTTGTCCTCGATGAAGTCGCCCACGCTCACGTCGCCGTCGTCGCCCACCGGCGCGTGGATCGAGACGGGTTGTTGGGCCATTTTGAGCAGCGAATTGATACGGCTCACGGGCATGTGCATTTCGTCGGCCAGCTCCTCGGGCGTGGGTTCGCGACCCAGTTCCTGGGTGAGCTGCTTCTGCGCCCGCCAGAGTTTGTTCATGATCTCGATCATGTGCACCGGGATGCGGATGGTGCGGGCCTGGTCGGCGATCGAGCGGGTGATCGCCTGGCGGATCCACCAGGTGGCGTAGGTCGAGAACTTGTAGCCGCGGCGGTATTCGAACTTGTCGACCGCCTTCA
>CAYXJB010000082.1:0-240 GCA_964465445.1 uncultured Verrucomicrobiota bacterium
GGGTCCACCGTCAGCAGAATCCCGCCCAACGCCAGCAGCGGCGTGGCGAGGCTCATCAAGACCAGCGCAAAACCGGCGCGCGCGCTGACTTCGCGGGCGAAGAATCGCAGCGCCAACACGCCCACGATCGCCGAAATCAACGGCGCGAAAAATCGCACGCCGAACTCCGTGTCGCCCCATAGCCGCGTGCCCAGCCATTGCGTGTAGGCGATCATCGGCGGTTTGCTGAAATACGACAGC
>CAYXJB010000082.1:250-10334 GCA_964465445.1 uncultured Verrucomicrobiota bacterium
GGACCAGAGCCATTGATAGGCCTCGTCCTTGCTCAGCTCGATCGCGCCGCTGGCCAGATAGGCCCAGCGCGCCAGCAGCACCGCGGCGATCAGCACGTAGCCGGCCCGCAACCAGTGCGAGCCGGTCGCTGCCGCGTCAGCGGTTGAAGACGGCCCTGCGTGCGCTTTTTCCGGTTGATCCGGCGGGGGCACGAGCGAGGGCAGTTTTTCCCACCAGAGCGGAAACCAGCGTTTGCCGATCCAGCTCCAGGCGCCCTGCAACGCCACCACGCCCGCCACCGCGTAGCCCGCTCCCAGAATCGCCCCGGCCAGAACGTCGCTCGGATAGTGTACCCCGTTGTAAACGCGTGAAAAACCCACCGCCGTGGCCAGCGGCAGGGTGACCCGCACGCTGCGGCGGAAAAAAAACCAGCCGATCATCGCCCCGGCGAACCAGTTGGCCGCGTGGGACGACGGCAGACTCGCGTGCCGCCCGCCCTGACCCGTGAGCACGCGCGTCTCCGGCAGGCTCACAAACGGGCGCGGACGTCCGATCGCCGCCTTGAGCGGACGGCACACCCAGGTATCGCCCAGCGGCAGCACGATGGCCAGCATCGCCACGCACAGCAGGCCGCGCAGCCGATACCGCCAGACGAGCGCCAGCGCACCCACCAACACCAGCGGCACGAAGAGCCGGTTGCCGCTCAGCCAGGGCATGAGCCGATCGAACAGCGCGTTGGCCATTCCCTGGTTGATCAGCCGTAACAGCGCCGTGTCCAGCGCCTCGAGCGGTTGCATGGCCAGGAGTGTAGGCGGCCACAACAACCGGAAAAACTCAAATGCGAGGCTTCCTCAGGCAGGGCCGGCTTCGCACGCCGATCCGCGATCGGGGATGGCTTCTGACCCGAGCCGGCGCTTCAAGGCCGACACCGCCGATGGTTCGGCGACCCGATGGCGAGCAGGCGCATGTTCAAACCCGGCAGCCCCGAAGAATTCCGGGATTGGCGGACGCGTGGATGCGACGCGGCGGGCGTGCTCAGATTTTTTTCGTCAGCGTCAGGGCGATGGTGTGGCCCTGAAGACGGTCTTCCGCCAGCACTTCCCAAAGATAACGCAGCGAGGCGATGAGTCCCAGGCGCGGGCACACGGCGCTGATTTCCGGGCCCAGGGCCACGACCTGATCGCGGTGGCGGGACGCGCCCGGGCCGCTGTCGCGGGTGGTTTGTATCTGCCAGTAGCCGGCCAGACCCACGTCCACGGTGGGCCGCGGCGCGTAGCTCAGTCCCCATTCGAGCGTGTAAACCTGCCCGGGCGTGATGTCGGTTTGTTCCTGTTCGTGATTGATTTCATATCGGCTCAGAGCCGAGAACGCCCATCGTTTTTCCGGGTCCGGATACCACGTCACAGCGGCCGTGAGCATGTGCGTCCAGAAGCCGGCGCCGGCCCGGGTCGGATTCCCCGTGGGATCGTCGCCGGTCGGTGCCCAAACCCCGTAGCCGATCGCCAGATCGAACTGTTGCGGATGCCACGAGAGGGTCGCTTCCCCGAACAGGTCGCCGATGCCGAAGGTGGCGTCGTCGAACCGACCTGCGGGCGTGTTGATTTCCAGGCTGGTGTATTTGAGCGGCAGCAGGGCATCCAGCCCGAGAAAGCCACCGAGGATTTTTTGTTTCGTGATCCAGAGCACGCGCGGCACGTTGGCGTAAACGAACGCCTGTGCGTCAGCCGCCTTGATCTCGTGGCCGCTGGCGTCGTTCAAGCGATCGGCGATGTAAAACCAGTTGTAATCTCGAACATACACGCCCGGCGGCGGAAGGGTCGAACCCTTCAAACCCTCGACACCGGGCGGATAATGCGCCGAGGGCTGGCCCAGAACCAACAGCGGCGCGATCCACAGCATCGCTGCCGCTGCAAGACGCGTCAGAGTGTGTGTGCAGGTCATGGCTTGATACGGGTTGGTTGTTTCGGGTCAAACATCCTGGAGTTTTCCGGTCAAATACGCCTCGTAGGCGCTCAAATCCAGCAGGCCGTGGCCCGAGAGATTGAACAGAATCACGCGCTTTTGCCCGGCCTCGCGCGCCCGCAACGCCTCGGCCGCCACCGCGGCGATCGCATGCGCCGACTCGGGCGCGGGCACAATCCCCTCGGTTCGCGCAAACAGTGTGGCGGACTCGAAGACCCGGGTCTGGGCGTAGGCTTCGGCTTCGATCAGGCCCAGCTTGAGTGCGTGACTGACCAGCGGTGACATGCCGTGATAGCGCAATCCGCCGGCGTGAATCGGCGGGGGCATGAATTTGTGCCCCAGCGTGTGCATCATCAACAGTGGCGTCGTCTCGGCCGTGTCGCCAAAGTCGTAGCGCAATTCGCCCCGCGTCAGCGACGGGCAGGCCGTGGGCTCGACCCCGACGATGCGATAGCGTCTGCCCTCGCGGATTTTTTTCCGCAGGAACGGAAACACCAGCCCGGCGAAGTTGCTTCCGCCGCCGCAGCAGCCGAAGATCGCATCCGGCTCCTCGCCGGCCAGTTCCATCTGCCGGAGCGCCTCCTGGCCGATGACGGTCTGATGCAGGCACACGTGGTTGAGCACGCTGCCGAGCGAATACTTGGTGTCCGGGTGCGTGACTGTGTCTTCGATGGCCTCGCTGATGGCGATGCCCAGGCTGCCCTGGCAATCGGGTTCTTCGGCGAGCAATTTGCGTCCGTAGGCGGTCTGGTCGCTGGGGCTCGGATGGACCGTGGCGCCCCAGGTTTGCATGAGCATGCGGCGGTAGGGCTTTTGCTGGTAGCTGACCCTGACCATGTACACGGTGCATTCGAGTTCGAAGAGGCGACAGGCCAGCGCCAGCGATGAACCCCACTGCCCCGCGCCGGTCTCGGTCGCCAGCCGTTTGGTGCCGGCCTGTTTGTTGAAAAACGCCTGCGCCACCGAGGTGTTGACCTTGTGACTGCCGGCCGGGCTCACGCCCTCGTACTTGTAGTAGATGTGCGCCGGCGTCTGCAACGCCCGCTCGAACCGCACCGCGCGCAACAGCGGTGTGGGCCGCCACAACGCGTACACGTCCCGAACCGGCTCGGGAATCTCGACGTACGGCTCGCTGCACATTTCCTGGCGGACCAGGTTCTCGGGAAAAATTGCCAGCAGCGCCTCCGGCGCCACCGGCTGGCGCGTGCCCGGATGCAACGGCGGGGGCGGCGGCTCGGGCAGATCGGCCAGCAGATTGTACCATTGCCGGGGAATGTCCGCTTCGGTCAGGTCAAATCGTGTTCGCATCGTGTCGGGTCGCGCCCAGTCGCGCGCGAGGCGAAAGCATGACCAAGCGGTCCTCCGGCGTCACTCATTTTTTTGTGCGTGAGCCTTCGCACAAATTGCCCAACACCCCGCCTCCAAGAGTCGGTCGCCAACCGGGTCCTGGACAGGAATCGGTCGAAGCAATGTCACGGTTTGGGACACCGTACGAACGCATTGCCTGCACGCCGCTTCGATCCATCGGCGTTTGCCGCGCGGCGCGGCGTGCGCCTCGGCGGCATGGTTTCTGATACACACTGGCCCGTTGTCAGCGCAGGGCGCTGACGGCAAAATCAAAACGGCGGCGGCCATGAAACGATTTCCCATGCGCATGCGCCCGGCGTATCGGCCGGTGGAGCGCCCGAAAGCACGGTGGCCGAGCCGCGTTGTCGTCGAGTCCAGGGGATGGAGCAGTGAAACGGATGGGTCGGGACAAACTTGCGGATGAATCCAGACCCCAGGACCGAACGGATCGCCTTCCGGATTGTTGAAGCCATTGGGCTTCTGGTCATGGCCGTTGCGCTGGCGGCCGTGATCGTGCGTCTGACCGCACCGTGGATCGGGTGGATCAACGCGCTCAAGCCCTGGTTGCGGATGGCCTTGCACAACGGGCTTTCGATTTTCCTGCTGGGAGCGAGCCTGTTTGCCCTGGCCCGCTGCGCGCAGCGTCGAGCGGCGCGGGCGTTCGTGCGCATGGCTTCGTTGTTCTGCGCAATGCTGGGTCTGGTCGCGCTGCTGCGGCTGTGGGTGGATGTGCCGGTGGCACCGGAGCAATGGATCGCCTCGCTCGCACCGCATGCCGCCGGACCTCGCGTGGGCGAGATGTCGCCGCATACCGGCGGTATCCTCCTGAGCCTGAGCGTGGGACTGATGGTGTTGCTCAATGCGCCGGCTCGCAGCCAGGTGCGACGCTACACGGCGTTTGTGCTCGGCGCGGTGGCCTTTGGCGGCTGTGTGTTCGCGCTCATCGGCTACGTTGCCGGCGTGCCGATGCAGAGCACCTCGGGTTTCTCCAGACTGCACTGGAGCTCGGCGCTGGCCTACGGGCTGGTGGCGCTGGGGCTGATGCCGGCGGCCTTTCCGCACAACTGGTTGCTGGAGGCGTTTGTGCAGCCCTCGCCGGGCGATCTGGACACCGCCGCGTTACGACGATTCCAGCGCGCTCTGGCGCTGGCCCTTGCCGCGCTGGCGGCGGGCATGGCCATGGTCAGTTTCCACTTCCTCCGCAAGGAAAAGGCCACCCTGCTCGGTCGGGTCGAACAAGAACTCGTGGCGGTGGCCGAACTCAAGGCGTCACAGGCCGCCGACTGGCGCGCCGACCGGCTCAAGGAAGCGCGGCTGGTTTTCTACACGCCCTATGCGGCCCGGCGCGCCCTGGACGTGTTGCAGAATCCGGATTCCGAGGTCACTCGCAGCATGTATCTGGGCTGGCTCAAACCGCTGCTGGCCCTGGGACCGTACGCAGAGGCGTTGTTGCTGGACGGATCCCAAACCGTTCAACTTGCGTATCCGGAGATCACCGATCGGCGACTGACCGACGCCGAACGCGTCGCCGTGCAGGACGCATTCCGATTGCGCAGCGTGGTGATGACCGATCTGGAACCGGCCGCCGGCCAGCCGGAGAAACTGTTCCTGAGCCTGGTCGTGCCGATCATCGTTCGGCGCGAAGGCGATCGGGAAAACGTACCCGCGGCGGGTTTGCCGCCCAAACCCGAGGATCACGCCGCTGCCGCGCTGATCCTGAGGGTCAACCCCCGCGACGGATTGTTCGATCTGGTCGGGTCGCTGCCCACCCGCAGCGCCTCGGCCGAGGCGTTGCTCGTCCGGCAGGATGCCCGTGGCGCGCTGGTGTTGAACGCACCGCGCCACGGCGGGTTCGGCCCGATGCAAGTGCGCGAGCCGGTGACCGGAGACGAGCCGGTGTCGCGCCGGTTCTTGCGCTCGCAGCCCGGCGCGATCAGCGCGGTGGATTACCGCAAGCAACCCGTCCTGGCGGTGTGGCGGTCGGTGCCGCACAGCGACTGGGCCGTGCTCGTAAAAATGGATGAAGCCGAGGTGTTCAAGCCGATTCGGGATCGCGGGCTGAGCCTGGCGTTGATCGTCACGGTGTTGCTCGTGGCGACGGGTCTGGGACTGAGCCTGCTGTGGAAACGGCGCGACGTCGAGATGCTCCATCGCCAGTTGCAGACCGAGCATGAGCGGCTGGTGCTGGCCCAACAGCTCGGTCATCTCATGCGCCGGGCCAACGACGTCATCCTGCTCGCCGATGAGCAGTGGCGCATTTTGGACGCCAACGACCGCGCGCTGGAGCTGTACGGCTACACGCTCGAGGAACTGCGTTCGATGCGGGTCATGGATCTGCGCGCGCCTTCCGAACGCCCGGGCTTTGCCGAGCTGGAAAAACAATTCCGCCGGACCGGCGAAATCCGCGTCGAAACACTGCACCGGAGCAAAGACGGCAGCACGTTCCCGGTCGAGGCCACCGCCTCGCGCACGCGCGTGGACGAGAGCGAACAGATTCTGTGCATCATCCGCGACATCCGGGAACGCAAACAGGCCGAGGCGGCACTGCGGACCAGCGAAGAGCGTTTTCGCATCCTGGCCGAGGCATCGCTGGCGGGCATTTACCTCTTCCAAGACGGGCGTTTTGTGTACGTCAACCCGGCTCTGGCGGCCATCTTCGGCTATCGGCCCGAGGAAATCATCGGCCGGCTCGGGCCGTTGGACCTCACGCATCCTGACGACCGCGGAGAGGTGATGACCAACATCCGCAAGCGGCTGGTCGAGGGCCTGCCCAGCGTGCGCTACGAATTCCACGGGCTGCGCAAGGACGGTTCGATCGTGCAGGTCGAGGCGCACGGCGCGCGCATCGAGTATCGCGGCCGGCCGGCGATCCTGGGCACGTTGCTCGATGTGAGCGAGCGGCGGCAGGCCGAGGAACAGATCCGGCGTCAGGCCACGCTGCTGGACGCCGCCAACGAGGCCATTTACGTGCGACGGCTCGACGACACCATCACCTACTGGAACGCCGGCGCGGCGCGGTTGTACGGATGGTCGAGCGAGGAAATGCTCGGGCGCAAGTTCCCCGAATCGGCCCAGACCGACCCGGAAGCCTTCGAGGCGGCGCGCGCGGCGCTGCTCAGAGACGGCTACTGGTCGGGCGAGCTCACCAAAACCACCCGCACCGGCAAGCGCATCACGGTGTTCTGCCGCTGGACGCTGCTGCGGGATGCCCGGGGCAATCCCTCCGAGGTGCTCGTCATCAACTCCGACATCACCGAAAAGAAACAGCTCGAGACACAATTCCTGCGCGTCCAGCGAATGGAAAGCATCGGCGCACTGGCCGGCGGCATCGCTCATGATCTGAACAACCTGCTTTCGCCGATCCTGATGGCGACCTCGTTGTTGCGCGAGACGATTAGCGATCCGCAGAGCCACAGCATGCTCAACACGATTGCCTCCTGCGCGCGCCGGGCCGCCGAGATCATCCGCCAGGTGTTGACCTTCGCCCGGGGCAAACCCGGCGCCCGCGTGCCGGTGCCGGTCCGCCACCTGTTCAAGGAAATGGAAAAAATCGTCCGCGAAACCTTCCCGCGAAACATCCAAATCCAGCTCGACGCGCCGGCCGATTTGTGGCCCGTCATGGGCGACGCCACGCAACTGCATCAGGCGCTCATGAATCTGTGCCTCAACGCGCGGGATGCGATGCCCGAGGGCGGCACGCTCACATTGCGGGCGGCCAACGTCACTCTCGATGAGAGCGCCCGGACGCTTTCGCCCGAGGCGCGGCCCGGCGCGTACGTTTACCTGAGCGTCACCGACACGGGTGTTGGCATCGCGCCCGAGCATCTGGATCGGATCTTCGAGCCGTTTTTCACGACCAAAGAACCGGGCAAGGGCACCGGTCTGGGGCTGGCGACGGTTCTGGGCATCACCCGCGGACACGGCGGTTTTGTGCGGGTGCACAGCCGCCCCGGCCAGGGCAGCACCTTCGAGCTGTATCTGCCCGCCGCCCTCGAGCCGGCGGCGGCACCCGACCGGAGCGAGGGTGACACCGACGTGAAGCTGCGGGGCGGGCAGGGCGAATGGATTTTGGTGGCCGACGACGAGGCGGCGGTTTGCACGCTGGTCCAGCGCTCGCTCGAAAGCCACGGCTATCGCGTGTTGACCGCGGCCAGCGGTCGCGAGGCGCTGGCGCTGTTCCGAGAACGCGGCGGACAAATCTTTGCGCTGTTGACCGACATGATGATGCCGGAAATGGACGGTCCGGCGTTGATCCGGGCGGTGCGAGCCCTGGCCCCCGATCTGCCGGTCATCGGCATGACCGGTCTGGCCCAACGGCTCGATGCCCGCCAGCAGGCCGAGCTGGATCTGGCCGGGCTGCTGCTCAAACCGTTCAGCGTCGCAGCCCTGCTCGCCACGCTCCAGGAGGTGCGCCGCCGGCGCCGACCCGCTGCGTCGGCCTGAGCCGGCGCGTTTGCCCACCGGCGCTGCGCCGCGAGCGTGATCTCTTCTGTGATGTGGCGCGGCTTGATTTCGCCCGCCCTCCCGCTAATCTGTGCAGACTGAAGCGTTTGGCATCATGGAACTGAGCCACGAAGAGATTCGCCGTTATTCGCGGCATTTGATCCTGCCCGAGGTTGGTCTGGCCGGGCAGAAGAAACTCAAGGCTACCAGCGTGCTGTGCATCGGCGCCGGCGGGCTGGGTTCGCCCGTCACCATGTACCTGGCCGCGGCGGGCATCGGGCGGATCGGCATCGTGGACTTTGATGCGGTGGACGAGTCGAACCTGCAGCGGCAGATTTTGCACACCGATGCGGACGTGGGCCGGCCCAAGACCGAATCGGCACGCGAGACGCTTCAGGGCATCAATCCCCACTGCGAGATCGTCCTGCACAACACGCGCATCAGCTCGGCCAACGCGCTGGAGCTGATCCGGCCCTACGACATTGTGGTGGACGGCACGGACAATTTCCCGACCCGCTATCTGACCAACGACGCGTGCGTGCTGCTGGGCAAGCCCAATGTGTACGGTTCGATCTTCCGGTTCGAGGGTCAGGCCAGCGTGTTTGCGCCGCACCTGGGCGGGCCCTGTTACCGTTGCCTGTATCCGGAGCCGCCGCCGCCGGGCATGGTGCCCAGTTGCGCCGAGGGCGGCGTGCTGGGGGTGTTGCCCGGGATCATCGGCTGCATTCAGGCGACCGAGATTTTGAAGCTGGCGCTGGGTCGCGGCACGCCGCTGATCGGACGGTTGCTGCTGTTCAATGCGCTGGAGATGAAATTCCGCGAGGTCAAATTGCGTCGCGATCCGCAATGCCCGCTCTGCGGCGAACACCCCACCATTCGCGAGCTGATTGATTACGAGCAGTTCTGCGGCATTGCTCCCGAACCGGCGCGCAACGAGCCCAACCCGGACGAGGTCACCGTGCAGGAGATGAAACGCGCGCTGGAAAATCCGGGGCTGGGCATCCGGGTCATTGACGTGCGCGAGCCGGACGAATACGAGATTGCGCGCATCAACGGCGTGCCGTTGCTGCCGTTGAGCCAGTTGGAACAGCGCTTCACCGAACTGGACCCCAACGCCCAGTACTACCTGCACTGCAAAAGCGGCGTGCGCTCGATGAAAGCGCTCCGCTTCCTGCGCGAACGCGGCTTCAAATACGTCAAAAGCGTCCGGGGCGGCATCACGGCCTGGAGCGAGGAGATTGATTCGAGCGTGCCGAAGTACTGACGGCCGGACAGCGACGCGCCCCGCCGGCGCGCTCAAGCGCCGCACCTTCGAACGCATCCACATTCCATCGCCTGCCCGATCCGGTGCGGATCGCGGTCGGAGGCCCGGGCGTCAGTGCTTCTCGATGCAGGCGTAGGCGTTGTGATTGTGGATGCTTTCCTGGTTTTCGGCCTCGACCTTGTACCAGGTAACGTTGAGTTTGAGGGCGATGTTGCGCACCAGGTCCTCGACGAACACCGGGTTGTCGTAGGCGCGCTCGGTGACGTGCTTTTCGTCCTCGCGTTTGAGCAGGGCGTAGAGCTCGGAGCTGGCGGAGCTTTCGATGATCTGGATCAGGTCCTCGATCCAGATGGGCTTGCGGAATCGCACCTGGACGGTCACCTGGCCGCGCTGATTGTGCGCGCCCCGGGCGCTGATGGCTTTGGAGCAGGGACAGAGCGTGGTGACGTTGGCCCGGACCGTGAGCACGAAATCAATCTCGTGTTTGCAGGCCGCCGCGTCGAATCGCGCCGTGTAATCCATGACGCTGGGCAGACCCGAGACCGGCGCGCGCTTGATCATGAAGTACGGGAACTCGATCTCCAGATGCGAGGTGGCGGCGTTGAACTTCTTCTGCATCGCAAAGAGGATGTCGGGAATGTTCTCGACGTGGACGACGCTGCCGTGGGCGTTGAGAACCTCCAGAAACCGGCTCATGTGCGTGCCTTTGAATTCCTTGGGCAGGTCCACGAACATGCCGATGGTCGCCACCGTGTTCTGGACGCTGTGCGCCTTGTCGCGCACCTGAATGGGAAAGCGCAGGCCGCGCACGCCCACCTTGTCAATCCGCAGATCGCGGTGGTCGCGCTCGCTCTGTTTGTCGTGCAACCGCGCCCGGGCCGGCGCTGCAATCTTGCGGCCGCGTCCGTTGTCCAAACTCTGTCGGGCCATGCACCCACACTAGCAGTCGCCGCCCCAAAAGCAAAACCGTTTCCCGAAGGCGCGCAGCAACCGGCGCTTCTGCGCACATGGCGAAGCGATGCACGATCCGGCCCGGCTGCCACGCTGCAGGCCGGGCTGTGCTGCCGAAACGCCGCGCGAAAATGGCA
>CAYXJB010000082.1:10357-12383 GCA_964465445.1 uncultured Verrucomicrobiota bacterium
CGCGGAAACGACTTTGGATTCGGGCGTGATTGCGGCGCGAAGGACGGTTCGGCCCCGGCCCGGTTTTTGGTTCGGGTTGGCCGCCGGAGCGATGCTGATCGGCCCGGCGGCCCGGAGCGGCCCGATCTGCCGGATCGAGATCGTCGAAAAGGACAGCGGCTGGCCGGTGCCGCTGGTCGAATTGCGCACGGCGCATCAGGTGCGCTTTGTCAGCGACAACGCCGGGGTGATCGCCTTCGACCTGCCGGAGCTGATGGGACGCGAGACGTGGTTCGATGTGATCGGTCACGGTTACGAGGTGCCGGCCGACGGTTTTGGCTATCGCGGGGTGCGGCTGACGCCCCGGCCGGGCCGGACGCTGCGCGTCGAGGTCACGCGCAAGAGCGTGGCGCGGCGGTTGGGACGGCTGACCGGCGGGGGTCTGTTCGGCGAGAGCCAGAAACTGGGCGGGCACTCCGGCTGGCGTGAGTCGGGCGTGCTGGGCTGCGACAGCGTGCAGAACGCGGTGCATCACGGTCGGCTGTTTTGGGTTTGGGGCGATACGACGCTGGCGCGGTATCCGTTGGGCATTTTTCACGGCACCGGTGCCACCACGCCGGTGCGCCCGTTGCGCAGCTTCGAGCCGCCGTTGCGCTTGAAGTTCGATTATTTCACCGACGCTCGAGGTGCGCCGCGGGCGGTCGCGCCGATGCCCGGCGAGGGCCCGACGTGGTTGACGGGATTGGTGAGTTTGCCGGCTGCTGACGGCTCGGATCGGCTGGTGGCGGCGTACGTGAAGGTCAAGCCGCCGATGGAGGGCTATCAGTGGGGGCTGTGCGTCTGGAACGAATCGAAGGCGGTGTTCGAGCCGCTGCGATTGATCTGGACCAGGTCCGACGCCTCGCCCAAACCCCCGCCGCTGCCCGAGGGCCACGCGGTGTTGTGGCGCGACGCTGACGCTCGCTCGTGGGTGCTTTTCGGGAATCCGTTGCCAACGCTCCGTTGCCCGGCCAGGTTCGAAGCGTGGCAGGACCCGGGCCAGTGGGAGACGCTCCGGCCGCAGGAAACGCTCGTTTCAGCCGCCGATGGACGGCCGGTCAAGCCCCACAGCGGTTCGATCGCCTGGAATCCGTGGCGGCGACGCTGGGTGACGGTGTTCATGCAGGCGTTCGGCGAGCCGTCGGCCTTCGGCGAGCTGTGGTACGCGGAAGCCGACGCGCCAACCGGTCCCTGGGGCAAAGCCGTGAAAATCCTCAGCCACCAGAACTACACCTTTTACAATCCGCGATTGCATCCGGAATTCACGCCCGCCGAATCGCCGATCCTGATTTTCGAGGGCACGTTCAGTCAGATGTTTGCCGACCGGCCACTCGCGACGCCGCGCTACGATTACAATCAGGTGCTCTACCGGCTGGATTTGGACGATCCGGCGTTGGAGCCGGCGCGCCAGCGCTGAACCGAGGTCATGCCACGGCCCGACGGCTCGGCCGTGGTGCGGTGCGGATGCGCCCGAGCGTTGCGCCCGGCCCGCTCAAGGCGACCAGCGCACCTGGTAAAATCGCTGCGGTGCCCCGGTGCAGTCGTCGCTCCATTCGAAACGGCCTTCGAGGCTGACGTGCCGGGTGAGCGTCTCCCAATGGATCAGGTTGGTGGACCGTTCGATCGTGAAATGGCCCGGCTCACCCTGGCGTGCGGCGATCATTGTTGTTGGGCGCGGTAAAATCGTTGCGGCAGGTTCGTGGCCCCGGCGTCCACGAATTCGAACCAGCCGTTGGAGCCGTTGATCGGGCCAAGCAGCGTCCAGGTGATGAACGCCGGGATGGTCGCTGCCTGCAGCCAGTAGGTCGCACCCGGCTCGCCGCTCCAGACCAGGCGCATGCGACCGTCCGGCAGCGGACCGATCCATTCGAATCGCGCCGGTAGCGGCAGGCTCACGGTCAGGAGCGCCGGCGGACTGGTGACGGCGCCGGCGAGGTTGGTGATTACGACCCAGTAGTTGCCCTGGTCGGCGGGTTGCACGTTGGTGCGGGTGTAGATGCTGGCGGTG
>CAYXJB010000083.1:0-8655 GCA_964465445.1 uncultured Verrucomicrobiota bacterium
TTCCACGTCGAGACGGCGTCTTCCAATCGCCCGGCCCGCTCCTGTACTTCGGCCAGAAACGCCACGCTCCGGGCGCGCAGGTCGGCCATGCCGGCGGTCTGCGCCAGTTCCAGAAGTGTTTGGGCGCGGGCCACCGCGTCGTTGGTTCGGGCCGCTTGCAGCGCCGCCTGAGCCAGCAGCCATTGCCGGCGCCAGCTCAGCGCGGCCTCTTGCGGCGGGAGTTGCTCCGGCCAGAGCTCGAGCAGGGTTTCGAGCTGCTGCAGCCGCTGCTGCGCCAGAAACGCCTCGGCCAGAAGCAGACGCGCCCGGGCCTGGACGCCGGGCGGCGCATTGGTCGGCAACATCAACTCGGCGGCGCCCTCGTTCCGGGCCAGCAGCGCAATGACCTGCGGCCACTGACCGAGTCGTGCGCGCACCGAGGCCAGAGCGACACGGGTTTCGTCTCCGCGCGGCGAATTCGGAAACTCGCGCAACAGCCGCTCAAAGGTGTCCGCCGCGGCGGCCGGTTGGCCGGCCTGCGACTGGGCATGGCCCAGCCAGAAGAGGTATTCGGCCGTCCAGACTCCGGCTGTCGGCAGCGCTTCGGTCAGATGCGCCACCGCCTCGGCGTAGCGGCCCTGGTGAAACCGGGCCTGAGCCTGGCGCAGTCGGGCTTCGGGCAGGCGCGGCGAGTGAGGGAAACGTTCGGCGAAGCGACCGAACTCGGCCTCGGCGCGCTCCCAGAGCTGATCCTCGAAGGCGCGACTGGCCGCCGCCCAGGCACGGTTCTCGCCCGGCGCGGCGGCGTGCGCGACCGTGCACCCCAGCAGGCTCGCCATCAGGAGCCCGGCGCCGAGTCGCACCGCCCACCGGGGCGGATTCCGGAACGGATTCATCCTCGCCAGTTATGCGACAGCCGGTTGGAGAATTCGACTCAAATAACGCCCGGTGTGGCTTTGGGGGCAGGCGGCGATGCGTTCGGGCGGGCCTTCGGCCACGATGTAGCCGCCGGCCTGACCGCCTTCGGGCCCCAGATCAATGATCCAGTCGGCGGTTTTGATCACGTCGAGGTTGTGTTCGATCACCACCAGCGTGTTGCCGGCGTCGCGCAATTTGAAGAGCACTTCGAGCAGCTTGGCCACGTCGTGGAAATGCAGTCCGGTGGTCGGTTCATCCAGCAGATAGAGCGTCCGACCGGTTTGTTTGCGGCACAATTCGGCGGCCAGTTTGACGCGCTGGGCTTCACCGCCGCTGAGCGTGGTGGCGGCCTGACCCAGCCGGATGTAGCCCAGGCCAACCTCGGCCAGCGTCAGCAACGGCTCGTAAATCTGCGGCACCGCCCGGAAAAACGTCACCGCCTCGTCCACCGTCAGGTCCAGCACATCGGCGATGTTGAGTCCCTTGTAGGTGATTTCGAGCGTTTCGCGGTTGTAGCGTTTGCCGTTGCAGGCTTCGCAGGTGACGTACACCGGCGGCAAAAAATGCATCTCGATCTTGATCAGACCGTCGCCCTGACATTTTTCGCAGCGACCGCCTTTGACATTGAAACTGAAGCGGCCGGACTCGTAGCCGCGCACGCGCGCCGCCGGCAGATGCGCGAACAGATCGCGGATGTGGTTGAAAATGCCGGTGTAGGTGGCCGGATTGCTGCGCGGGGTGCGCCCGATCGGCGTTTGGTCAATGACCACGACCTTCTCGAGCGCCTCGTAATTGCGGATTTCGCGATGCGCCCCGGGCCGTTCCTTCGATCCGAAAAACCGGCGCATCAACGCCCGCCGCAGAATGTCGTCCACCAGCGTGCTTTTGCCCGAGCCGCTCACGCCCGTCACGCACGTCAACAGGCCCAGCGGAATCCGCACATCAATGTTTTTGAGGTTGTTCTCCCGGGCACCGAGAATCTCCAGCCAGCCCCGCTCGCGCGAGGGACGTTTGCGCTCGCGCGGCAGCGGCACGCTCAGCTCGCCGCGCAAATACTTGGCCGTGAGCGACCGCTCGCTCGCCAGCACATCTTCCAGCGTTCCGGCCGCCACCACCTGGCCGCCGTGCACGCCGGCACCCGGCCCCAGGTCAATGATCCAGTCCGCCGCCCGGATCGTCTCGGCGTCGTGCTCGACGACGATGACCGAATTGCCCAGATCCCGCAGTCCCCTGAGCGCGCTCAGCAGGCGTTCGTTGTCCCGCGGATGCAATCCGATGCTCGGTTCATCCAGAATGTAGAGCACGCCGACCAGCCCGGCGCCGATCTGCGTGGCCAGCCGAATGCGCTGGGCTTCGCCGCCGCTGAGCGTACCGCTTTCCCGATCCAGCGTCAGATAACCCAGCCCCACGTTCTTCAGAAAGCCGAGTCGGGCGCGGATTTCCCGCAGAATGTCGCGCGCGATCCGCTGCTGGAATTCGGTCAGCTTGAGATTCGCGAAAAAGGCGTCGGCCTCCTCGACCGACATCGCGCACACATCCATGATGGACAGACCCGGGATCCTGGGGCGGGGCTTGCAGCTCTTCTGCTCGGGCCCGGCTTGACCCGCTCGGGAGGGTTCGTTGTCGGGGTTCGAGTTCGCGCCCGCCGCGGCCGCAACCGCCGTCCGCTCGCGCACCGCGCCGGCGGGCCCGTCGGAGAGCGCCGTTGATTCGCCCCGCGGGTCCGGGAGCGTCACGGCGAGGATTTCGGGCTTCAAGCGTTTGCCCTGGCAGGCGTCGCAAAACTGCGGGCTCATGAACGCCTTGAGACGATTGCGCGTGAACTCGCTTTCGCTCTCGGCATAGAGCCGCTGCAGATTGGGCAGCACGCCCTCGAAGGGGCGTTTGACGACGCTGAGCTTGCCGGCGCGCCAGAAGCGAAACTCGATTTCGGTCTCGCCCGAACCGTGGAGCAGCACCCGTTTGAAATCCGCGGGCAGATCCTTGTAGGGCGTGTCCATGCTCTGACCGTAATGCGCCGTCAGGGCGCGCAGCATCGCCTTGTAATACACGACCATGCGCTTGCCACCGCGCCGCCACGGCAAAATCGCGCCCGCTTCGAGCGACTTGTCCGGATCGGGCACGACCAGGCTCTCATCGAACACCATTTTCTGGCCCAGGCCGTGACAGACCGGACAGGCGCCCAGCGGGGCATTGAAGGAGAAATGCTTGGGCGTGAGCGGCTCGTAGCTTTTGCCCGTCGCCGGCGAGTAGAGCCGGTTGCTGTGCAGCGTCTCGATCCATTCCTCGGGCGGGGACTCGGGCGGACCGGGCGCGGACAGGCCGCGATTGCGCCGCGGCGGAACGGCCGGCGCACGATTCGGGAGCTGATGCAGGGTCAGGATCACGCCCTGACCCCAGCGCAAGGCCGTCTCGACCGAATCCTGCAGCCGAATGCGCACCTTCTCGTCCAACACCAGCCGATCCACCACCGCCTCGATCTGGTGGGGTTGTTTGGGATCGAGTCGAACGCGCTCGCGAGGATTGCCCAGATCCACCAACCGGCCGTCCACCCGGGCACGAACAAAGCCCTCCCGTTGCAGGCGCTCGAGCACGTCACGGAATTCGCCCTTCTGACCGCGCACCACCGGTGCCAGCACCATCAACCGCGTGCCGGCGGGCAACGCCAGAATCGCATCCACGATCTGGCTGGTGCTCCGCGCCACGATCGGCACGCCGGTCTCGGGACAATGCGGCTGACCCACATGCGCGTAGAGCAACCGCAGATAATCGTAAATCTCGGTCGTCGTGGCCACGATCGAACGCGGATTCAGCCCGGCCGACCGCTGCTCGATGGCAATCGCCGGCGAGAGGCCCTCGATGTAGTCCACGTCGGGTTTTTGCATCTGATCGAGAAACTGGCGCGCATACGCCGAGAGGCTCTCGACGTACTTGCGCTGGCCCTCGGCATAAAGCGTGTCGAAGGCCAGCGACTATTTGCCGCTGCCGCTCAGACCCGTGATGACGACCAGTTTCTCGCGCGGGATTTCGAGCGTGAGGTTCTTGAGGTTGTGCTCACGCGCGCCCCCGATGCGGATGAAACCTTTGCTCATGAGCCGCGAATCTCGAATTCAAACCAAAGGCCCAGCGTAAACCAAATCCACCCCGGCGGAAAGCGCAGACCGCCGCGCATCGCCTTGGTCCCGTCAACGACTGAAATGCGCCCCGGACGGCCCGGTCTGCGTTGGGCAGTGAAGGCGTCGAAGGCGAGTCGGACTCTTGCGGCAACCCGGGCAGGGTCGCGACCGCGCTCTGTCACTGGTAGAGCAAAAACTTCTGGCGTCGGGCTCGAAACTGGTCGAGGTCCGCCTGCCAGGCGGCGCGAATTTCGGCCAGGGGTTTGCCCGCTTTGATCGCCTCGAGCGTGGGCGGATGCAACAGCAGATGGGCGATTTTGTCGGGGTTGAACTGCTTCGGATACAGGCGGCAGAGGGTTTGGGCCATCAGCACGCCGAGTTCGACCACGGGGCAACGGTCGCGGTCATTGAGCATGATGTAAACGCCGCCGCAGCTTTCGCCTTTGTGGACGCTGGCGGTGGGCGTGAAGCGGATGGGCACGAAACTCACGCCGGGCAGACCGGCCCGGTTGAGCTCGGCGGCAAAGCGCACGTCATCAATGTAGGGCGCGCCCACCACTTCGAAGGGCGTGTCGGTGCCCCGCCCGACCGAAAGCGCGCTCTCGAGCAATCCCACGCCGGGATAGAGAATCGCCTGTTTGAGGTTGCGCATGTTCGGCGAGGGATTGGTCCAGGGCAGGCCGGTCTCGTCGAACCACTGGTCGCGTCGCCAGCCTTCGCACGGGATGACGCTCAGCCGGGTGTTCCAGCCCTTTTCCGCGTTGAACATGCGCGCCAGCTCGCCCACGGTCATGCCGTGCCGCAGCGGGACGGTGTGAAATCCGACGAAGCTGGTCTGCCCAACGAGCACCGGACCGTCGAGGGTCGCACCGTTGATGGGGGTGATGCGGTCGAGGACGTAAAATTCCTTGTTGTTTTCGGCAGCGGCCTCCATCGCCAGACCCATCGTGGACGGGTAGGTGTAAAAGCGGCAGCCGATGTCCTGAATGTCGAACACCAGCGCGTCCAGATCGCGGAGTTGTTCGGCGGTGGGTTTGCGGGTCTCGCCATAGAGGCTGTAGATCGGCAAACCGGTTCGCTCATCCCGGCTGTCAGCGATTTTGGTGTCGAGCGTACCGCGGATGCCGTGTTCGGGGCTGAACAGGGCGACCAGCCTGACGCCCGGCGCGTTGTGGAGCAGGTCAATCGTCGGATTGCGCTCCCGGTCATGGCCGGTGTGGTTGGTGATCAGGCCGATGCGTTTGCCCTTGAGCGGCGCAAACCCGTCACGCACCAGCACGTCCACACCATTGAGCACGCGGCTCGGGCGGGTGGAACGTCGTGCGGTGGCGCTGGCCGGCTCGGCTCGCGGCGGCAGCGCGCCCGGCACGCGGGCGAAGTTGAAGTCCGCGACCGCTTCGGCCGCCAGCGTACCGAGGCGATGGCGCAGGCCCTGCACATTGCCGGCTTCGGTCGGATGGTTTCGGTTCGAGAGGAAGATGACGAACGTGCGCGAAAACGGATCAATCCAGATCGAAGTGCCGGTCCAGCCGGTGTGACCGAACGAGCCCAGGGGGAACAGTTCTCCGCGCGGTCCGCTGAAGCTGCTGTCAATGTCCCAGCCCAAGCCCCGTCGCACCGGCAGATTGGTGGGCGTTTGCACCGAGGTCATCAACCGGACGGTTTCAGGCCGGAAAATGCGCACGCGGTCCAGTTCGCCGAGGTTCAGGAGCATGCGGGCATAGCGGGCCAGATCGGCGGCCGTGACAAACAGTCCGGCGTGCCCGGCCACGCCGCCCATGCGCCGCGCACGCGGATCGTGGACGACACCGCGAACCGGCTGACCGTTCTCGACCTCGGTGGGCGCGATACGCGGCCGCAGGGATGGAGGCGGATTGAATTGCGTGTCGGTCATGCCCAGCGGCTCGAAAATTTCGCGCCGCACGAACACGTCGAGCGATTGTCCCGAGACACGGCGAACGATCTCGCCCAGCAAAATCATACCCGTGTCGCTGTAGATGACCCGTTCGCCGGGCTGCGCGCTCAGGCGTTCTTCGCAACAGAGGCGCAGCGCTTCCTCATAACCGCTCCAGTCGGGTTTGAGGCTGATGTCCGGCCGCAATCCGGAAGTGTGGGTGAGCAAATGATGCAGGGTGATTCGTTCCTTGCCGTGCGCGGCGAACTCGGGAATGTACCGCGCCACTGGATCGTCCAAGCGCAGTTTGCCGCGCTCGACCAGCCACATGACCGCCGGCGTGGTTGCGACAACCTTGGTGAGGGACGCGGCGTCGAAGATCGTGTCTTCGGTCATGGCTTCTTCGTCCGGGACGAGGACGCGTTTGCCGTAGGCTTTGTGGTAACTGGCGCCGTCATGCTCCAGCCACAGGACGCCGCCGGGACATTTCTTTTCGGCGATGGCCTGTTGGATGGCGGCGTCCATTTCGGCCAGCCGTTCGGGGCGCAATCGGTTGGCGGCGGGTGTTTCAGCGGCGAGCGTGGTTGCGGCGAGCAGCCCCGCCAGAACCGCTTCGGGCCGGAGACGTTTGTCCGAGGGTGCGATGCGCGGCTTCATGATCGTGCGTGGATTCAACCAGCGCGGTTCGACGCAAACAAGTTTTTCAGGTCTGCGATGCGGCCCAGGCGCAACGGCGCGCGATCCGAACGCCGGGGCGGTCCGCGTGTACCCGGGCCGGGGTGTTTTGAAATCGCGTCCGGCGGATCGAGCCGCTAGGGTCGGGCCATGGCCTACGAGTTCCGAATCGTCCGTCGGGTGGAGTTCAGCGAAACGGACATGGCGGGCATTGTTCACTATTCGAACTTTTTCCGGTACATGGAGGCGGCCGAACACGCGTTTTTTCGGTCGCTGGGCTTTTCGATCGTGACGCGGCAGGTCGAGCCGCCGGTGGCCTGGCCACGCGTGCACGCCGAGTGCGATTTCCGGCAGCCGCTGCACTTCGAGGACGAAGTCGAAGTACACCTGCTGGTGGCCGAAAAAACCGCCAAGACCCTCACCTACCAGTTCCGATTCCGCAAACTCAACGCCTCGCCTCCGGCGGAAGTCGCTCGGGGACGCATCACGGTGGTGTGCGTGACTCATGAGCACGGTCGCATGCGGGCCAGAGCGATCCCCAAAGCCATCGCCGATCGGATCGAAGTCGCTCCGGCCGAACTGCTCGCGGAAGGCGGCGCGCGTTGAAAGCCGTCCCGGTCCGCAGCCGTTGCGGGGCGGGTTATTCGGTGGGCTGGGGCAACGTGCGCCAGGAGACGACGCGCCCGTCCCGAAAGATCACCTCGGCCCGAACGTAGGTGCGGGGAAAGTAATCCCGTTCCAGCCGGGGGCGTCGCCAGCCGCTCCAGTACCGGGTCTCCTGCATCCAGCCGCCTTCGTAGATCCAGATCGTGGTCAGTCCGTTGGCGTCCTGCTGTTGCACGACCTGGTGCGGCCGTCCCCAGGCGATGTAAACCGCGTCTTCGCTCATGCCGGTGCGAATCTGGCCGGCGTCCACCAGCGCCCGGATTTCGGGCGCGAGGGCGGCATAGGCCGCGGCGCGCTCTTTTTTGCGGACTTCGATGGGACTGACGGTGGCGCAACCGGCCGCACAGAGCAGGGTCAGACAAATTCCAAGTCGCAATTTCACGTGAGTTGGACGTTGCGGCTGCATCCGGCTTCAAGGTGATGGCGCGGAGCGACAAACCGTTTGCCCGGGCGTGAGCGGCCCACTAGTTTGGGTTCATGCACTGGCTCGTGTTTGCGCTCATGACGGTTGTGTCCTGGGGTGTGTACGGCGTTTTTCTTCATACCGGACAGCTTGCCATGAAAGACCCGGTCCACGGGCGCTACAAGGCGTTTTTGTTCGTGGGATTGGCGTATTTTCTGACGGCGGTGCTTGCGCCATTGGCGATGCTGCTGGTGCGGGGCGCGGATTGGCATTGTCCGAGGGCGGGCATGGGTTGGTCGTTGCTGGCGGGGATCGCCGGGGCGGTGGGGGCGTTTTGTGTGTTGCTGGCGTTCGGGGCGCGGGGCACGCCGGCGGTGGTGATGGCGATCGTGTTCGCCGGCGCGCCGGTGGTCAATGCGCTCGCCTCGTTGCTGCAACATCCGCCGGCCGAGGGTTGGCGCGCCATCAAGCCGCAGTTCTATCTCGGAATTGTGCTGGCGGCGTTGGGCGGCTGTCTGGTCACGCTGTACAAACCCGCCAACACGCCCGGTCCAACGCAGACTGCGCAGCATCAGACCTCCGCGACCAAACCGTGAATCCGGTGTCGCCAGCCACAGGTCCGGCCGGGGACGGGCCCGACCCAGCGGCGTTGAGCGGGTCGAAAGGCCGCCCCGGACGCGCCCGGATCGAAGCGGCGCAGCTCGAGCAACTGCGCACGCTGTTGGCGGAACTGTTGCCGGCGAACCGGTTTTACACGCGAAAACTTCAGGCCGCCGGCGTGGGTTTCGATGTCGCCTCGTTGGCGGATTTTCGGGCGCGCTTTCCCTTTACGACCAAGGAGGAATTGGTTGAAGACCAGCGCCGGCATCCGCCCTTTGGCACGAATTTGACCTGGCCGTTGGAGCTCTACACGCGGTTTCATCAGACCAGCGGCACCCGGGATGTGCCGTTGCGCTGGCTCGACTCGCCCGAGAGTTGGGAGTGGATGTTGGAGAACTGGGTGG
>CAYXJB010000083.1:8665-12047 GCA_964465445.1 uncultured Verrucomicrobiota bacterium
TCGGGCGGCCGGGGTTGGAAGCGGCGATCGGGTGATGTTTGCGTTTTCGTTCGGGCCGTTCATCGGATTCTGGCTGGCCTTCGAATCGGCGGCCCGGTTGGGCTGTTTGTGCCTGCCCGGCGGCGGGTTGAGCACGCTCGCACGGCTGCGGCTGATGTTCGAGACCGGCGTCAACGTGCTCTGTTGCACCCCCACCTACGCGTTGCACATGGCCGAGGTGGCCGCTCGCGAGGGCGTGGAGCTGCGTCAGCGTCCGTTGAAATGCCTGCTGGTGGCCGGCGAGCCCGGCGGCAGCGTGCCGGCGGTTCGACGTCGCCTGGAAGCCTGCTGGCCGGGCGCGCGTGTGTTCGATCACCACGGCATGACCGAGGTCGGACCGGTGACGTTCGAATGTCCGCTCCGGCCCGGCTGGCTGCACGTGCTCGAGCCGGCATTCCTGCTGAAGTGGTGGACCCGAACACCGGCGGTCCGGTTGGGGCCGGAGAAACGGGCGAACTGGTGCTCACGACGCTGGGCCGGATCGGTTCGCCACTGTTGCGGTATCGGACCGGCGACCTGGTGCGGCTCGAGACGCGGCACGCGGCGGCCCAGCCGCCGCCGTGCGCCTGCGGTCGGCACAATCTCACGTTGGAAGGCGGCGTTCTGGGCCGGGCCGACGACATGCTCATTGTGCGGGGCGTCAACCTGTATCCATCGGCCGTGGACGATCTGGTGCGGCGGTTCGAGCAGGTGGCCGAATACCAGGTTTGCGTCCGGACCGGTCCGGGGCTGGCCGAGTTGAGCCTGCAGATCGAGCCGACGCCCGATTGCCCGGACGCGAGTCGGTTGGCCGCGGGTGTGGCAGAGGAATTCAAACACTGCTTCGGTCTGCGGGTGAGCGTGCAACCGGTGCCGGCGGGCAGCCTGCCGCGATTTGAACACAAGGCCCGGCGCTGGACGGTTCAACAGCGAGCCGAAGCGCCGCCGGCTTGAGGCCGCACCGGTGTGTTCAGGCGTGTCACGGCGGGACGGCAGGAAAAATTCTTTCGGCAAAAAGCCAACTTCAGCCTTGAATTGGCGTCTCCGGTGCGGCGTCATTTTTCTGGCCAGAAAAGTCTTCCGAGGGTGCTCGACATATGGCGCGGCAATTTGCGTTAGCGGTGCTGGTTTTGCTCGGAGCGGTTGGTTGTCGTCAGACAGCGACTCGCCCGCCGGTGTTTGCGCCGCCACCGGCGACCGCAGCCCGGCCCCAGTCCAAACCCTCCTCGCTGGCGAAGGTCGAATACGACGCGACCTATGACGCCGAGATCAAGGGCATCATGGAACTGGCGAGCAAGGGTTTTTGGGAAGAAGCGCGTGACCGGGCCCGGGCGCTGCGCGCGCGCGACCCGCAAAACGGAATGCTCGAACGGCTCGAATCGTGGGTCTCGCAACGGTGCCTCAAGCGCCGCGAACAGGCGCTGGAGAACGAAATCCGCCGCATCGAGTCGAAGGATTCGGTGTTTAATCCCACCATCCCGAGCCTGCTCACCGAGCAGAAAGACCGCGGCCTGCCCGCAACCAAGGACATCCGCGACGTGCTCGACCGCATCGAAAACCAGCCCTTCATCCCTGAAACCTACGGGCGCACCATTCGCGAAAAGGGGCCGATGTTCGATCTGGACGCGACCAACAGCCCCGTCAGCCAAATGCTCGCCAAACCGGTGAGCATCCACCTGGACAACGTCCCGCTGGAAACGCTCATCCTGCAGTTGAGCCAGTCGGCAGGCATCAATATCGTCACTGACAAGGGCCTGCCGGCGCTCAAACAGGTGCTGAGCGTCAACGTGGATCGCGTCACACTGGGCGAATTCCTGCGCTACCTGGCGCGCAATTACGACCTGCAGTTCCAGGTCGGTCGCGACCTGGTCTGGGTTGTGGACGCCAAAGATCCCAAACGAGTGATGGAGGAGACGCGCTTTTACCGGCTGCGCAAGGGTTTTGTGCTGCCGGCGCAGTTCGGGTCCGAAGAGGCCACCCGCCAAACCGTCACCGCCGGCAACGTCACCACCGTTACCGAAATCCAGCGCCACCGCAAATTCGTCAACGATGAAGCCCCGCCCATCCCGTCGCTGGAGCGCGCAATCACCAATCTGTTCACCGGCTCGAAGTACATGATTGATTACGAACGCAACCTGGTGGTGGCGCGCGGCACGCCCGAACAACTCGACGAGCTGGAGCGCATCATCCGGGAATTCGACCAGCCGATTCAGCAGGTGCTCATCGAGGCGCGGTTTGTGACCGTTTCCAAGCCGGCGTTTCTGCAACTGGGCGTGCTCTGGGAGAGCATGCGCGGCCTGCCGGTGGCCCGCCAACCGCAGGATTTCACCGGTCTGGTGGGCACCTCGCTCATCCCGGGTCTGGGTGTGGGGCTGCAGGAAACCTTCACCAACATCCTCAACCGCGACACGCTCCGCGCCACCATCAGCGCGCTGGAACAAAGCGGCGAGAGCCAGACCCTCAGCGCGCCGCGCCTGACGGTTCTGAACAATCGCCCCGCCACCATCAGCGACGGCAAGGTCCAGTACTACTACGAGGAGTACCAGGTCAAAACCACCGTCCAGCAATACTACACCGCCTCCTCGTTCGTGCCCTCGGGCAAACCCACCAAAATCACCTCCGGCACCGAACTGAACGTGCTGGCCAGCATCAGCGGCGACGGCAAACACATCCTGCTGGCCCTCAACCCGCGCGTGAACACCGACGTGCAACTGGTCAAATTCGCCACGCTCACCGATTTCCAGGGCACCGACCCCACCACCGGCCAGCGCATCACCAGCACCTTCGACATCAGCCTGCCCCAATACCGCACCCAGGAACTCTCGACGCGCGTGGTCATCAAGTCCGGCGAAACCGTGGTCATGGGCGGCGTGCTGGAACGCGAGCGCAGCACCTTTGTCGAAGCCGTCCCGGTGCTGGGCAACCTGCCGGTCATCGGCCCGCTGTTCCGCCGCCGCACCGAGGTGGACAAACCCCGCTATTTGCTCGTTTTCGTCACTGCCACCATCGTCACCGATTCGGGAGAATTCCTCGTTTACGAATGAGCCGTTCCGTTTTTCCGTGCGCTCGGCTCGCAGCCACAACCACGCCGTCCCGGCGGGCGGCTCGCCCGCTTACCGCCCATGAGCACCGCCGTGGCTGAACCCCTAACCCATAAGACCCGGCGGCTGCGCGAGCTGGGCGCGCGCCTCAACGTCGGTCGCGTCTTGGCGCTGGACGTCGGCAGCCGCTGCGTGCGGGCATTGCTGCTGGAGAACTGGTTCGGCCGCTGGCGGCTGCGCCGGCATCATTGCCTGGACCTGCGCGAAGAAGGGCTCGTTTCGGCCGAGGAACTGCAGGCGCACCTCCAATCCCTGCTCGAACG
>CAYXJB010000084.1:0-7120 GCA_964465445.1 uncultured Verrucomicrobiota bacterium
CGCCACAGCGGCGAGCCGACCTGAGCACGGGCGACGGAGTGTTCAGGGCTGCCGAAAGCGCGGCGCGTTGGTCCGGAACGCTTCCAACGCCGCTGCCATCAACGCATCGGTTAATGTCTGACCGGCCCGGTACCGGGCTTCGGTGCGTCCCCAGTAAAACTGCAGCCAGCCGGCCGCCAGCGGGCGCGATTGTTCCAGAAATCGCACGTGTTCCGGTAGCGAACAACGCAGCGGAAACGTCTCCTCGATCAGCACCGGTTTGCCCACCACAAATCCGCGCAGCGTCTCCAGCGCCGCGTCCACGCCGCCGGCTTCCGGATACAAATGCACGCTCAAAAAATCCAGCTCCGGCGCAATCCGCTCGGGCACAAACCCGGAGCGCAACCGACCGGGCCGATCCAAACTCCAGTCCACCAGGCCCACGGTGATGAGCGTGCGCGAATCCACCGAGCGGATGGCGCGCGTCAGATGCCGAATCCAGGCCCGGGCGATCTCCGGCGCGTCCCGGTTGCCGCGTTGCCGGGTGATGAACTGGACGTAGTGTTTGCCGGCAAACGGCGGCTCGAGCCAGTCGGTCCGCGGCGATGCATCGCCGGGTACGACCGGCTCGTTCATCAAATCGTAGCAGAACACCGCCTTGCTGCGGCGAGCGCGTCCGGCCACCGCTCGCCAAAAAGCCGCTTGCGCCTCCCAGCGGGCCGACTCGTCCAGGGCATCGTACCACGCCGGCACATCGGCCTTGTGGTAGCAGCCCAGCCCGGTGACATCCAGGTACAGCCCGGTGCGTTCGGCCAGCCGCAGCAGCCGGTCCAGCCGGGCCAGCGCACGGCGGTTGGGGCGCGTGGCCGATTCCATGAAGCGACCGAACTGCAGATGCACGCGCACCACGTTTGCCCCCAGCGCCTTCATCTCCCGAAAATCCTCCTCGATCCGCGCCCAATCGGTCTCCCAATAATCTTCGATCAGCCGGCCCGCATCGTCGCGGTCGTAATTGAAACCCCAGGGCACAAACCGCTGCGCGCTCGGCAACTGCACAAACGCACGCCCGTCCCGGGAAATGCCCACGCGCGGCGGCGCCTCGGCCGCGCAACCCAGCGCCCAAACGCACAGCCCCCATGCCACCAGCCCGCGCATGCGCCGCCGTCAATCGCAGGGCACGGTGCGCTCGCGCGCCCAGGACCGCAAAAATTCGACCTTTTCGGCCATGACCACCGACAGCGGCCGGGTCGCCTGCAATTCGGCCAGCAGATCCCCGGCATCGAGTCGCCGACCCCGAGCGTGCGCGGTGTAGAGCGCCGAGACAATCGCCTGCTCGATTTCCGAGCCCGAAAAGCCCTCGGCCGCCGCCGCCAGCCGGTCCAGATCGAACGCCTCCAGCGGCAAACCGCGTTTGGTCAGGTGAATCCGGAAAATCTCGCGCCGGTTCTCTCGCGAGGGCAGGTCCACGAAGAAAATTTCGTCGAACCGCCCCTTGCGAACCAGCTCCGGCGGCAGGCGGGCGATGTCGTTGGCCGTGGCGACCAGAAAGACCGGTTTGCGGCGCTCGGCCATCCAGGTCAGCAGCGTCCCGAGCACACGGCGCGAGAGCCCTTCGTCGTCGTCGCCCACCGCCACGCCTTTTTCGATCTCGTCAATCCAGAGCACGCACGGGGCCATGACCTCGGCAGTGTCGAGCGCCTTGCGCAGATTGCGTTCGGTCTCGCCGTAGTACTTGTTGTAGAGCGTGCCGAAATCCAGTCGCAGCAGCGGCACGCCGAACACGCCGGCGGTGGCCTTGGCGGCCAGGCTCTTGCCGCAACCCTGCACGCCCAGCAACAACACGCCCTGGGGCGGGTCCAGACCCGGTTGCTGTTCGCCCAGAAAAAAACTCCGGCGCGCCTCCAGCCACTGGCGCAGCCGCCGCAACCCGCCGACCTCGGAGAATTGCGCCGTCTCGTACTCGAAGCTCAACGGCGCATCGCGCCCGAGCAGTTCGTACTTGGCGCGCGCCACCTCGGGCAGATCGCTTTCGGAAATGACGCCGTCATCGTTGATGGCTTTGAAAGCGAGCCGACGGGCATCGGTCGCCGTCAGCCCCGCCAGATGCCGCACCAGTTGATCGAGCGCCTTGTTGGTGGTTTCGACCCCGCCCCGACCACGCGTGGCAGCCCATTCGGCGGCCACCTCGAACACGATCTGGCGCAACTGTTCGAGCGTGGGCAGCGGCAGGCGAAACCAACCCGTGAACGGTCGCAGTTCCTCGGGCAGCACCAGTGCCGGGCCCACCATCACCACCGTCGAGAAATGCCGCGGATACGCCAGCGCGATGTCTTTGAGATGTCGCACATGGACCGGGTCCTGCAGGTACGGATGAAAATCCAGCAGGACAAACAGCGCATACCGGGCCGAGCTTTTGATGTAGCGCAGCAGCTCCTGCGAACTGGAGACCGACTCGAGCGGTTGATCCGCCGGCTCGAACGCGCGCAATCCCTCGGTCACCGTCCAGCGATACGCCTTGAGCTGCAGCCGCTGCCCAATCCGTCGCACCAGATTGACGATCTCGGGTTCTTCGTTGCTCTCGACCGCGATCAGTGGCGTGCGGGAGCGAATGATCGCTTCCAGGTCGCGCAGCGGGCTTTCGGTGAGCGGCGTCGTCACCAAGGAAAGCTCCAGACCCGGCTCATGCATCGAGCACAGGCTCGGGCTCTGCCACTGCCGGATTCAAGAAAAAATCCGCCCACTGCTGCGCCGCCATCGCCGCCGGTGAACGCATCGGATCGCACTGTTCCTGCGCCGAACCGAGCGTTCGCGCCGGCAACGTTGCTCTGCCGGCCCGCACACACCTTCCGAATCAGCCGCAACCCGGCCGGATTGGGGGAGTGCGACACCGCTTCGGTCAGACGGCGGACCCGGTCGGGGTGTTGCGCCGCCAGATTCCTCGTCTCCCCGGCGTCCGTCTCCAGGTCGTACAGTTGCGGCGACGAGCCGTCGAATTCGCAGAGCAGTTTCCAGCGGCCCTCGCGGATGGCCAGGTCGGGCAAATCTTCGCCCTCGCCGGGCCGGTCGGGCGGACGCCGCCAGCACAAGGGCGCGCGGCGTGAATTGGTGGCGCGTCCGATCAACGTGTCGGCGAGATTTTCGCCATCGAAGATGTCGGCGGTGAACTTCACCCTCGCCAGCGCGAGCAGCGACGGCACAACGTCCAGCGCCGAAAGCACGGACGTCGTGTTTTCCGAACCGGCTTTGTTCGACGGAACGAAGCCCGGCCCCCACACGATGAGCGGCGAGCGAACGCCGCCCTCGTAGAGCATCGTTTTGCCGCCGCGAAACGGGCCGACCGAGCCTGCGCCGGCTTCCGGGCCGTTGTCCGAGCACATGAGGATGAGCGTGTTGGTGCACAACTGCGCGTGGTTGCGGACGAAGTCGAACAGCGCGCCGAGTTGCTCGTCCATGGTTTGCAACACGCCGTGATAGAGCGCGCGTTTGCTGCCGTCACCGCGCCGATGTGCCGGCGGATAAAACGGCGAGTGCACATCGTCGGGCCAGACGTTCACGTAAAACGGTCGCCCGTCGGCGACGGCTTTGCGCACGAACCCGATGGCCGCGCCCACGAAGGCTTCGGTCACTTTCGCGCGGTCCATCCAGATGATCGGGCCGCGACCGAGATTGTCAGAGCCGAGCGCGTGAGGGCGTGGTGGTTTGCCGTCGTGGGCGTCGCACAACGGCAGGATGCGCGGGCCGAGGCCCTCGAATTGCGTGAGCGTTTCCTCGAAGCCGTATTCGGTGATGAGCGGCGCCTCGCCCACGTCGCGCTGGCCGCCCAGGTGCCATTTGCCGAAGTGACCCGTCGCGTAGCCGGCCTGTTGGAGGAAGCGCGCCAGCGTGGGCGCTCGCGGATCGAGCCACTGCGCCATGCCGCGGCGCTCGTTGGCCTTGCGGTCGGCCAGATAGGAATGAATGCGCCAGCGTTGCGGATACTGGCCCGTGGTCAGCGCCGCACGCGAAGGCGAGCAGATGGGCGAGTTGACGTAGAACTGCCGGAAACGCAATCCCTCTGCGGCGAGCCGGTCGGCGTGCGGGGTTTTGACCGCGGGGTTGCCGAAGCAGGAGAAATCGCCCCAGCCCAGGTCGTCAATCAGCACGACGATGAAGTTGGGTCGTGGCCCGGCGGCGGGCGTCGTTGCCGATGCAGGTGCGCCCAACAGCGCCGCAACCAGGAGCGACGCGCCTGCCGCGAAACTCGTGTGCGAAATGGATCTCGCAATGCTGGCGGCGGGGCGACGAACGAAGCCGGCGAGAATCTTGGGCATGCTTCACCGAATCTGTGGCTTGGCCTCGGGATGGCGGGCGAGGAGGGCGCGCAGTTGCGCGACCACCCGGGGGCGCTTGCTGGCGAGGTTTTGGGTTTCGTCCGGGTCGGTCCGGTAGTCGTAGAGTTCCAAATCGGCGGTATCAGCCGGTGCGCCCGGGCGTTTCCATTCGACCAGCCGGTAGCGCTCGGTGCGAATCGCGCGACCGATGACCGGCTCGCCGGCGCGCTGGCGCGGGTAGGCGTGATAGACGTGATCTTTGACGCGCGCCCGGGGATTGCGTAACGCAGGCACGAGGCTCACGCCGTCCAGCGGTTGGGGCACGTTCGGTTTCGGCAACCCGGCCAGCTCGACCAGCGTGGGGTAGAGATCCACGTTTTCTGCCAACTGGCGGGTGACGCTGCCGGGGCGCGCCACCCCGGGAGCGACGATGATGAACGGCAGACGGTTGGCCTGTTCGTAGTTGGTGTGTTTGGTCCACATGCCGTGGTCGCCCAGATGCCAGCCGTGGTCGCCCCAGAGCACGATGATCGTGTTGGTGGCCAGGTCGAGCCGATCCAATTCATCCAGCACGCGGCCGACCTGCGCGTCCATGAAGCTCACGCACGCGTAGTAGCCGTGGATGAGCGTGCGTTGCAGGTCGGCGTCGAGCAAACCCTCCTGCGGGATGGGGACGTATTGATTCAGTTCACCCAGGGTTTTGCCGGCGTACGGCGGCGCGCCGTCGGGCGGCGTCTGGCGCGCGGCCAGCCCAAACGCCTTGCGGTCGTGAGGTTCCCAATACTTTTTCGGCGCGCAGAACGGCAGGTGCGGTTTCACAAAGCCCAGCGCCAGAAAGAACGGTTGGTCGGGGCGCGCGCGGGCGGCGCGCAACCGGCGAATGCCCTCGTCGGCGATGCGCCCGTCGGCGTAGGCATTGTCGGGAACGTCCGCGATTTCCCAGGCCGCGCCGCGGGGCAGGCGGCGATTGTTCCTGAGCTGCTGGTTGGTGAAAAAGGCTTCCTCGCGCGTGAGCCGGCCCTGGGCTGAGTTTTCGGGCAGGACGTACTCGACGACCTTCTCCGGCTGGAAGGGCACGCTCCAGGAGTTGGTGTCGTCGTGGTTGCCGTGGCCGATGTGAAAAATCTTGCCCACGCCCTCGGTGCGCCAGCCATGCCGCTGGAAGTACTGCAGCACGGTGACGGCGTCGGGCACGGCCCGGCGGAAATTCGTGCCCAGGTTGTAGATGCCCAGCGTCGTCGAGCACGCTCCCACGAGCAGGGCGTTGCGCGAGGGCGCGCACACGGCCTGGTTGCAATAGGCCAGCTCGAACCGCGTGCCGCGCGCAGCCAGCCGATCGAGGTTCGGCGTTTTGGCCAGCTTGTCGCCGTAACAACCGAGCGTGGGCTTGAGGTCGTCCACGCACAGCAGCAGCACATTGGGACGGTCGAGCGCTCGGGCCGTGATGCCCGTCAACGCCAGGCCGGCGACCAGAAGAACCGTGCGGGAAAGCCGGCGAACGCTCATTCCGTGATGATCCAATCCTTGGGCGCGCGGAAACCGGCGCGGCCTTCACCGTACGGCCCCACGCCGGGCCGCTGCAGCCGACCAAATTCGCGCAGCTCGCAGTGCAATCGAGCGACGCGCTCCGGATGTTGCGCCGCCAGATTGTTGGTCTCGCCCGGGTCCGTTTCCAGGTCGTAAAGCTCCAGTTTGGGAGGATCGCCCGGCGATTCCGAAAAGACGTCGCCATGCGCCACCAGCTTCCATCGGGCGGCATGAACCGCGGCGTGCGCGGTTTGGTCCTGCTGAATGTAGGAAAACCACCTCCGCTCGGGCAGGGGCGACCGGCCGCGCAGGGCGGGCAGGAAATTGATGCCGTCGAGATTTTGCGGCGGTGTCACGCCCGCGGCGGCCAGCAACGTGGGCAGCACGTCAATGTAACCGATGCGCCCGCCAAAGCGTCGGCCGCCGGTCAGGCCGCCCGCCGGCCAGCGGATCGCGGCGCAGACGCGCGTGCCGCCTTCATAAACGGTCGCCTTGCCGTCGCGCCAGGGATGATTGCTGCTGCCCACGCGCGGGATGCCGCCGTTGTCGCTGAAAAACAATACCAGCGTATTGGTGGCGTCCGGGCGCGCTTCCACCGCGGCGAGCACGCGTCCGACGGCCTGGTCCATGCAATCCACCATGGCCGCGTAGGCGCGGTGCTCGGGTCGCGGCAGGTGCTCATACTTTTTCAAATCTTCCGCTTTGGCCTGATAGGGCGAGTGGGGCGCGTTGAAGGCGAGATAAACCAGCCACGGCTTGCCCGGCGGCGCGGTGCGGATGAGCCGCGCGGCCTCGTTGCCCAACAAATCAGTGCTGTAGCCTTCCTCACGGACGGTGCGTTCGTCGTGATGCCAGTCGCACTCGCCCTCGCGCTCGTGGGTGAAATAGTCAATCGCGCCGTTGTAGTGGCCGTAGAAGCGGGTGAAGCCCTGTTGGAGCGGCAAAAACGCGCGACGCGCATGCCCCAGATGCCACTTGCCGACCAGCGCGCGCAGCTCGTAGCCCGCGGGCGCGAGCAGTTCGGGCAACGTGTTTTCCTCCGGGGGCAAACCATATCGCGACCACGGGGGAACGACGGCGCGCATCAGGCCAAAGCGCAACGGCCAGCGACCGGTCAGCAGACCGGCGCGGGTGGGCGAGCAAATGGGCGTGGCACGGAAATCAGTGAGAACGATGCCGTTGGCCGCCAGCCGGTCCAGGTTCGGCGTGGCGATGGTTTTCCCTCCGTTGAAGCCGACATCCGCGTAGCCGAGGTCGTCGGCGACGATGATGAGAAAATTAGGTCGAGCGGCGGAGACGGGTTG
>CAYXJB010000084.1:7130-11626 GCA_964465445.1 uncultured Verrucomicrobiota bacterium
TCTGCCGCCGGCAACGTCGCCCCAAACAATCCCACGATCAGGCACGCCCGCAACGTCAGCACAACGCTTTTGAGAGGCCGGCTATGAACCGGAGCCTCCAGATCGCGCGGCGGGCTTTTCGTGAGCGCCACTGCCACCGAGGAAAGCTGCAGACCCGGTTCTTGCATCAGCGCAAGGCTCGGGCTCTGCCACAGAGCGATTCAAGAAAAAATCCGCGCCGCGCTGCTCTGTCTCGCGGCGCCATTGGCAACGCTGCAACGGATGTCGGCAACCGGCCCGCCCCGGCGGCGGGACGAGTCGTTTCAGGTCTCGAACACGAGCGATTCGCGGGCGCTGGCGACGCGTTCCTGCGTTTCCGGGCGCGCGCCGTCGGAAAACGCCAGATACAACAGCGCCAGCACATTGAGCCCCGGCAACAGCAGCGCAACAGCCGTGAGCACGCTCTTGCCCCGAGCGCGGACAATCCGGAAACACCACACCACCGACACGATGACGTTGGCGATCGGCACCAGACACGCCAGCAACCACCAGGGCGACATCTGCGCGGCGCGGAACAGCGGCAGCGCCTGCAGCACCGGCACCCAGATCAACGGGCCGGCTGACCGACCCGCTTTGCGGCAAATCAGCGCCAGGCAATGACAGAAAAACAGATACACTGCCAGCGTCACCCCGGCCCAGAGCGCCAGCACCCGCGCCGGTTGCCGCGCGGCCATTGCCGCCAGCGAACGCACCCGATCGAGCTGTTGTTCCGCCCGGCCGAGCGTTTGCGCCGGCAGTTTCGCGCTCGCGGCCAGCGGCGCCAGCGCCGAGCCCGCCGAGGCGACCGGCGAAGGTTTCTTCTGCGGCGGCGGTTCGACGTACAAACCCAGCGCACGCAGCGCGGCCTCGTCCTCGATCTGGCTGATTTTGACGTTGGCGATGCCCCGAGCGTGTCGGATGAACAGGTCGGTTCGGCTCTGGCTCACTACCGTGACATTGGTGAACGCGCCTGTCCGCGTCCTGAGCATGTCCAAATGGACATCGCCGCCCAGGACACTGGCCGCCCCGGCCAGGACCGCGCCGGCCCACGCAACGAGTCGCCTCGATGCCGCCGCAATAAAATGGCTCGAAACCGGTTTTACTCGGGTCACTTTGCGTTGAACGTTGGTCGGCCCTCGCAACGGCGCAAGACGGTGCACGAACCATGCCAGCAACGCCGCGCCGACGGCGCTTGGCACAGCCTGCCACGCCGCATTTGAATCGCCGACCCGGACAGCTTCTGCCACCGGGGCTCGATGCCCGGCGCGGGTGACGTTCGCGCCGGGAGACCGCCGGAGCGCAGCATCAAGCCGCTGGACTTTCGCCGATGCGCTCCGCACTCTGCGGCGCATGTCGCAACAGCCGCTCAGAATCCTGGCCGTGGTCGGCAGCCTGCATCGAGCTTCGATCACGCGCGTGGTGGTGCAGCACCTGGCCGCGCGCTGGCGTGAGGAGGGTTGCGAGGTGGACGTGCTGGATTTGCAGGCCGAGCCGCTGCCGTTTTACTGTCCGGACACGGCCGAAAAAGAACCGTGGTTTCCGGCGCTCAAACAGCGGGTCGAACGCGCCGACGTGTATGTGCTGGGCTCGCCCGACTACCACGGCAGCATCAGCGGCGTGCTCAAGAATTTCCTCGATTATTTCTGGCGCGAGTTCGCCGGCAAACTCTTCGCCACGGTCGTGGCCTCCCACGAGAAGGGGCTGACGGTGACCGATCAGTTGCGCACCGTGGCGCGGCAGTGCTACGCGTGGACGTTGCCCTACGGAACCTCCTTCGCCGAGGAGGAGGACGTGGCCGACGGGCGCATCGTCAGCGAGCGGCTGCGCGAGCGGCTGGAGATGCTGGTGCGCGACGTGCGCGTGTACGGCCGACTGCTGGCCGAACAGCGCCGGGCCGACCTGGCCGGGAGCGAGCCCGGTTTCATGGCGCGATTGCGGTCATGACGGCGCGAACCCCGTTGCGGATCATTCCACCCGATCGAGCGGCGCAACGCGCGGCTCCGAAGTGGTGCTGAGCCATGTCCGCCCTGCCCCGTCCAACGGAATCGGCGCGCGCCTTCGAGCCGTTCATACCGCCGGAGGCGAACCTGCGCGAGTTCACCCCGCGTGCGCTGCTGGTGGGCACGTTGTTGGGCATGGTGTTCGGGGCCTCCTCGCTCTACCTGGTGCTGAAAGTCGGCCTGACGGTCAGCGCCTCGATCCCGGTGGCGGTCATTTCGCTGACGTTGTTCCGGCTCTGGTCGCGGTTGGGACGCCGGGACGCGACGGTTCTGGAAAACAACATCGTTCAGACGGCCGGCTCGGCCGGCGAATCCATTGCCTTCGGCCTGGGCGTGACGATGCCGGCGATTTTGATCCTGGGCTTCGATCTGGAACCGGGTCGGGTGATGCTGGTGGGATTGTTGGGGGCGCTTTTGGGCATTTTGATGATGATCCCGCTGCGGCGGGCGCTGATCGTGGCCGAGCACGGTCGGCTCAAATACCCGGAAGGCACCGCCTGCGCCGAGGTGCTCAAGGCCGGGGCCGATCCCGAATCGCTGGCGGCTGCGGCGTCGCGATTCGTGCCCGGTTCGGAGGCGTCGGACCCGAGCGCGGTGCGGCCGGGCCTGAGCGCTCACACCATCTTCACCGGCTTTGGCATCGGGCTGGCCTACAAGACGTTGATGTCGGCCTTCAAGCTCTGGAAGGACGTGCCGGAAAAGATCTTTGGCCCGCCGCTCAAGGGCGGCTCGGTGGCTGCGGAAGTCTCGCCGGAATTGCTGGGCGTGGGCTACATCATCGGACCGCGGATTGCCTCGATTGTCATGGCCGGCGGTGCGCTCAGCGCGCTGGTACTCACGCCCTTGATCGTCTTTTTCACCCAGGCACTCGACACACCGCTGAGCCCGGGCACCAAACCGGTCGGGGCGATGAGTCCGGCCGAGGTCCGCGCCGCCTACATCCTGTACATCGGCGCCGGGGCCGTGGCCGCCGGCGGCATCATCAGCCTGCTGCGATCGTTGCCGACGATCCTGCGGGGCATCCGATCGGGTCTGGCGGATTTGCGTCGCGCGGCCGAAGCGCATGCGGCGGTGGCGCGGACCGAGCGGGACATCTCGATGCGCCTGGTGGCGGCCGGCGTGGCGGTGCTGGTGGCGGCGATTCTGGTTTCACCGCCGTTGCACATGAATCTGCTGGGTGCGCTGTTGATCGTGGTGTTCGGATTCATCTTCGTGACGGTGTCGTCGCGGCTGACCGGCGAGATCGGATCTTCGTCCAATCCGATCTCGGGCATGACGGTGGCGACGCTGTTGTTGACGTGCGTGATTTTCCTGGCGCTGGGCTGGACCGGCGGGCCGTATTACGTGACGGCGCTCTCGGTGGGCGGCATTGTGTGCATCGCCGCGTCCAACGGCGGCACGACTTCGCAGGATCTCAAGACCGGCTTCCTGCTCGGGGCCACGCCGCGACATCAGCAGGTGGCGATCTTGATCGGGGCGGCGGCCAGCGCGCTGGTGCTGGGCCCGGTGTTGCTGGGCTTGAACCGCGCGGCAACCGTGTACGTGCCGGCCGGGCAGGTGGCGCCCGGGTTGACGGCGCCGCCGGGGTTGCGGCTGGATCGCACCGAGCGGCTCACCGGACCGCAGGCCCGGGACGACTCGCGAACGTATTGGGTCTGGCACAAGACCGACGCCAGCGGCGGTCCGCCGGGCAAGTACCTGGTGGACGAATCCGGTCGCGCGGTCTGGTTGGTGGACCCGGGCATCAACGGCGTGTTTCGCACCCGGCCCGACGGCACCGAGGTGCGAAAGTTCGACGCGCCCAAGGCCACGCTCATGAGCTACATCATCAAGGGCATTCTGGATCGGCGACTGACCTGGGCGCTGGTGCTCTGCGGGGCGATGATCGCGCTGGTGCTGGAGCTGGCCGGGGTGTCGTCGCTGGCCTTTGCCGTGGGGGTGTATCTGCCCATTTCCTCTTCGACACCGATTTTTGTGGGCGGGCTGTTGCGCTGGCTGGCGGACCGACGTGCCCGGGCGCAGCAACCGCAACCGGCCGATGAGGCCGCGCGGGCGGCCGAAAGCGATCGCAGCCCGGGCGTGTTGCTGGCCAGCGGTTACATCGCCGGCGGTGCGCTGGCCGGAATCGTCATTGCGTTCATGGCCGGGGCTTTCAGCGGGCTGGACGCGCGCCTGACGCACTGGGCGCAGCGTCACAACCCGTTCTTCGGCGGTCCGCACGCCGATGCGCTGACGTTGCTGCCTTTTGCGCTGCTGGTGTGGGGATTGTTCCTGGCCGGGCGGCGGCGCAAACTGCCGGGTTGAGCGAGGCCAGCGCTCGCGCACCGACACACTCTGACGCAGATGGCATCGGGCGAACACACGGAATTGAAGTCGGCCACCCCGGTGTGTCGTCGGGGCGATCGGCTCACATTGAGCATTCAGGACATCGCCTTCGGCGGCGAACGAGAAATCGAGGTCCGGCCGCGCCACTTCCTG
>CAYXJB010000084.1:11677-11893 GCA_964465445.1 uncultured Verrucomicrobiota bacterium
AGAAGCATTTTGCCCGGGCGCGTCCGGTGCGGTGGTTGGAGCGTTCGCCCGAGCGGGTCGAGCCGGCCTGCCGGTATTTTGGCGCGTGCGGCGGCTGCCAGTATCAACATCTGGCCTACGAGGCGCAGTTGCGCATCAAGCACAAGCAGGTGGCCGATCTGTTCGAGCGGATTGGCGGAATTCGGCCCGAGCTGGTCGCGCCGGTGGTCGCCTGCC
>CAYXJB010000085.1:0-11701 GCA_964465445.1 uncultured Verrucomicrobiota bacterium
CCGCCGAGCGCCCGCCCGGTGGCGTTGTCGTCAGCGGTTACGGTGGGGGCGGCGGTCAATACGGTTTGGGGGCCATCGTTGCGCGGGTCAATCCGGCCGGTGGTGCGATCACCGGTGGGGGAGATCGTGGCGGTGGTCAGATCAGTGGCGGCGGGGAGGGCGGCATCCGCTTCATCACGCGCACCAACACGATCGAAGAGGTGCAGGCGGCGGCGAGGAACTTTTTCACGACCGTGGGCGTGGATCTGACGCCGCCCAAGGCGCTGTTTTTCAACGACCGGGCCGGTGTGTTGCTGGTGCGCGCCACCCTGCAGGATCTGGACATGATCGAGGCGGCGATGCAGGTCCTCAGCACCGTGCCGCCCCAGGTGAACATCAAATCCAAATTCGTCGAGATCACCCAGGACGACAATCGCGGGCTTGGGTTTGACTGGTATCTGGGCAACTTTTTGCTCAACAACCGGGCGATGGGGGTGCAGGGCGGCACGGCGCCGTCCTTTGGCGCGCCGCCCTCGCCGGCCAATCCCGGCGGCGTGTTCCCCGGCTCGCTTTTCCCGCCGGGCAATCCCACCACGATCTCGCCGGCGCAGACCGATCAGTTGATCACCGGCGGGTTGCGCAATCCGCAAACGGCGCTCTTTACGCTGACGGGCATTTTGACCGATCCGCAGTTCCGGGTGGTCATTCGCGCTCTGGAACAGCGCGGCGGCGTGGACGTGCTCAGCTCGACCGAGGTCACCGTCATCAGCGGTCGCCAGGCGCAGATGAAAGCGACCGACGTGAAGACGGTGATCATTGATTACGACTTCAGCCAGGCCATCAGCGGCGGGGTGACCACCACTGGTGGCACGGTGGGACAATGAGCGATTGAACGGACTTTAACCGTGATTGCGACCATGAAGATCCAAAACACTTCGATGCGGTTTGCGGCGGTGGCGGGCGCGTTGCTGGCAGCCGCCACGGCCGGCCCGTTGCGCGCGCAGGTCGTTCAGCCCGCGGTGGGCAATGCGTTCGTGTATCCGATCCCCCAGCAGGTCGAGCAGGGCCCGGTGCTGGACGTGATCCCGAACGTGCTCTCCGACGGCTACACGATCAATCTGACCTTGATTCCTTCGCTGGCGGAGTTTGCCGGCTACGACAATCCCCAGGAGGTGCTGGCCTCCGGCTCGTTGCCTCCGGGCACGGTGCTGGTGCCGACCGTGCTGCCGCGTTTCACCGTCCGGCAGGTCGTCACCACCGTCAACGTCTGGGACGGCCAGACGGTCGTGCTGGGCGGATTGATCTCCGACAAGGTCCAGAGCATCAAGGACAAGGTGCCGGTGCTGGGCGACTTGCCCCTCTTGGGCCGGTTCTTCCGCAGCGAATCCAAAACCACCAACAAAAAGAACCTCGTCATCTTCGTGACCCCGACGATGATTGATCCGGCCGGCAACCGGTTGCACACCGACGAGGAAATGCCGTTTGCCCTCACCAGCATTCCGCCGCAACCCAAAGAAACCGGCCCGATCCCGATCGCCCCGCCGGTGGCGACGCCCCGGCCCGAAAAGTCCGGCCAGGAATGAATCGCAATGCTGAACCTGCTCCAGAACCCACCCGCGCGCGCGGCCACAGCCAGGCTGCAGCCATGCCGGTCCGGCCCCAAGGCGTCGAACCGACTGGCTCGGGTGGCACGGCCGACCCGGGCGTGGGCGTGCGAGCCGGCCGGCTCGAGCCGTTCCGGCGTGGTCCTTGATGGCGACGACAACCGTGTTTCCATGGCTCGCTTTCTGATTGTGGACGGTCACGCGTATGCCTACCGGGCGTTCTACGCGATTCGCCAGTTGCGTTCGCCCTCGGGTGCGCCCACCAATGCCATTTTCGGATTCATCCGGATGTTCGGCAAAATGCGGGCGCAGGTTGCGCCGACCCATGCGATGGTGGTTTGGGACGGCGGGCTGAGCGCCGAACGAACCGCCGCGCTGCCGCAGTACAAGGCGCAACGGCCGGAGATGCCCGCCGAGCTGGTTCCGCAACTGGACCAGATCATCGAGTATCTGCAGGCCGCCGGGGTGGCGTCGTTCTGCCGCGAAGGGGTCGAGGCCGACGACTACATTGCGTGTCTGGTGCGGCGGGCCGTTGCGGTGCATTGGGAGGTGATCATCGCCAGTTCGGACAAGGATTTCATGCAACTGGTCGGGCCGGGCGTGGGTTTGCTCAATCCGCACGACAAGACCGAAACGGTGTGGACGGTCGAGCGCGTGCGCGAGAAAACCGGAGTCTCGCCGGAGCAAATCGTGGACTGGTTGGCGCTGGTCGGCGACAGTTCGGACAACATCCCGGGCGTGCCCGGCATCGGGCCGAAAACCGCCGCCGAGCTGCTGCGGCAATTCGGTTCAATCGAGGCGATTTATGCGCGGCTGGAGGAGGTCAAACCGGAGCGATTGCGCGCGGCGCTGGCGGCTTCGGCCGAGCGGGTGCGGCGCAACGTGGATCTGGTGCGGCTCAAAGCCGATCTGGATTGCGAGTTTTCGCCCGAGGCGCTGCAGTTGCGCTCGCCGGATCTGAAGCGGCTGCGGGAGCTGTACACACGCTGGGGTTTTCGATCGCTGTTGGCCGAACTGGAGGCTTCCGGCCGCGAAACGCTCATGTGGAACGCGACGTGATTATGAAGCGAGTGAAGATTTGCTGGTTGCGGTCGGGGCGGCGGATGTCCCGCGCGTTGGGGACGCAGCCGAACCCGATCGCGGATCGCCCGCGCCGCAGCGTTGGCCGGTCGGGCGCGGCCCGGGGTCGGGCGCTCGCGGCGCTGCTGTTGGCCCTGGCCGGCGGGGCGCAGGCTCAGAGCGGTTATGTCACGCAGGGCGGCGAGTATCGGATTGCGCCGGGATTGAGCGGCGATCAGGCGTTTGCGGACGTGGCGGTGCGGCCCGGCGGCGGTTACCTGGTCTGGCAGGACAATTTCACCGATGGCGTCGGTTTGGGAGTGAGCGCGCAACGGCTCGACAGCGGATTTTCGCCGACGTTGAGCAGCTTTCGAGTCAACCAGCAGGGCAGCGCGGATCAGGAGCGGCCGCGCGTGGCCCTGTTGCGGGATGGCGGGGCGGTGTTCGTCTGGCAGGGCGGCCGGCCCAGCTATCAGCACATCTATGCGCGGTTTCTTTCGGCCAGCAACACGTGGTTGACCGGGGATGTGATGGTGAACACCGCGACCAACGTGTTTCAGCGTCACCCGGCCGTGGCGGTGCTCAACGACGGCACCGTGGTGGTGGCCTGGGCGAGCATGAACCAGGTCTCGGCCACCAGTCTGCAGGATGTCTATGCCCAGCGGTTCAGTCCGAGCGGCCAGAAACTGGGCGGCGAATTCCTCGTCAACCAGTTCACCACCTACAACCAGCGCAACCCCGCGGTGGCGGCGCTGGCCGACGGGCGTTTCCTCATCGCCTGGGTGAGCGAACAGCAGCGCTACGAGAACGGAGCGGACATTTACGCGCGCTTTTTCCGGGCCAACGGCGTGCCCGACAGCGGAGAGTTTCTGCTCAACACCACCACCAATGCCTGCGCCACGCCGGCGGTGGCGGCGGGCAGTGACGGCGGCTTCTTGGCGGTGTGGTCCGAACGCGATCTGTCGAACCGCAGCAACAGTTGGGACATCGTTGCGCGGGCGTTCACCGGGGCCGGCTGGGGCGGGGAAGCCCGGCGCGTGAATGCGTTTTTGTACGGCGACCAGGTCTTCCCGCGGGTGGCGGCGATTGGCACCGATTACCTAGTGGTCTGGACGAGCCTGGGTCAGGACGGATCGCGAGAGGGGGTTTTTGGCCGGGTGCTCTGGGGCGACGGCGTGCCGGCGGGCGAGGAGTTTCGGGTCAACACCACGACCGTGAACCAACAACTGCACCCGGTGGTGGCCTCCGACGGAGTGGAGCGGTTTCTGGCGGTTTGGAGCAGTTTCGTGAGCGTGGCTCAGGGTATGGAACTCATGGCGCAGCGGTACGCCTCGACCAATCAGCCGTTGTTCGCGCCCGATCCGCCCTATGTCTCGGTGTTGAGTTCCAACGCGCTGAGCGTGACCTGGCCGCCGGTGGCCGGCTTCAACGTGGCGCACTACGAGGTGTATGCCGATGGCGCGGCCTCGCCCACCGCCACGGTCACCAACAACGCCTGGAAGATGACGGGCCTGGCGCCCGCCAGCACGCACTACTTCCGCATCGCCTATGTGCTGGCCGATGGACGGCGCTCGCCGCTTTCGGGTGCAACCACCAACACGACCTACGGCGTGCTGACCTATGGCGGTGTGCCCTACGAGTGGATGCAGTACTACTTCGGGCCGGATGTGTTTTCGTGGCCCTCGCCGTTTGCCGATTCGGACGGCGACGGGGTGTCGAATCGCAACGAATTTCTGGCGGGCACGGACCCGACCGATCCGAACAGTGTGCTGCGCCTGCGGCTGCATCCGACGCCGCAGGGCCTGTACCTGAGCTGGAACACGCAGCCGGGCCTGCTCTATCAGGTGCAGGTTTCGACCAACCTCGGGGGCTGGTCGAACGTGGGCGGGCCGCGGTTTGCGGCCGGGCAGCAGGATTCGATGTACGTGGGCGGCGGCAGCGCCGGTTACTACCGGGTGCTGCGGCTGCGTTGAGGTGCAATGGCTATGGTGCGCTTTGTGATTGGCAAAGGTTGGCTGGCGGCGCTGGCGTTGGCGCTGGGCGTGCAGCGCGCGGCTGCGTTCTCGTTGCTCGGTCCGCCGCCGGCCAGCGGTACGGCGCCGGATGGGTTCCAGCAACCGGTCATCGCTTATCATCTGGGCGGCGACATCGGCGGTCCGAAAAACCTCGGTGAGGAATATCGCTGGAACACGCCCAACCTCTACTACGCGTTCGACACGTCGTTTCTGGACTACTTCGGCTCCAACGGCGTGTTCGCCGTCGAACAGGCCATCGCCATCTTCAACAACCTGACCAACTTCTCGGCCATGTCGGCCGATCTGAGCGAGTTTCCCCTGGAAACCACGCGCAACAACTACACCGCGCAGGCGCTGTTCCTGATGGATCTCAAGTCCGTGGCGCTGGCGATGATGCTCGAGGAGATGGGGCTGACCGATCCGGTCCGCTACACCTGGTGTTTGCGCGATCGGCGTCCGCTGCCGGGGCTTTCGTGTCCGTTCATGCACTACGACGTGATCATGCGGAATTTCGACCCGGTGACCTTCGAGCCCTCGCGCTACGTCAACGGAGCGTTGTTCAGCTATGAGATTATCGAGTTTTGCACCGGCCCGAACCCGCTGGCCGATGCGCTGGAATTTCTGGTGGACCCGCTGGCGCCCTCGCCCACGGCCGTGGCCGAGTCGGGGCTGAGCTACGGCGATTATTATCTGGGATTGACGCGGGATGACATCGGCGGGCTGCGGTACATGCTCCGGACCAACAACATGAACTGGGAAGGGGTCTCGTCCGACAGCCTGCTGATGGCGACGAATTTCAACACGATCCAGTTGCTGGGCACGTCGAATCTGGCGCTGTTTGCGGCGCAGGCCCTGACCAACGACGCCGCGGCGCTGACGGCGCTTTATCCGGGGCTGGTCATTACCGAAACCCGGCCCATCTTCACCAACGTCGTCACCACCAACGTGTTCGCCTACTTCACCAATTTCCCCTGGTCGCCGGCCGGCAGTCCGGCCTCGCTGGTGATCGCCTCGAACCTGACGACCAACGTGGTGACCTGGTTCCAGCACGGTTTCGCCAACGTGGTGACCAACACCTTCTTCACCAACGGGGTAATGCGGCTGCAAACCACGCGGGTCGAGCCGTGCACCTGGGGCGTGGCCGGCACGCTCTGCACCAACGTGTCATTGCAGACGGTGGCGACCAATCTGCTCAGCGGCGATTTTTACATCCTGCCCACCAATTCGCCCTGCGGCGTCTGGATCGTGCGCACCCAGTTGATCCAGGTCACGGCGGTGACCAACCAGATCGTGCTGGCCACCAATCTGCCGGGCGTCACCAACGTTGCGGGACAGCAGTTCGAGCAGAGCACGATCACGTATTTCACCAACTACATCTTCGTCATTCATCCGGTTGATTGCGTGACCAACTCGGTGGCGTTGCGTCAGGGCATGGACACGTTCCGGTTTTTCCGCGCCAATTACGATTCGCTCCTGGGCCGGTTCTTCCAGCCGATCACCAACTTCTACAGCCTGATCGCCGTCACCAACTCGCGGCCTTATGTGGAAATTTTCCGGCGGGTCATCACGGGGCCCGATTTCCTGTTCACCGCCGAGGAACGAATGCAGCCGGACGAGGCCTGGCACGGTCTGGGCTTCCGGACCGCGCCCGGCCGGGGTGTGGGATACGTGGTGGCGAATATTCAGTTCCCGGATCGGGTGGACGGCCCGGGCACACGCGAGCCGCTCATCGAGATCGAGTTCAACAAGGTCGGTCCGCTACGAATCAATCAGGGGCCGTTTTTCCTGGACGAGGCGACCTCGATATCGAGTTTTGTCTGGGGCAGTTTCGACGGCACGACCAATCCGCCGGTGGTGTATCCGAGCTGGCGCAGTCTGACGGATTTGGAGAACCAGGTGATGATCTTGTTCTCGCCGCCGGGGCCGGACCTGCCGGTGGCCACGCTCGGTGTGCCGTACACGGTCAGTTTCAGCGCCACCGGCGGCCAACCGCCCTACACCTGGTCGGTGACCCCGGGCGGCCCGGGCCTGCCGCCGGGGTTGAGCTTCAGTCCCAGCGGCGTGCTTTCGGGCACGCCGACGATCGAGGGAACATTCGATTTCTCGTTGCGATTGTCGGATTCGGGCGCGCGGGTGGTGGACCGGCCCTACACCCTGGTGATCCAGGCACCTTGACCCTGATGCGATTGTGATGAACCGGTTGGCAGATGTTATGAAACGAATCTGGCTGATGGGCGCGATGCTGCTGGCCTGGCCGGCGATCGCCCCGGGGGCGGCGCAGTTTTATGTCAACGACGGCGTGGTGATCGCTCCGCCCATGACGCCGCCGGTCATTGACGCCACCAATTTCGTCAACAACAACTGGTTCCAGATCGACGCCTTCCTCTCCGAACCGTACGAAACCACCAGCACGATTTATTACACCAACCGCGGCACGATGATCGGCCAGACGGGCTTCCGCTTCGAGACCGCTCCGCCCGACGGCACGGCCCGGCGGCGCGCCGGTACGGTCTCGAACAGCGGTCGGATTGACGCCGGCACCAAGCTGCTGGTCAACGCGACCAACGTGCAGCATCGGGGCGTGATCAACATGGGCTTTGGCAGCCTGATGAGCGTGGTCGGGCGCGACCTGGATTTCAACCGCGGCACTGTTAACAGCACCAACCAGGGCAGCCTCTTTATTCGCAGCGGGACGAACCTCTTTTCGGTGACGGCATCGAGCGTTCACGACGGCTATTGGAATGCGAACATTGCGGACGGGGTGAACGGCTCGCCCGTGCAGCCGATCCAGTTCAACTTTCTGCCCTCGTTCACGCCGTTTCATCTGGTTACAAATCGGGATTACTCGATCTCGTTCGAATTGCTCTCGCCGCCGAATCAGGTCGCCTACGTCAACGACGTGCTGGTGGATGCCTCGAACCGGGTCGTGACGGCGGTGTTTCTGGGCATCACCAACCCGGCGTTCACAGTCAGCGTGTATTTTCGCTCGGCGCGAGATCCCTGGGTGGAGTGGCGTTCGGTGGTGACCAATCAACTGGGTCAGCTCCAGACCAACTGGATTTATCTGCGCGACACGTTTGGCTCCGATCCGAGGCTGGCGGTGGCGCCCAACGGCACGGCCGGACCGCGGGTCACCTTCAAACCGGTCAATTACCAGTTTTCGCAACCGAATAGTCCGCTCCCGCTCGGGCCGCCTGCGGCGCCGGGTTTGCCGTCGAATACGTTCGATGGGAACCCACCGGTGATCACCAACGAATTTACGGCCTACGCAGCGTTGTTCGAGGCCACGACCGAACTGCTGCCGGACGTGGTGGGTCGGAACGTGACGAATCTTTCCGGGCGGATCGAGCTGCGCGCCGAGGGAACGCTCAACCTGTCCAATGCGCAAATCTCCGCACTCAATTACACGCTTATCCAGGCGACCAACCATTTCATCGGCAGCCAGGGGGCCAAGATCGTCTCGCCGTGGCTGGACATTCACCTGCGCCGGACCAACGGCAACCTGCTGGTGACCAACCTGGTCGCGCCGTTCGTGCCCAAACCCGATGGGGTGGTCCGCCTCTGGAGTGCGCGCTGGACCAACGACGTCGCGGGCGTGACCAACGAATACCACGTGCTGTTTGTGGACAGCGCGCTGGCACCCACCTTGACGCCGCGCATCCAGAGCCTCACGCTCCGGTGCACCAACAACGTCGGCGGGGGCGGCGAAATCCTGATCAGCGACCCGCTCATCGAGACCGAGCGGCTGACCCTCACCACCAACACGGCCGGCTCGTTGAGCTCGCGGGGCGAAATCAACCTGCTTTCGGGCAATCTGCTCTGGCCCACCGCCACGCCCCGGCTGCGTTACCTCACCAACAACGGCGCGCTGACGTCTCTCAACGCGGTGTTCTTCGGCGGATCGCGTTTCTCGCCGTTCTTCAGCACCAACTTCAACGAACCCTACGGCGCGATGGTCAACCGCGGCGACATTCTCAACTACGGCTCGTTGATCTGGGCCGATTACTTCGAAAACCGCGGTCTGATCCAGCCCTACCTCGGCTCGGTCGAAATTTTCTCGACCAATGCGCTGTTGCGTGACGGCATGATCGCCACCACGAATGGTGACATCGCCATCACCAGCGGCTCGCTGGTCATCACCAATCACGTCCTCGATACCGCGCGCAGCCTTTCACTGGACGCGACGAATTTGCTCGATGACGGCGCGCTGGCGAATCTGGCGGCCGCCCCGACGAACATCACGACGCTCTTTGTTGATCCGACCAGCGCCCTGCTGAACACCAGCGTGGCGATGATTTCCAACAAAAATTACTGGATCGCAGGCGACGGCGTGGCCCTGTGGCATCTGCCTCCGCAGGCCAGTTTGCTCGGCACGACGATCGAGGCGCGGGCGCAGGCCAATCGGCAGGTCTTCATTTTCTGGGCGGGGCAGGATCGTGGTTGCGTGAGCGCGGGCTTCAGCAACAACGCCGCCCTGGGCCGGCTGATTCTCGACGGGGCAGAGAACAGTCTGTTCACCTTTGCCGCCGCCGGGGTTAGCAACGCACTGTACGTGGATCGTATCGAGCTGATGAATTACAGCACCAACCGCGACGTGCATGGGGAGTTCATCGGTCTGGAGGTGCTGCCGGGCTTCAAGGTGTATTACGCCGAAGCGGTCATGAACGGGGTGTCGGTGGCCGAGAAACTCAACGGTCGGAGCGGCGGCGGCTTCTGCTGGGTGAACAGCTTCGCCGGCTTCTTCTCCTCGACCAATGTGATTTATCCCGATGGCACGACCAATACGTTCAACGCCGCGTTGATCGGCAGCCCGGACCTGGATTCGGACGGCGACGGCACCGAGAACCGCAGTGATCCGACGCCGATACTGCGGCCGCAGGACATTGCTCTGACGGTGACGATTTTGCGCGTGCCCACGCCGCGGGTCGAGGTGGCCTGGCAAACGCTGCCCAACGCGATCAACCATGTGTATTACAAAACGTCGCTCGGCGCGACGAACTGGGTGTTGCTGACCAATTTTGTATCCGGCCCGGTTGTCGGGCGGGTTTCGATCCAGGATCCGGTTCAACCCAACAGCCCGCGCTACTACCGGGTGCGCGTGGAGATGCCCTGAGGCCGGACGGATGCCGGTGCGTGCGGCTGACGGCAAAGGCGATTTGCAGCGGACCCGGCGGGTCGGACGCAGCAACACAACCATTTGAGGTGCGTGAAAATGATGCGAGGCGAGCAACGTGCGGCGCGTAACTCGGTTGCCCTGCGGGGCGTGGCGGCTCTGGCGTGCCTGATGGCGGCCGGTTGGCTGTCGCAGCCAGCCGGAGCGCAACCGGCCAACGACAATTTCGCCGACGCTGAAGTGATCGTGGGCTTCAACGGCATGGCCGGCTCGGTGCGGGGCGACAACTTCGGCGCGGGCGTCGAGTCCGGCGAGCCGGACTTCGAGAGCACCTACGGTGAGCCGCCCGTCGCAGCCGGAGCGACGGTCTGGTATCGCTGGACCGCGCCGGTCAACGGCGCGGCGGTGTTCGAAACCTTGCGGAGCGATTTTGACACGATTCTGTCGGTGTACACCGGCGATGCGCTCGGCAGCCTCACGCTGGTGGCCGGCAACGACAATGTGAACACCGGCGTGGGAGATCGGGTCCATCCCGAATGGCGCACCAGCTTCGTGCAATTCCCCGTTCAGGCCGGCGTGACCTATTTCATCCGGGTGGGCAGTCCGGATTTGGGCGGCGGCGGCCAGCCCGGCAACATCGTGCTGGACTGGAGCCTCAACGGCGCCGAGGGCACGAACTATTTCGCCGGCCAGTTCCGATTCGCCACCGATCATCTGCCGAACAACGCGTTGACGCGCTTCACGACCGATAACTCGGTCACGCCGCTGTATGTGTACAGCGAGAACGAGTCGCAGCCGCCGCTGGATGGCTCGGTTTCGCCCAGCGTCCGGGGTGCGCGGCTGACCATCACGCGGCTGGGCGGCTACAGCGGACGAGTGCTGGTGGATTACGAGATCGTGCCGCTGGCATACACCAACATTTTCATCACCAACTGCTTCGGCACCAACTTCTCGATCACCGGCGACTCGGGCTCGACCAACATCATGGTCACCAACTGCATCGTGACCAATCTCTACGGCAACTACACCTGGTTCATCCCGCCGCGTCGCGGCCCGATGCATTTTCTGACCAACGTCTTCATGGAGGTGACGCAGGTCGTGGACGAAAACGGCAACGTGCAGGTCACCCAATACGTCACCAATTTCGTTCCCCGCGTCTATCCGTGCGAGAACTCCGACAACCCGCCCGAGATCATCGTGGACACCAACACCGGCGCGATGACGATCATCGAAAGCAACGTCTTCTGCATCCAGCAGCCGATCGTCATCACCAACATCCCCTCCTTCATCACCAATGCCAGCCCGGCGGATGTTCGGGATGTCGGCCGGTTCAGCCCGACGACGGGGCGGCTGGTGTTCAACGACTACCAGATGAGCGCGGATTTGATCGTGCGGGTGGATCCCGGCGACGGCCCGGCGCGCTTTTATCTGGGCGCGGAAAAGGCCGACGCGCCGCCGGTCAACCGCGTCTTCCAGGTCAATCTCACCAACGTGATGCTCGACCCTGCCGAATCCCCTGATTTGCTGCCGCCGTACATCAACTCCGACACGCGTCCCCGATTCGGTTCGGCCATCGTCAACATCATGGAGAACAGCATTGCGGGGTTCGACGGCTGGCCGACCAACGCCATTTTGAATTTGCGTCGCGCGACGTATCGCGTTCAGGAAAACGCCGGCGATGCGGTGGTGTACGTCATCCGAACCGGCACCAACCAAAGCGCCGTCTCGGTGGATTATCGCGTGCACTTCCGAAACCCCAACCACCCCTTCGACCTGAACATCTTCCCGCTGCAGGCCGGCTCCGATTACGCCAGCTTCACACCGTACATCAACTCGCCCTATTTCGTGGCGACGACGAATGATTTTTTCAATACGAACAGGCTTGCCGGGCGGTTGTCCTGGGGGGCGAATGATTTCGATCCCAAGCCCAT
>CAYXJB010000086.1:0-1020 GCA_964465445.1 uncultured Verrucomicrobiota bacterium
AACAGGGATCCGCGGTTTAGGAAACCGCTGCTCTATCCATTTGAGCTATGGGGGCGGTGCGCCATACCTTCAGCATAGGTCAGGCACAACGCCCCCGCAACGCGGATTGTTGCGAGGACCTGAGCCCTTCGTACCGATTATGCCCGGCCGCGAGTCTCGGGCCACGGCGCCAGCGCGTGTGGATTCAGAACTGGACTCGGGCGCGCTCGGCATCGAATCCTGCGCGCCGGCATGATGTTATTGATCGTGCATTACCACTTGCGCCCGGGCGGGATTCGACGCGTCATCGAGCTGGCCACACCGGCTCTGGCGCGTTTTGGGGCCGGCAGCGGGCGGCGTCGGCGCGGTTGGCCGCCGATCCGGCGGGTGATTCTGGCGGTTGGCGAGGCGGTGGAATCGCGCTGGCGGCAACGGCTGGCCGAGGCGCTGTCGCCGATGGCCTTGTCGGTGCACGTCGAACCGGCGTTTGGTTACCTGGCCGAGCAACGGCGTTCGCCCAAAGCCATCCGCAACCAGGTCCGGCGCGCGCTGGATTCGTTGCTCGAGGCGCTGACGGCAGAAAGCGGCGTGGTCTGGGCGCACAATCTTGGCGTGGGTCGGAACTGGATTTTGACCGAGGAGCTGGCGCGGGCCTGTGCGGCGCGCGGTGTGCCGCTGCTGAGCCATCATCACGACTGGTGGTTCGATCACCGTTGGGCGCGCTGGGCCGAACTGCGCGCTCTCCGAAAACAAGCCCGGCTGGCGGCCGCGCAGGCGTTGTTTCCGTGCAAAGGTCCGGTGGTGCATCTGGCCATCAATCGGGCGGACGCCGCGGTGCTCCAAAAGCATTGCGGCGCACGCACCGTGTGGTTGCCGAATCTGACGACGTTGCAACCGCCGCCCGCGATCGAGCGCATCCGGTTTGCACGACGCTGGCTTGCTGCGCGCTGCGGGGAGGGCGCGGCAGGCGGCGAGGCGACGTTCTGGATTTCGGCCACGCGGGTGCTGCGGCGCAAGAACCTCGCCGAGGCGTTGTTGCTG
>CAYXJB010000086.1:1082-11640 GCA_964465445.1 uncultured Verrucomicrobiota bacterium
CCGAAGCCGAGCGTCCCTACGCCCGTGCGCTGGTGGAGGCGGCGCGCCGATTCGGCTGGCGAATGCGTCTGGGCCTGCTGGCGAACGAGGAGGCGCATCCACCCTCTGTGGCCGAATTGCTGGCGGCGTGCGAAGTGGTCCTGCTGACCTCGATCCAGGAGGGGTTCGGCCTGCCGTATCTGGAAGCGGCTGCGGCGAGGCGTCCGCTCCTGGCGCGACGGCTGCCCAACATCACGCCGGATTTGCACGCCTTGGGCTTCCGTTTTCCGCATGCCTACGAGGAAATCCGCATTGCCCCGGAGCTGTTCGACTGGCGCGCCGAACGCATCCGGCAGGCCGCGGCTTTCCGGGCGTGGCGACGAACCCTGCCGCGATTTGCCGCGCGGTTGGTGCGCGAGCCGCCGTTGTTGCGTGCGCAAAGGCCGGGTCCGATTCCGTTCAGTCAACTGACGCTGGACGCACAACTGGAAGTTCTGGCGCAGCCGGTGGCCGAATCCTGGGCGGCGTGTGCGCCGTTGAATCCGTTCCTGGAGCGGTGGCGGCAACTGGCAGCGGACGGCAAACTCCGGCCAACGCGCTGGCCGGGGCAGGCGAGCCGGCACCTGGGGCCCGAGAGCTATGCCCGCGGCTGGTTTGGCGCGCTGCGGCGGGCGAACCGGACGTTGCCGTCGCGATTTTCAGCGATGCGTCTGCAGGACGAGTTCATCCGAATCAAACTGGCCGGGGCGCATCTGCATCCGTTGTTATGGAATCCGGCGACTTGAAAATCCGGTCGAACTGCGCGGGAGCGTCTTCGGAAGGATTGCGCGCGGTGCGTGCGGTGATCTTCGACGTGTACGGGACGCTGCTGGAGGTCGGTCCGCCGCTGTCGGATGCCTCGGCGCGGTGGCGGGCGTTGTTCGAGCGGTTTGTGGGCGCGCCGCCGCCGATCGAGCGGGACGCGTTCCTGGCGCGGGCGCAGGAACGGATTGCGCTTCACCATGCCGGGGCGCGAGCGCGGGGCATTGCGCATCCGGAAATGCTCTGGCCGCGGGTGGTGGTGGAGGTCCTTCCGGAGCTGGGGCGGTTGCCCGAGGCGTTGCTGGCGGAATGGATTTTCGAGCAGATGCAATGTGAACGGGTGTTGCGGTTGCAACCGGGTGCGGCGCGCTGTTTGCGCGGGTTGCGGGCACGCGGTGTGGCGCTGGGGCTGGCGTCGAATTCGCAGGCCTACACCCAACGCGAGCTTCGGGAACACCTGGGCGCGGCGGGCGCGGAGGACCAGTGGTTCGACCCGGCGCTGTGTTTCCGGTCCTTCGAACACGGGTTCAGTAAACCCAATCCGCACGTGTTTCAAATGCTCTCGGTGCGGTTGCAGGCGCGCGGGATCGGCTCTGAACAGACGCTCATGGTCGGTGACCGGCTCGATAACGACATCGAGCCGGCGCGTGCATTCGGGTGGCGCACCTGGCTGGTGCGGCCGGGGCCGGCTCGGGTGGGTGGCGAGGGCGACTCGGGCGACCTGGAGGCGTTGTGCGCGGCGTTGGAGATCGAGTGAGCGGTGACCGTTGCGGCGGTGTTGCGGGTCGGTGCGGCGGCAGGCGTTGCCGCCTCAGGCCGCTGCTGTGGGGCCGGCCAGCAGGGTGGTGTCCACGGTGCGCGTCCAGCGTTCCTGTTCGGCCACGGGAATGAGGCCGCGCTGGACTTTGAGCCAGGCCATTTCGCGCAGCGAGCGCCAGCCGAAGCGCCGGGCGGCTTCGCGCAACTGGCTGGTTTTGACGCCGGGCTGGATCAGTTCGGCAATCGGTTCGTTGATCAGGAAAAACTCGTAAATGGCGGTGCGCCCGCGGTAACCGCGCTGGTTGCATTCGACGCACCCGCGGCCGCGCCAGGCGCGAATCTCTTCGGGCGCCTCGGCCATTTCGCGGCGCGCCGAGGGTGGGATGTCCGGGTCCGGCTCGGCGCAATGCCGGCAGATGCGGCGCGCCAGCCGCTGGGAAATGCAGCAGACCAGCGAGGAGGCCACCAGATACGGTTCGATGCGCATTTCCAGCAGGCGTGTGACAGCGCTGATGCTGTCGTTGGTGTGGAGGGTCGAGAGCACCAGATGGCCCGTTTGGGCGGCGCGGACGGCGATTTCGGCCGTTTCCAGATCGCGGATCTCACCGATGAGCACCACGTCCGGATCATGACGCAGGACCGAGCGCAGGCCGCTGGCGAAGGTCAGGCCGATTTGTTCGCGGACCTGGATTTGGACGACGCCATCGAGCTGGTACTCGATGGGGTCTTCGAAGGTGATGATTTTGCGGCCCTCGTCGTTGGCCTGGGCCAGGGCGGCGTAGAGCGTGGTGGTTTTGCCGCTGCCGGTCGGACCGGTGAGCAGGATCATGCCTTGGGGCAATTGGAGCAAGCGGGTGAAGAGCTGTTCCTGCTCGGCTTCCATGCCCAACTGGCTGAGGTCGAGCAACAGGCTTTGGCGGCCCAAAATCCGCAGGCAGACGGCCTCGCCGTGTTTGGTTGGCACGATCGAAACGCGCAGATCGTACTCCTCGCTGCCGGTCTTCATCGCGATGCGCCCGTCGTGCGGCAGGCGTTTTTCGGCGATGTTCAGCCCGGCCATGATTTTGAGTCGCGACACGACCGCGGCGTGGAGTTTGCGCATCTCGGCCGGCACGGGCACGGTTTCGAGAATTCCATCCACGCGATAGCGCAGGCGGATGGCGTTGGGGTAGGGCTCGAGGTGGATGTCGGTGGCGCGCAACCGCAGGGCTTCCTGGAGGATCTGGTCCACGAACGCCGAGACGGTGGCTTCCAGAGCCGAATCGCCCTCGCGATCCTGCACATCGAAGACGATCTCGCGATCCTGTTCCTCGCCGCCGCGTTCTTCGCGCAGGCGCTGGAGCGTTTCGGCGCCCAGGCCGAACTGTTTTTTGATGACGGCGTGGATGGCGCTGGGGGTGGCCAGGACAATTTTGATGCGCTTGTTCAGCAGCAGGCGCAGGTTGCCCTGTTCCATCGGCCCGGGCGGTTCGCTGAAGGCCAGCGTGAGCGAATCGCCCTCGGTCGCCACCGGCAGCATGTGATAATGAAAAATCAGCCGCAACGGCACCGATTCGAGCGTCTGGCGTTTGAGATCGAGCGTGGTCGGGTCCACGAATTCGAGCCGGTGCAGTTGCGCCAGCGCGCGCCAGGTGTCTTCTTCCGAGACGTAGTTCAGATCCACAATGGCGCGATGCTGGGGCAGTTGGAGTCGGCGCTGGCGACGGCGCGCCTGCTCCAGTTGCGCGGCGGTGAGCTTGCCCTGAGCCAACAGCAGTTCGCCCACTTCGTCAGTGTGCAGCTCCGAGTCTGCGATCATTGCCCGGGATGGTGCGCGCTCGGGTCGGCGGCGGCAAGAGCGCTTTGGCGCGGCCCGACGCGTGTGAGAGGGTTGCCGGCGGCCGGATGCCTTCCGGCAGAGGCGTGCAGCCCGGGTTGCCGGTCCGCGGTTGGAGCGTCCTTTGGGCTTTGAAAGGCGACGGGCGGACTCTAGCTTGCGCCCATGTCCGATCCGTTTGCGCATCCGATCAACGCCCGGACGCGTTATTGCGCGGTGCTGGGCCATCCGATCAAACACTCGGCATCGCCGGCGATGCAAAATGCCGGCATCGCCGTGCTCGGATTGAACTGGCGTTATCTGGCCTTCGACGTGCATCCGAACCAGTTGCGCGCCGCGCTGGAGGGTGCGCGGGCAATGAAATTCATCGGCCTGAATCTGACCGTGCCGCACAAGGTGCTGGCGCTGGAGATGATGGACGCGCTCGACGAGTCGGCGCGAACCTGGGGCGCCGTCAACACGGTGCGATTCGAGGCGCGCGATGCCGCTGGAGCGTGGCGACCGCTGATGGAGTTCGGCGACGACGTGCCCGATGAGCTGCGGGCGTGCGGCTTCAACACCGATGCCGACGGTGTGGCGCGGGCGTTGCGGGAGGACCTGGGGCTGGAGTTGCGCGGGGCGACGGTGCTGGTACTGGGCACCGGCGGGGCGGGACAGGTGGCGGCGTTGCGGCTGGCGGCCGAAGGCGCGGCGCATCTGTGGCTGGTGGATGTGGCCCGGCAAAAGGCCGAGGCGGTGGCCGCCGAGGTGCAAAAGCGCTCGCCGCGCACCGGCGTGACGGTTGGATTTCCCAACGGGCCGGTGGAGTTGTTGTTGCACGCCACGCCGCTGGGATTGAACGCCGGCGATCCGTTTCCGCTGGATGAAAGTCGTTTTCCGCTGCGCCGGGCGCGTGCGGTCTATGACATGATTTATCGTCCCGCCGAAACGCCGTTGCTGGCTGCCGCCAAAGCCGCCGGCTGCCGGACGGCCAATGGGCTGGGCATGTTGCTGTATCAGGGCGTCAAGGCGCTGGAAATCTGGACCGGTCGGCCCGCGCCGGTGGCCCAGATGCGGCGCGCGCTGGAGGCCGAGGTGTATGGGCACTGAGCGGATGCGCTCCGGCGGCGGGCGGGACCGCGACGTGCAAGCGGCGGCGGGTTGCGCTGCGGGCTGCGTCGAGCGCGGCGGCGGGTCGGGTTGAACGGCCGGCGAAGCGGGACAGCCATGTTCGACGCTGTGTTCGATGCTGCCAACTGGGCGCGGGTGCCCTTCGAGTTCTGGGCGGCGGTGTGTTTTGTGTTCGGGTGTTGTGTGGGCAGCTTTCTGAACGTGTGCATTCACCGGTTGCCGCTGGGATTGAGTCTGGTCTCGCCGCCGTCGCACTGCCCGCATTGCAAGTATTCGATTCCCTGGTGGCTGAACGTGCCGCTGGTGACATGGCTGTGGCTGCGCGGGCGCTGTCGGAACTGCGGCGCACCGATTTCAGCGCGGTACTTCGTGGTGGAACTGCTCACCGGGCTTGCGTTTCTGGCCTGTTGGGTCGGGTTCGGGCGCGAGTCGGCGGTGTTGGCGCTGGTGTACGGGGTGTTTTTGGCGGGGCTGATCGCGGCGACGTTCATTGACCTGGAGCATTTCATCATTCCGGACGAGATCACCCTGGGCGGCATGGCGGCCGGGGTGCTGGCATCGTTTTTTCTGCCGGAGCTGCACGGGGCGGCGACGCTGACCGAGAGCCTGGAACGGAGTCTGGTGGGTCTGGTCACCGGCGCGGGTGTGGTGTATTTGATCTTGCGCCTGGGCAAATGGCTGTTCGGTCGGCAACGGCTCGACCTGCCGGCGGGCACCCGGCTGGTGTTCGCCGAAACGGCGTTGCATCTGCCCGACCGCGAGATTCCCTACGAGGAGATTTTTTACCGGAGTTCGGACACGATTTGCCTTCACGCCGAGCGGGTCGAGCTGATTGATCGCTGCTACTGCAACGTGCCGGTGCGGGTGGCGTTGCTGGCCCGGCGACTGCAGATCGGCGAGGAACAGCTCGATCCGGAAACCTGCCCGCACATGGAGGTCGTGGCCTCGGAGATCGTGCTGCCGCGCGAGGCGATGGGGCTGGGCGACGTGAAGTTGATGGCCGCGATCGGCGCGTTTCTGGGCTGGCGAGCGGTGATTTTCTCGCTGATGCTCAGCTCGTTGATCGGCGCAGTGGTGGGCCTGACGCTCATCGCGATGCGGCGGCGGGAATGGTCCTCGCGCCTGCCCTACGGGCCGTACATTGCGCTGGCGGCGACGGTTTGGATTTTCGGTGGCAACAAGCTCGCCGAGTCGTTTCTGCCCTGAGGCTGCGCTCGGGCGCGCACCGGGCCGACCGCCTATTGAATGACGCCCGAGTCGAGGGCGTCGGAGTCCAAAATTTTGTGTGAACGATTTATGAAATGGCCGAATCGGATCTCGTTTGGAACGGCCCGCGTTGTCATCGGCGCGATGCTGGGCCTGAGTCTGGTGGCGGGACTGCTCGCCAGGCGGGCGATCGAACCGTATCTGCCAACCAACGCGCTCGACAGTGTGGCGTTGCTGCCGCCGCCGCCGAGCATCGAGCCGGTCGAGCAGGCCGCGGATCTGGCGGCGGTGCGCGCCGCGTTCGCAGCCACGCCCGAGAGGGAGCGGCATCGAGCCGAGGTCGAGGCCGCGCTGGTGCCGGAGCGGTTCGCTCCGGCGCTGGGCAAGTGGTTCGTGCCGGGGCGACTGCCCAAGACCGCCCACCTGCTGGAGCGCGCCAAGCTTTGCGCTCGCGCGCCGGTTCACACCGCCAAGGAATACTGGAAACGGCAGCGACCTTACGAGCTGGATGCGTCGCTGCGATTCGGGCGCAAACCTGAGTCCTCGTACAGCTATCCGAGCGGGCATTCGACGGTCGGCACGCTCCTGGCGCTGGTGCTGGCGGAGCTGGTGCCGGATCGGCGCGAGGCGATTCTGGCCATTGGGCGGCGAATCGGCTGGGATCGCGTGCGCACCGCCAAACATTTCCCCAGCGATGTGTATGCCGGGCGCACGTTGGGTCAGGCGATCTTTCGCGCGTTGCAGGCCAATCCGGAGTTCTGTCATGACCTGGAAGCGGCCAAAGCCGAGATCGCCGCGGCGCGTCAGACGACGTCAGTGCCGGCAGCCGGCGGCGCAATGCACTCGGGCAGCGGAGGATTTTGAGCCCGACGCGGTCGGTGCAGGGCGCGTGCGGGGAGCGGTCGGCTGCGTTCTGCGTTTGGAAGGCGCGAGGCTCGACAAGGACCGGGACCGATGGCAGGCTCGGAGTGTGAACACCGAGCAGAAGTTCGAGCAGTTGCAGACCCTGTTGCGGTCCTGGGGCTCGTGTGTGGTGGCTTATTCGGGCGGGGTGGATTCGGTATTTCTGGCGTACGTGGCGCATCGGGAGCTGGGGGCGCGAGCGTTGGCGGTGATTGCCGATTCGCCGAGCCTGCCGCGGCGCGAGCTGGCCGAGGCGCTGGCGCTGGGGGAGCGATTCGGTTTTCCGGTGCGGGTGGTGCGGACGCGGGAGTTCGAAAATCCCGAGTATCTGGCCAACCCGCTGAACCGCTGTTATTTCTGCAAACACGAGCTGTTCGAGACGCTTCTGCCGCTGGCGCGAACCGAGGGGTTTGCCGTGGTGGCGTACGGCGAGAATGCCAGCGACGTGGGAGATTTCCGACCGGGCGCGACCGCGGCGCGTGAGTTCGCGGTCCGCGCGCCGCTCAAAGAGGTGGGGCTGACCAAGGAGGAGATTCGCGAGCTTTCGGCGCGGCTGGGTTTGCCCACGGCCGGCAAACCGCAGATGGCCTGCTTGAGTTCGCGCGTGCCGCACGGGCAGGCCGTCACGCCCGAAAAGTTGCGCATGATCGAAGCGGCCGAGAACGTGTTGCGCGATCTGGGTTTTCGGGAGGTGCGCGTTCGGCATCACGAGTTGCCGGATGGGCGCAACGGCTGGCGCGGCGCCGGTGTGGCGGGGCTGGAATCGGTTCTCGAGTTGTCGGCCGGGACTCACGAGCAGCCCCGGGGCGCGGACAGCGACCGCACGGCGCTGGCGCGGATCGAGGTGGGCACGGCCGAATTACCGCGGTTGCTCGAGCAGGGCTCGGCCCGGCGCGTGGCTGAGGCCTTGCAGCGGATCGGTTACCGGTATGTGACGGTGGACCTGCGCGGGTATCGTCGCGGCGGGGCGGACGCGTGTGTGAACGGGTCGGTCGAATTGAATGTTCCGGGTTGAGTTCGACGGGTTGCATGCTTGCGAGGGGCTGCGGGCCGGATGCAACTTTTGTCCGGTTCGGGTGATCAATCAGTAGCGATCCGGCTGATGCCACAATTTGCTTACAAAGCACGCCGACGCAGCGGTGAAGTCGTGCAGGGTGTGGTCGAGGTCGCCGATCGGGCGGCGGCCCTGGCGCAGATCGAGCGGCTGGGATTGTTCCCGGTCGCGGTCGAACCGGCCCGGGGCGGCGCGGCCGCGGCGGCGGACAGACCGGCCCGGAGCGCCAGCTTCGGGGCAATGCTGCCGCCGGCGCTGCGCGAGGCGCTGGGGCGTCGGCGCAAACCCAAATTGCAGGAGCTGGCCACCTTCACGCAGCAGTTGGCCAATTTGTTGCAGGCGGGCATGCCGTTGAGTTCGGCGCTCAACAGCATGATGCATCTGGAGTCCAAGGGCATCCCGGCGGAGGTCAGCCGCCAGTTGCGTCAGGATGTGATGGAGGGCAAGAGCCTCTCCGACGCGATGGCCCGCCAGCCGCTGATCTTCTCGGACCTGTACGTCAACATGGTCCGGGCCGGCGAACAGAGCGGCGCGCTGGTGGATGTGTTGCGGCGCATGGCGGCGCACTTCCAGCAATTCGCCGAGGTCAAGGGCAAGCTCACCTCGGCGATGATTTATCCGATCATGGTGGTGTGCGTGGGGATCGGGCTGATTTTGTTTTTCATCTATTTCATGCTGCCGAAGTTCGTCGAGATGTTTCGGGGCTTCGATGTGGCGCTGCCCCTGCCCACGCGGATGCTCATCACGATCGGGTTTTTCTTCACGCACTACTGGTGGTTGCTGATTCTGCTGGTGGTGGCCGGGATCATTTTGTTCCAGCGATTCAAAGCCACCGAGGCCGGACGCGAACGCCTGGACCGGCTCAAAATGAGCCTGCCGTTGATCGGGCAGATCGTGCGGCTGAATCTGTTCGGGCAGTTTGCGCGGACGCTTTCGACGCTCCTGGAAAACGGCGTGCCGATGCTCGCCGCGCTCAAGATCACCGAGCAGGTCATTCCCAACCGGCTGCTCAAAGAAGCTGTGGCCCGCACGCGGGACGCGGTGACCGACGGCAAAACGCTGGCGCAGCCGCTGGCCCAGAGCGGGATTTTCCCGCAACTGATGGTGGACCTGGTCAAAATCGGCGAGGAGACCGGCGATGTGCCGGGGGCGTTGCGCAACGTGGCCGAGACCTACGAGGGCGAGCTGGCGATCGCGCTGCGGGTGATGATGAATCTCATCGAACCGGTGCTCATCATCACCATGGCCGTGGGGGTGGGTTTCCTGCTCTTGAGCGTGCTGCTGCCGATGTTCCGGCTCATCTCGAGCATCGGCAGCATGCCCGGCCGCTGATGAATGGTGCTTTGCCCAACGCGCGGTCCTGCCGGAGGGCGGGCTTCACGCTCATCGAGGTGATGGTCGTGGCGGGCATCATGGGGCTGATCGCCGCCATGGGCATTCCGAGCATGTACCGGCTGCTCCAGAAGGAGGGCATGCGCAAGGCCACCAGCGACGTGGTCGAGGTCTGCAGCCTGGCACGCGCCCGGGCGATTCTGACCGGGCAACCGGCCGATGTGATGTTTTATCCGCTGGAACGGCGCCTGAGCGCCGGCGGTGGGAGCGGCCCCGAAACGAGCGGCGAATCCCCGGCCGTTCGAACCGTACCCGCACTGCCGGGCGGCAGCGGCAGCAGCGCCCAGTTGCCCGAGGACATCACCATCGAAATGCTCGACATCAACCTGGCTGAGTATCGCGAATCGGACTGCGCGCGGGTGCGGTTTTTCCCCAACGGCACGAGCGACGAGATGACCCTGATCCTGCGCTCATCCAGGAACGAGTGGAAAAAAATCACCATCGAGCCCACCACCGGGCTGGCCAGCGTGGACGAGGTGGTCCCGTGAAACGGCGACCCCGGCAACACGGCGCGATGCGGGTGCAGGTCGCGGGTCGCGACCCGGGATCGAGGGCGCATCCGGGCACGCACCGGGGACGGCGCGCCGCCTTCACGCTGGTGGAGGTGATGATCGCGCTGGGGATTTTCTTCATGGCGATGTTCGCGATTCTGGGTCTGGTGGCCGCCTCGTTGCGCAGTGCGCGGGCGTTGCAGCGCCAGCCGGTGGATGCGGGCATGGTGGCGGCGGAAATCTCGCTCACCAACAAACTCACCGAGGGGCTCGAGACCGGCGACTTTGGCGAGTCGCATCGCGGCTATGAATGGAGTCGGGACGTTTACGAGGTCGGCACCAACGGCCTGTTTCAGGTGGACATGATCGTGCAGCGGCGCTCCGACGGCGCGGTGGAATCCAAGCTGAGCATTCTGCTGTTCCGGCCCGAATCGCCGCAGGGCAGTCTGAGTCGCGGGAGGTTGCAATGAAACGGCGACCGCGGCCGCGGGGCGGCTTTACGCTCATCGAGATTTTGGTGGCGCTGGCGATCTTCACGCTGGTGGTCACGGCGCTGTATGCGGGCTGGACGACGTTGATCCGGGCCTCGAAGACGGCGCTCGAGGTCGCCGCTCAAACCCAGCGCCAGCGCGTGGCCATTCGCACCATCGAGGAAGCACTCACCGCGGCGCGCTCGTTTGCCGCCGACCTGCCGCATTACGGATTCGTGGCCGAGAATGGCGACCAGGCCACGCTCAGTTTCGTGGCGCGTCTGCCCAAATCGTTTCCGCGCAGCGGGCGGTTCGGCGATCTGGATGTGCGCCGGGTGGCCTTCTCGCTGGAAGCCGGGCCGAACTCGACCCGTCAACTGGTCTTGCGGCAAACGCCCATCCTCATGGACTTCGACCAGGACGAACAGAATCACCCCATTGTGCTGGCCAGGAACGTTCGCGCTCTGGTGCTGGAGTTTTGGGACCAACGCACCGGCGACTGGCTGCAGGAATGGACGCAGACCAACGCGCTGCCGAAGCTGGTGCGCGTGACGTTGCGGTTTGCAGCGGTGGACTC
>CAYXJB010000087.1:0-11567 GCA_964465445.1 uncultured Verrucomicrobiota bacterium
GGACCGCGCCACCGACATTCACCTCGAACCCCAGGAAGACGAGCTGCGCATCCGCTACCGCATTGACGGCATCCTGCATCAGACGCCCATGCCCCCGCAGCTCAAGCGTTTCCAGTCGGCGATCATCTCCCGCATCAAGGTCATGAGCGGCATGAACATCGCCGAAAAACGCCTCCCCCAGGACGGCCGCATCAACGTGCGCATCAAGGGCGAGGAAATTGACATCCACGTCTCGACCGTGCCCACCGTGTACGGCGAGAGCGTTTCGTTGCGGTTGCTCTCGCGCGGCAAGATTTTCCTGAGCCTCGACAAACTGGGCTTCTCGCCCGAGGACGAGGCCGCCATCCGCGAAATCATCGTCAAACCCCACGGCATCGTGCTGGTCACCGGGCCGACCGGTTCGGGCAAATCCACCTCCCTCTACGCCATGCTCAGCACGATCAACTCCGTCCACAAACGCATCATCACCGTCGAAGAACCGGTCGAATACGAACTCAAGGGCATCAACCAGATCGCCGTGCGGCCGGAGATTGGCCTGACCTTTGCCGTGGGCCTGCGTCACATCCTGCGCCAGGACCCCAACGTCATCATGGTCGGCGAAATCCGCGATCTGGAAACCGCCGAAATCGCCATCCGCGCCGCGCTGACCGGCCACCTGGTGTTCAGCACGCTCCACACCAACGACGCGCCCAGCGCCTTTACCCGGCTCATTGACATGGGCATCGAGCCGTTCCTGGTCGCCTCCTCGGTCGAAGCGGTGCTGGCGCAGCGGTTGGTGCGCACCATCTGCCCGGTCTGCAAAACCGAACAAAAAGTCGAGCGCGATTACCTGCGCCGGATCGGCTTTCCGGAGGAGGACATTGACACGACGCGGTTCATGCGCGGGGCCGGCTGCGAGGAATGCCGGCAATTGGGCTATCAGGGCCGGCTGGCGATCTACGAGTTGCTCATCCTCACCGAGGCACTGCGTCCGTTGATCCTCAACCGGGCGGCCTCTTCGACCATCGCCCAGCGCGCCATCGAGCTGGGTATGCGCACCCTGCGCATGGACGGCTGGAACAAGGTCAAAGCCGGCATCACCACCATCGAGGAGGTCCTGCGCGTGACCCAGATCGAGGAACATCTCGACGCCCGCGGCAGCCTCGAAAAAGCTGGCGTGCGCGTCCGCACCCCCGCCTCATGAGCCGCTGGCACGCCTGCAACGTCCTGCACACCAGCGCCCAGAGCCGACAGCTCTGGCAGTTCGAAGCGCGCAACGGTCGCTTTGTCCTGGAGCGGGAACACCGCGCCAAACCCGACGAGCCACTGCCCTCTCCCTGGGTGGCCAAGACCTGGCGCACGCTCTGGCAACCGCGGCTCAACGTCGCCTGGCTGCCGCCCGAACAGGTCTTCCTGCGCGTCGTGCACCTGCCCCGGGCCGATTTCGACGAAACCCGCGGCATGGTCGAGCTCCAACTCGAAAAGCTCTCGCCCATCCCGCTCACCCAGGTGGTTTGGAGCATTCAGCCCTTTGCCCAATCGGCCGGCGAACTCCAGACCGTGGTCGTGCTCCTGGCCGAACGGAAAGCCGTCGAGGAATTTCTGGGCCGGCTCGAACGGGCCGGTTACCTGGCCGACCGACTCGAATTGCCCGCGCTGGACCTGCTGGCGGCGATCCCGGCCAAAGGCGACGGGGCGTGGATTTTTCCCGAGGCGCTGGGCGGACAACGCAACGCGCTGGTAGCCTGGTGGTACGGCGGCACGCTCCAGAATCTCAACCTCGTCTCGCTGCCCGCCGAGGGCGACGCCGCCACCGCCCTGCGCGAACAGCTCTGGCAGATCGCCTGGGCCGGCGAGCTGGAAGGCTGGCTCACCGGCCCGCCTGCCTGGCATCTGGTCGCCGATCCGGCTCTGGCCGCCGAATGGGAAACGCCGCTGCGCCACGGACTCGACGAGCCCATCACGTTGATCCCGCCGCCGTCGGCAGCCGAACTGGCGGCGCTGACCGCCGCGCGCGCCGCTGAGTCGGCGCCGGGATCGAGTCTGCTGCCCAAAGAATTCGCCACGCGTTACCAGCAACAGTTTGTGGACCGGCTCTGGATGCGCGGCCTCAGTGCGCTGGTGGGCGTGTACCTGGTCGGCGTGTTGATTTACATGCTGGCTCTGGGTGCCCTTTACTGGAAAACGCGCTCTGTCGAAAGCCGCGTCGCGAGCCTTTCGAGCACCTACACCAACGCCATCCAGCTCAAAGCCCGTTACCAGGTGCTCAAGGACCGGCAGGAACTCAAATTCGCCGCGCTGGACTGCTGGAAAGCCGTGGCCGATGTGCTGCCCGAAACGTTGACGCTGGACAGTTTCAAGTTCAACGACGGTCGCCGCCTGAGCCTCAACGGCACGGCCCCGGCCGGCCAGGACAAGGCCGTGCTCGAGTTCTACGACGCGCTGCGCAAAACCACTCTCGCCCAGCAACCGCTGTTCGATCCGGTCAGGAGCGACCCGGCCCCGCGCTACGGCGCCGGGCCCGGCGGCAACATCGCCTGGAGCTTCACCCTCGAACTCAAACGCGTCGAGCTGCAATGAAAGATGCCTTCAACCGGTTGAGTTCGCTGGAGCGGCGCTTCGTCATGGGCGTGGCGCTGATCGTGTTCGTGCTGCTCAACGCGGTGTTCGTCTGGCCGCAGTTCTCGCAGTGGAACCGACTCCAATTCCGTCTCAACAAGGCGCGCACCACGCTGGCCCGCTACCAGGAGGAAATCGCCCGCATGCCCACCTACCAGAAACTGGTGCGCGAACTCGAAAGCGAGGGCTTGTCGGTCCCGCCCGAAGATCAGACCGTCAACCTGATGCTCACCGTGCAGTCCCAGGCCGCACAAAGCGGTGTGACGATCCTCGCCAACCGACCCCAGCCAGCCCGCACCAACGAGTTTTTCCTCGAACAGGCCCAGAGCCTCACCGTCACCGCCACCGAAGCCCCGCTGGTGGATTTCCTCTATCACTTGGGCGCCGGCACGTCGCTGACCCGCGTCCGGGATCTGTCGCTGATGCGCGATCCGTCCGGCCATCAGCTCCGCGCCGATATCAAGCTCGTCGCCAGCTATCAGAAAAAGCCGCCAGTGCGTGCGGCCTCCGGCAACCTGGCCGGTAGCACTGCCGCCGCCACCGCCAGGACCGCCACGCCGGCCGCCGCGACATCCAAACGACCATGAAACCCAAATTCTGGATCTGGTTCAGTCTGCTCGGACTCGCCCTGTCGAGTCTGCGGGCACAAACACCTCAGCCGCCCGCCGCGGCCCGGACAAACCTCGCTGAAACCGTCCGCCGTGTGCGCGTGACCGTGATCACCAACCCACCCGCCGCAGCGGCGACGCAACCGGCGGCGCCCGCAACCGCGGTCCCGACCCCGCCGCCGGCTACTCCACCAGCGCCGGCCCAGGTTGCCGAACAACAGCCGCCTGTCCCGTCGCCTCAACCCGCGACTGAACCGCCGGCTGTGATTCCGCCTCCCAGCCCGGCGCCGCCTCCGCCTGCACCCGCTCCGGCTGCGGCGCAACTGCCGTCGCCCACGCCGGCTGGCGCCGTGCCCGCGCCCGCCCCGGCTCAGCCCGCCGCCGAGCCGGTCATTCAGCCGGGTGAAATCAACTGGACTGCCGCCACACTCGATCAGGTCTTGCAGCAATACACCGAGCTGGTCGGGCGCACGGTGCTGCGGCCGGCGACCTTGCCGGCGATCAACATCGTCTTCAAAAACCAGACCCCGCTCACCCGCAAGGAGCTGGTGCAGGCGCTCGACGCGCTGCTGGCGCTCAACGGCATTGCGCTCATTCCCGTGGGCGAGAAATTCATCAAGGTCGTGCCCGTCCAGCAGGCCAATCAGGAAGGCGCGCCCTTCAGCACGCTCACGGCCGAGCAGTTGCCCGACGTCGGCCAGTACGTCACCCACGTGGTGCAGCTCAAATACGTCAAGCCCAGCGAGCTGGTGCCGATTCTGACGCCGTTTCAGAAGCTGCCCAACGCCATCCTGCCGATCGAGAGCAACCAGATGCTGGTGCTGCGCGACAACACCGAAAACGTCAAACGCATGCTCGAGATGATCGAACGGGTGGATGTGGCCGTCCCGTCGGAATTCGTCTCGGAGGTGATTCCGATCAAATTCGCCAAGGTCGGCGACATTGCGGCGGCGTTGAGCAGCCTCAGCAGCGGCGGCGGCGGCACGACGGTGGGCACGCGCACCACCACACCGACCACCACCGCGCCGCGGCCCGGCCAGCCCGGCTATCAACCCGGTGTCATCCAGCCCGGCGCGGTCACGCCCACCACCGGCACGCCCTCGGCCACCTCCAGCTTCACCGAGCGGCTGCAGCAGATCATCCGCCGCGCCGCCTCGGCGACCGGCGAATTGCAGATTCTGGGCACGACCAAGATCGTCGCCGACGAACGTTCCAACTCGCTGCTGGTCTTCGCCAGCCGGACCGACATGGAGATGATCAAGGACATCGTGGCCAAGCTCGATGTGGTTCTGGCGCAGGTCGTCATCGAGACCATCATTCTGGATGTGTCCTTCGACAACACGTTTGCCTTTGGCGTCTCGGGCATCCAGACGCCGCGGCGATTCTCGGGCAGCTTCACCGGCGCGGGCGGTGCCAATGCCGCCAAGTTCCCCGACGTGTTCAGCGGCGGCGGCACGAATCTGTTTGGCGATCTGCTCGGCTCGGGCCTGCGCTATCTGGGCAAGTTCGACGATGACATCTACGTTCAGTTGCAGGCCGCGGCCACCGACGGGCGCGTCAACGTCATCCAAAAACCGCGCATCCAGACCTCCCATGCCACGCCCGCCTCGATCTTCATCGGCAACACCGTGCCGTACGTCAGCAGCGTTTACTACGGCGGCGGCTACGCCGGCGGGCCCAGTTCCTCCTACCAGCAGTTGCGAGTAGGCATCGGACTCAACGTCACTCCGTTCATCAATCCCGACGGCCTGGTCGTCATGAAAATTGACGAGAGCATTGACGAGATCAGCGGCACGACCGAGATCACCGGCGTGGGTCAGGTGCCCAACACCACCAGCCGCACCCTTTCGGCCGAAGTGGCCGTGCGCGACGGCGAAACCATCATGCTCGGCGGGTTCATCCGCAATTCCGACACCACCACCAAATCCGGCGTGCCGTTCCTGAAGGACATCCCGCTGCTGGGCTATCTGTTCCGCTCCACCTCCAAATCGGCCGAGCGCAAGGAGCTGATCGTGCTCATGCGTCCGACGGTGCTGCGCACGCCGGAACTGGCCGCCGCGCACGTCGAGGTCGAGAAACAACGTCTGCCGGGCGTGCGGGCCGCCGAAGAAGCGGTCGAAAAACTCGAACGCAAGGCCGCCGCGCGCAGCCAGGACGATCGCTTCCGAAAACCCACGCCCTTCACCCCGGAAGAAATCCGGCTCTACGGGCATCTGCCCTCCCCGGAGACGAGCACCAATTCCGCGCCAACGTCTGCGCTGCCACCGGCCAGCCACTGAGCGTTCATGAACCCCGCCGTGGCGCCACGGCCCGTTCCGCCGCCTGCGCTGGGCGCCGGCGCGGTGGCCGTGCTGGCCGCCGCCGTGTATCTGCCCTCGCTCGGGGCGGACTTTGCCTGGGATTCGCTCATGCAGGTGCGCTACGACGAGTTCATCCACGACCTGCGCAATCTGCCGGCGGTCCTCTCGCTGCGGGTGTTGAGCATGGACGTGCTGGACTTCAACCGCCCGACGCAGTTGCTCTCGCTGATGGCCGACGCGGCGCTCTGGGGGCGGCATCCGCTGGGGTTTCACCTGACCAGTGTGCTGTTGCACGCCGGGGTGACGGCGCTGCTGTTTCTGTTCGGGCGGCGACTGATCGGCCACTGGGCCGCGCTGGCCGCGGCGGCGCTCTTTGCAGTTCATCCGCTGGCGGTCGAATCCGTCTCGGAAGTGAGCAATCGCGAGGATGTGCTCGCAACGTTTTTCACGCTGGCCGGATTGAATGCCGCGGCCCTCTGGGGCGCAAGCTGGCGCGGCGCGCTGATGGCGTTGCCGTGTTTTTTTCTGGCGATCGGCGCCAAGGAAACGGCCGTGATCGCACCGTTGCTCCTGACGCTTTACTGGTGGTGGTTTCGCCGGAGCGAACCGCCGCGGCCGTGGCTGATGCTGATCGCGGCCACGGCGCTGGTGGTGGGCGGGTTTCTGGCGGCGCGGCTGGCTCTGGCGCCGGAAGCGTCGCTGATTTTCGTCCGCAAACCGGAACGGATCGGCGGGGGCTGGCTCGGCATGGCCCAACTGCAACCGCGCATCTGGGCGTTTTATCTGGCGCAGATTGTCTGGCCGCACGATCTGTGCGCGGATTACGGGCTTTGGAATCTGCGACATTTTCCCCTGCTCGTGGCGCTGGTGGTGCTGGCAGTCACATGGGCCGGCCAGCTCTGGCTGGGGCGAAACGACCGGGCGTTTGGGTTCGGGGCGGCGACGTTCTGGCTGGGCCTGTTGCCGGTGTCGAATCTCGTGCCGTTGTATCAGCCGCTGGCCGACCGTTTCCTGTACCTGCCGCTGGCCGGGATGGCGCTTTCGGCCGGGGCGCTGGCGGCGCGATTCCGGCGCGGGCCGCTGCTGTTGGGGCTTTTGGCGCTGCCGCTGGCGCCGTTGAGCTGGCAACAGCAGCGGGTCTGGCACGACGAACTGGCGTTGTGGCAACACACCGTGCGCGCCAATCCCGGCTCGATCCTTGGCTACAACAACCTCGGCTGCGCCCTCGTCAACACCGGCCGGCTCGATGAGGCCATGCGCGCCTTCCGCAGGGCGCTGGAGCTTTCCGACGGCCGCAACGCCGAAACCTGGGCGCAAATCGCCCTGATCCTCAACGAACAGGGCCAGACCAGCCAGGCCGACGCCGCGTTCCGTAAAGCGGTCGAGCTGGACGCGCGGTTCGCCGACCCGGAAGTGCTCTTGCGCGCCGCGATCTGGGATCGGTCGCAAATCGAGCGCTGGCGCGTGCTGGTGGCGCGCAACCGTCCCGGTTCCTGAGTGCCGGCTCAGCCGCGCGCGATCTCCTGCAACACCCTGGCAGCGGCCCGGATCGTCGCCTCGATGTCCGCTTCGCTGTGCGCCGTCGAGATGAACCCGGCCTCGAATTGCGACGGGGCCAGATACACCCCGGCGTCGAGCATCCCGTGGAAAAACCGCTTGAACCGCTCCCGATCGCTGCGCATCGCGTCGGCCAGATTCCACACCGGCCCGGCGCAGAAGTACGCACAAAACATCGAACCGCAGCGGTTGATCGTCACCGGGATGCCGGCCGAGCGGACCGCCTCACGCAAACCGGATTCGAGCGTCGCACCGAGCTGTTCCAGTCGCTGGTAGGCGGAGCGATCAGGCGTTAGCGGCCGGCCGGCTGATTCGGCCGGCGCGTCGGCGGAGGCGGATTCGAGCCCGCAAAGCGTTTCGAGCGTTGCCAGGCCCGCGGCCATGGCCAGCGGATTGCCGCTGAGTGTGCCGGCCTGGTACACCGGCCCGTCCGGCGCGAGATGATCCATGATGTCCGCCCGACCGCCCAGCGCGCCCACCGGCAGGCCGCCGCCGATGATTTTGCCGAAGGTCGTCAGGTCCGCCCGCACGCCGAAGCGTTCCTGCGCGCCGCCCGGCGCCAGCCGAAACCCGGTCATCACCTCGTCGAAAATCAGCAGTGCGCCATGGTCGCGGGTGATCGAGCGCAGCAACTCCAGAAAACCGGGCCGCGGCAGGTACAAACCCGCGTTGCCGGGCACCGGCTCGACGATCACGGCGGCGATTTCGTTTCGATACTGCTCGAACGCGGCCCGAACCGCCTCCGGCTCGTTGAACGGCAACACCAGCGTGTGTTTGGCAAAATCCGCCGGCACGCCCGCGCTGTCCGGATGTCCGAAGGTCAGCGCGCCGCTGCCGGCTTTGACCAGCAGCGAATCGGCATGGCCGTGATAACAGCCCTCGAACTTGATGATCTTTTCGCGTCCGGTGAATCCGCGCGCCAGCCGGATGGCGCTCATGCACGCTTCGGTGCCGGAGTTGGTCATGCGCACCTTCTGCACACCGGGCACCAGCGAGCAGATCAGTCGCGCCATCCTGACCTCCAGCGGATTGGGCACGCCGAAGCTCGTGCCGCGGCCCGCCGCGGCCTGCACCGCGGCGATGACCGTCGGATGCGCGTGACCCAAAATCGCCGGTCCCCACGTGCAGACGTAATCAATGTATTCGTTGCCGTCCACATCCTGCAGACGCGACCCGCAGGCACGCTCGACAAAAAACGGCGTGCCGCCCACGGCGCGGAACGCGCGCACCGGTGAGTTGACGCCGCCCGGAATGTAGCGCAGCGCCTCGGCGAAAAGCGCTTCGGATCTGCCCCTCGAACGCATGCCCGCAGAGTAGCGGCGCGGCGATCAACTGACAGATTTTTTCGCGCCGGCGCGCGTTGCGGCCGCCGGATCGCTTCCGGACCCGGCGGGCCCGCTGGCAGACGAGCGCTTCGCGGCCCGGGGCGAACGGGCCTCGGTCAGCGTCCGAAGAACGTTTCCAACAGCGGGCCCCGTTCGGTGCGGATCAGCGCGCCGGGCCGGATGTGATGCCGATCGAACCAGCCCTGGCGCACCTCGAGCACGAACTGGATGTTGGTCGAGCGCGAGGGCACGCCCCGCTCGTCGCCCGGCTGCAGGTCCACGATTTCGGCGATCGTGCCATCCGGTTCGATGTACGCGGCCGAGAGCGGCACGTAACAGTTGCGCATGTAGAAGCTCTTCGGCCCCGGGCCGGGAAACACGAACAGCATCGCCTCGTGCTCGAGCAGATTGGTGCGGAACATCAGGCCGGTGGCGATTTCGACAGGCCGGCGGGCGATCTCGGCCACCAGCTCCTGATCGCCGACCCAGAGCTTGAGCGTCGGCAGGCGGGGTTGGGCGTGCAACAGATGCCCGCGCTCCGGATCGAGCATCGGCGCAGGCGGCGGCGTGTCGCGCTTGCCACAGCCGCCCAGTCCCGCTGCCGCGCTCATGAGCAAACCCAACGCAGCCGCCTTCCGCACGCGGCCCCGGCGCCGTGGGCTCAGAATTTGATGAACCATCGCTTCCGATACATCGCCCAGGCCACCAGATACAACAGCGTCACGAACGCCAGCGCCCAGAGCAGCGAGGCGTTCTCGGCTCGCACCAGCCAGCCGGGCAGGGGAGCGGTTTCGGGATTGCCCAGCGGGGCGAAGAACTTTTGGAACAACCAGGCCTTGAGCGAGAGCGGACCACCGCTGCCTGCGGGCACTTTGATCTCGATGAGCATGCGCCCCAGCACGCCGGCCAGCACGAACATCGCAATTGCGTTCATGCCGTAAATGGCAAACGGCTTGAAAGGTTTGCGCCAGCCCTGCACATCCACCAGCCAGTACCAGACGCCCATGCAAACCGCCGCCAGACCACCCATGAACACCGCAAAGGAACTGGTCCAGAGACTTTTGTTGATCGGTACCCAGAAGTTCCAAAGCTGGCCCAGCCACATCAGCACGGCACCGGCCACCATCATCCAGGCGGTTTTCTCGGCTTCGGGTCGTTCCGTGCGCAGCCATTGACCCGCCAGCACACCCATCAGACAGGTCGCAATGGCCGGGAGCGTGCTCACCAAGCCCTCCGGATCCCAGGTCCGGGCCGCGCTCCAAACGTGCGTGCCGATGATTGGCCCGTTGAAAACCAGATTGTCCAGCCACGCGGCGAAGTTGTCGCCTTTTTCCCAGAGCCCCGAAACGTAGCGCCATTGGCCGTGAACGTTCACCGGAAACGGCGCCCGGGCCATGATGGCCCAGTACCCCAGCAGCAGCGCCACCAGCCAGCGCACCTGCCCGCGCCAATCATGCCGCAGAAAAATCACCAGCGCCGCCAGATAACAAATCGCAATCCGCTGCAGCACGCCCGGTATCCGTACACTGGTCAAATACGTGTGCAGCCACTCGCTCCAGCCCAGCCGAAACAGCGAGCCGTTGAGCAGGTAACTGAGCGAATTCAAAAACAGCCCCAGCCCGAAAATGATCGCCGCCCGGCGCAACCCGTGTCTGAACAGCTCCAGTCGCGTCTGTCCGGCGGCCAGCCGTCGCGCGCTCGAAAGCGGAATCGCCACGCCCACGATCCACAAGAAAAACGGAAACACCGTGTCGGTAAACGTCCAGCCGTGCCACACCGCGTGCTTGAGCGGCGGATAAATCGCGCCCGAACCGGGATTGTTCACCAGAATCATCGAGGCGATCGTCGCGCCGCGAAATACGTCCAGCGACATCAGCCGACCGGGCAGCAGCCCGCCGCTTGGCGCGTCTGATTCCGATTTCATGCGCGTTGACGTGCGGACACTAAGCCGCGTCCCCGGCCGAAGGAAAGACCTTTGTGCGGCCCGCCAATCATCGAGATCGGCCGGTCCGACAGCGGGAGCGGATCGCATTTCACCGGCTGGCGCGCCCGGCCAACGCCGTTGAGCCGGACGTGCCGATGTCACCCGACATCCATCCGAAGAAATTCCAAAAAAAGGCGTTGACTGTTTCTGGTAATGAGCCTAGAAGCATATCAGACCCTTAGAAAAAGCCCCTATGAAAACACAATCCGTCGGTGCCGATTCGACCGTGGGCGGGCGGGAATGGCGGACGGGGACGGTTTTTCCCATTCTGCTCAGCTCTGTTGTTTGCGCGTTGCTGGTTTGCTTCGGACCCGCAAGCCGGGCCGATGATCTCAGCCCCGAGGAGTCTGCTCTGCTCGAAGACGCGATCACCAATTTAAGTCCAACCGTCCTGCGGATCACGCCAGGACCGGGCGCGGGCGAAATCACCGTCGAATGGGATGGCGAGGGCTGGTTGCAAACCGCCGACAACCCGGCCGGCCCGTGGGAAGACGTCGAGGGCGGCAACAACAGCCCTGCGATCCTTCAGCTCGATGAACTGGGTCGCTACATCCGACTCAACCGCGGCGCCATCGAGAGGGCGCTGCAGGCCGCGATCGAAGATGCCAAAAAGGCCGGCGAGCTGCCGATCCCGGTGCTCACCGTTACAGCCGTGGCGCCGACCACCTGCCCGGCCACCGTCACCGTCTGCCCGCCCAAGGCGACGGCGTGTCCGCCCACCGCCACCCGCTGTCCGGTTGTGCCCACCCAGTGTCCGGCTCAGGAAACCGGTTGCCCGGCCACCCAAACCGTTTGCCCGGCCAGCACCACCGTTTGCCCCGTTGTGGAAACCCAATGCCCGGTGCTTCATACCATTTGTCCGCCCCTGGCCACGCGCTGCCCGGTGGCCGACACGCATTGCCCGACGATCGAAACGCAGTGCCCACCACAACCGACCACCTGCCGCGTCGCTGAGACGGTTTGCCCGCCCATTTCGACTCGATGCCCGCCTGTGGAAACACAGTGTCCGCCGACCGAAACGCTTTGCCCGGCCGTTCCCACGGCGTGTCCGGCGGAACTGACCAAATGCCCGGCCAAAGAAACGCGCTGTCCGATTTACACCACCACGTGCCCGCCGATCGAAACGCGCTGTCCGGCCAACGATACCCACTGCCCGGCGATTGAGACGCGTTGCCCGCCGGCCGAAACCAAATGC
>CAYXJB010000088.1:0-11431 GCA_964465445.1 uncultured Verrucomicrobiota bacterium
GTTTTTTCTTCAACCGCTGGTCCGCGGCTGGGCGCGTTACGCCGGCCGGCTGGCCGTCCAACCGGTGGGCGAGCAACCGCGGCCCTCGCTCGATTCGCTGGCGTTGCGCGACAGCGGCGCGCCGTTGCAAGAGGTCTGCTACCGGGCCCAGGCGCGTCTGGAGCGGGTGGCGTTTGTGGGACGGCTGATCGAGGCGCTGCGCCGGGCCGGCTGGCCGCACCGGCCCGATGTGGGCTGGAGCGAGTTCGATGTGGAGCTGTACGGCAGTCGCTGGGCGCAGGTGCAACTGCTCACCGTTTCGGAGGAGCTGGCCGGCGGGTATCGGCTGTTGCGATGTCGGCTGCAGGCGCGCAGCACGTTGCTGGCCCGGCTGGTACTGGCCGGACTGCTGGCGCTGGAGGTGTTGGTGCTCGGGCTGTGGGGAAGGCCGGCGGCGGCTCTGGCTCTGGCCGTCCTGACGCTGGCCGGCTGGGCGTGGTTTGTGCGCCGGCAGAAACGGCACTTGCAGGCCATGACCATCGTGTTCCTGGACGGTTTTTGCCGTGAGCTGGGACTGCTGAAATGGCCGACCAGCGCCGGGCCGGATCGAACCGATCAGAGCGCAGCCGCCCGGCCGCCTCCGGTGGGCGCGCCGCAGCCGTCCGACGCGTCGGGCCGGGTTTTTTAGCTCGCCGATTCAGCCGGCGGCGCGTTATGTAGTCGCGCGCGATGGTGCCGTATCTGGATTTGCTGCGACACGTTCTGGAACACGGGCGGTTCAAGCGCGACCGCACCGGCACGGGGACGCACTCGATCTTTGGGGCGCAGATGCGCATCCGGCTGGCGGAGGGATTCCCGCTGTTGACGACCAAAAAGGTGCATTTCAAATCGGTCGTCCACGAACTGCTCTGGTTTCTGCGGGGCGACACCAACGTGCGCTATCTGCACGAGCACGGCGTGACGATCTGGGACGAATGGGCCGACGCGCAGGGCAATCTGGGGCGCATCTACGGGGCGCAATGGTGCGACTGGCGCACGCCCGACGGGCGCTCGATCAATCAGATTGACCGCGTCATCGAGGAGATCAAAACCAACCCCGACAGCCGCCGCCTGATCGTCACGGCGTGGAATCCGGGTGAACTGGACCAGATGGCGTTGCCGCCCTGCCACGCGCTGTTTCAATTCTACGTGTGCGACGGGCGGTTGAGCTGCCAGCTCTACCAGCGCAGCGCGGACATTTTTCTGGGCGTGCCCTTCAACATCGCCAGCTACGCGCTGCTGACGATGATGGTCGCGCAGGTCTGCGGGCTCGAACCGGGCGAGTTCATCCACACCTTTGGCGATCTGCACCTCTACAGCAATCACGTCGAACAGGCCCGGCTGCAACTGAGCCGTCAGCCGCGGCCGCTGCCCAGGGTGCGGCTCAATCCGGTCGTGCGGCAGATTCGGGACTTTCGCTACGAGGACATCGAGCTGCTCGACTACGATCCCTGGCCGGCGATTCGCGCGCCGGTGGCGGTGTGAACGCGGCATTTCCATTCCAGGCGGTGGCGGCGATGTCGCTCAACCGCGTCATCGGCGATCAGGGCCGCATTCCGTGGCATCTGCCGGAGGACTTCCGCTGGTTTCGGCAACTGACGATGGGCCAGGTGCTGGTCATGGGCCGCAAAACCTTCGAGTCCATCGGCCGCCCGTTGCTGGGCCGCGAAATTCTGGTCCTGAGTCGCTCCGGGTTTACGCATCCGGCCGTGCGCACGATCGGGACGTTGGAGGAGGCCCGCAAATGGGCGGGCGAGCGACGGGTGTTTGTTTGCGGTGGGGCGCAGGTCTATGCGCTGGCATTGCCGTTGTGCTCGGACCTGTACCTGACACTGGTCAAACGCGAGTTCGCCGGCGACACGCTGTTCCCGCCCTTTGAAACGGAGTTCGAGCTGGCTGAGGAACTCCGCGACACGCCGGAGTTCAAAATCCTGCACTGGGTGCGGCGGAGCGCGCCCGGCGATCGAGCCGGCTGAGCGGCGCGGCGGCGGCGCCCGCGCTGCGGCGTTCGGGCTGCGGCGGTGCTCGGTGAATTTCGGCTTTGGAGGGTTCGGGGCCGATTCTAGACTGCGGCGCGATGTCGCAAATGCTTCGCTCCTCCGGCGCGATGGCCGCCGCCACCCTGAGCAGCCGTGTGTTGGGCATGGTGCGGGAGATGGTTTATGCGCGGTTCATGGGAACCAGTTGGGTGGCCAGCGCGTTTGTGATGGCGTTCCAGGTTCCGAATCTGTTCCGGCGTTTGCTCGGGGAGGGAGCGCTCACGGCCGCGTTCATTCCGCTGTTCAAGCAAAAGGAAAAGCTCGAGGGCGAGCGCGCGATGTGGCAGGCGGCCAACGCGGTGATCTCGGGGCTGGTGGTCGTGACCTGCGCGCTGGTGGCGGCGGGACTGGTGGGACTGTCGCTGGCGCTGGCCTGGGGCGGCCAACCGCACGGGGAAAGCACCCGGCTGAGCGCGCGCACGTTGCTGATGCTCGAGCTGCTGCGCGCGATGCTGCCGTACCTGTTGCTGGTGTGTCTGGCGGCGGTGTTCATGGGAATGCTCAATGCCCGAGGGCATTTTTTCGTGCCGGCGCTCGGCGCGGCGATGCTCAATGTGGTGATGATCGGCTCGGTGTTGTGGCTGGCGCCGCGGTTCGGACAGGACCTGCCCGAGGAACAACGATTGCCCCGACAGATTTTCGCGCTGGCCATTGGTGTGGTGGCGGCCGGGGTGGCGCAGGCCGCCTTCCAATTGCCGCTGCTCTGGCGCGAGGGATTTCGCTGGCGCTGGGTTTCGCCCTGGCGGGACGAAACCGTGCGACGCGTCGTGGAACGCATGTTGCCGGCCACCGTCGGCGTGGCGGCCTTCCAGATCAACGTCGTGACCGTCAATCTGCTGGCCTACTGGGCCGACGATTACGTGGTGGCGTCGTTCCAGTACGCGGTGCGGCTGATGGAATTGCCGCAGGGGTTGTTCGGGATTTCGCTCGCCACGTATCTGTTGCCGACGCTCTCGGGGCTGGCGGCGGAGAAAAATTACGACGCGTTCCGAAACAAGTTGCGCCAGGGGCTGGGCTATCTGCTGTTTCTGAATCTCATTGCCGCGGTGCTGTTGGTCGTGCTGGCCGAACCCATCATCCGGCTCTTGTTCGAGCGCGGGCGCTTCGATGCCGTTTCGACGCAGCAGGCGAGCGTGGCGTTGATGTGTTTGGCGCCGGGCCTGGTGGCGTTCTCGACGGTGAACGTGCTGGCGCGGGCATTTTACGCGCTGGGCGACACCAAAACACCAATGCGCATCAGCGTGTTTTGTCTGGGGCTGAATCTGCTGCTGGCGGCGGCGCTGGTGTGGCAGTGGAAGCAGGCCGGCCTGGGCCTGGCCAACACCGCCAGCTCGGCGCTCAACGTGTGGCTGTTGACCTACGCGCTGCGACGCAAGCTCCGCACGCTGGGGTTCGGTGTGCTCCGAGCCGCCGGCGCGCGTCTGGCGGCGCTGGCGGTGGCCGCCGGCGCGATCGCGTGGGGGCTCTGGCAATGGTGGGAACGCGCCCTCGGACACGGAACACTGCTGTTGAAACTGGGTGCGGTCTTCGTGCCGGCCGGCGCCGCGGCGCTGCTGTACCTGATCGGGGCGTGGTTGATGCGGATTGAAGCCGCACGCGATCTGAGCGCGATGCTGTTGCGGCGGGGCGAGCGACCGGGCGGCGCGTCGGACGAGCGTTGATCCGGCGACGGCACGAGCGGCTCGCGACCGCGCCTTGTGCCGGGGCAACAAAAAACCCGCAGGCGGTGTGACCTGCGGGCGGGGGAAAAAATCGCTTTCAGGGTGTGTCGCCGTCGTCGCCGATGGCTTCGACGGGGCAACCTTCCTTGGCTTCCTTGCAGCGGGCTTCTTCCTCGGGCGTTTCCGGCTGTTTGTACACGTAGGAATAGCCGCCTTCTTCGTTGCGTTTGAAATTGTCCGGCGCGGTTTCGCGGCACAGATCGCAGTCAATGCACTGGTTGTCCACGTAATACTTGCCGGGAACGTTTTCGGGATACCGGTTTGCTTTGTCTGCCATAGAAAATCGCTTTCGTTTGCCGGAATATGGGCGGCGCTGCCGGAGCGCGCAAGCGCAATTGCAACCGGACGGCGCTCCAAACAGAATCTGCCGGAGTTCGCCGCGCCTGCGGTCGTGCGGTCGTGGACGCGATCCGTCTCCACACGCCGCCGGCGAGGCAATCGTGCGGCTGCGCGTCGCCGGACGGACGCTTGGATCGGATCGGGCTGAAGGCATGAGACGAGTGCACGGGATGGTGTGGTTGGGGTTGATCGTCGCGCTGTTGCTGGCGGCGGCTCTGGGTGCGGTGTGCCATTCCCAGCGGCAGGCGCTGGCGGACACACGCCGGCAGTTGCAGGAACAATCCGAAGCGCTCGGTGAACTCGACCGGTTGCGCGCCGAATTGCGGGCCGCGCGCTCGACGCAGATCAGCGAAGCCGAACTGGAGCGGTTGCGCGAGAACACGCGCGAACTGCTGCGTCTGCGCAACGAGGTGGCGCATCTGCGTCAACTGACCCAGGAACTGGCGGTGCTGCGCGCGGCCAATGCCACGCTGTTGCAGGCCGTTCAAAACGTTCCGGGCCTTTCGACCGATCAGGTGGCGCTGATCATGTCGGCCCGCCGCAGCGGCTCGATTCTCGGCATCACCGTTCGTGCGCCCTCCAGCGGTCGGGCCGGAGCGGAAGTCAGCACGATTGACCCCAACTCGCCGATCGCCAGCTCGGGTCTGGCTGTCGGCGACATCATCTACGCCATGGACGGACAGCGCGTGCAATCGCCCGGGGATTTGCAGGCGCTGATGCTCACGCGCAAACCCGGGCAAACGGTCGTGCTCGACGTGTTGCGCAACGAGACGCCCCTGCGCGTACAGACCGTGACGCGTCCCTGGCCGCAATAACCGCCGCCGGAGGCCCCGCCTTTCAGTGGCCCAGCGCCAGCACCGCCTCGGCCGCCCGATGCAGGACCGCGCCCGGGAACAACCCCAACCAGAACATCCCGACGATGCACACGCCCAACGCCACGCGCATGGGCGTCGAGAGCCGGATCGCAGGGCCCGGTTCGGTCGCCTCGCCCCAGTACATCACCCGCACGACGCCGAAGTAGTAGTAGAGCGAGACGACGATGCCCGCCAGCGCCACCAACGCCAGCGCGTAGAACGCCGGTCGGTTCGCGCCCTGTTCGACCAGAGCCTGCAGCAGGAGGAATTTCCCGAAGAACCCGGCCAGCGGCGGAATCCCCGCCAGCGAGGCCATCGCCAGCGTCATCGTCGCGGCCAGCGCCGGAGAACGCTGATGCAGTCCGGCCAGTCCGGAGATGTCTTCCTGCTCCAGATGCCGGAGCGCGAGCACGATCACGGCAAACGCAGCGATGACCGTGAACAGATACCCGCTCAGGTAATAGAGCAGGGCCGTGCCCCCGGCGGTGTTCAACGGCGAGCGCTCGCTGGCCAGCGCGCCGGCCAGCGCCGCCACTCCCAGCAGCAGATAACCGGCGTGCGCGATGCTCGAGTAGCCGAGCAGACGCTTGAGATTGCGCTGCGGCAGCGCGCACAGATTGCCGTAGAGAATCGTCACGGCCGATATCCCGATGAGCAGATGCGTCCATTGCGCCGTCACCGCCGGAATCGCCGAAAACAGCAGCCGCAGCAACAGAACGAACCCCGCCGCCTTCGACCCGATGGCCAGAAACGCCGGCGTGGGCGTGGGCGCTCCCTGATACACATCGGGCGTCCAGATTTGGAACGGAAACGCGGCGATCTTGAATCCCAGCCCGGCCAGCAGCAACAACAGGCCCAGCAGAAACAGCGGCTGCCCGGCGTGCCGCCCGGCCACCATGGCCAGCTCCTGAAAATTCAACGTCCCGCTGATGCCCCAGACCAGCGCGATGCCGAAGACCATGAACGCCGAGGCCAGCGCCCCCAGAATCAGATACTTCACGCCCGCCTCCAGCGACACCACCCGCCCGCGGGTGAAACTCGTCAGCACGTAAAAGGTGATCGTGATCAATTCGATCGAGACGAACAGCATCGCAAAATCGTTCGCCGAAGCGGCAAAGAGCATGCCCGAGAGGGCAAAAACGATCAGCGAGAAGTATTCGGAAACGCCTGCGGCGATCCGGTCGGAAAACTCCACCGCCATCACCAGCACCAGGATCGCCGCCAGCAAAAACAGCCGTTTGAAAAACACCGCCAGATCGTCCTGCACGAACATCCCGCCGAAGGCCTCGCCGCTGAGCGCGCAACTGAAGTGCCGGGTGAAGGTGTTCAACAACAGCAGGCCCAGCGCCGCCGCCGCCGCGTAGCCCAGCGCCCGCTTGCGCTCGACCGGCAACCACAAATCCGCCCCCAGCAGTACCAGCCCCAGCAACACCACCGCCAGTTCCAACGTCATCAACGACAGGTTCATGGTGAGGTCGCGGTCGAACTCAGGGCGGGCAACGAGCCGGCGGCCGGCTTGACCATGAGCCGATCCGGTCCGGCCGTGGCCAGACTCACGATCTGACGCGTGACGGGCTGAATTTTCTCGGTGAGCGATTTGGGCCAGAATCCGAATCCGATCAGGGCCGCCAGCAAAATCACGTGCGGCAACCGGCGCCAGGCGCTGGCGTCGCTCAGCCCGGCCCATCTGGCCGGCAAGGGCCCGTGCAAGACGCTCCGCACCGCCCGCAGCATGTAAAGCGCCCCGATGATCAGCGCGCCCCAAACGGCCAGTACGGTGGCCGGCCGCAGCGGCGGCTGTTGCCAGGCTCCAAAGAACACCGTCACCTCGCCGACAAAATTCAAAAAGCCCGGCAGCCCGCATCCGGCCAGCGCCGCCATCGTCAGCGCCGTGCCGATGAACCGCATCCGGCCGGCCAGCCCGCCCAGCTCGCTCATCTGCAACGTACCGGTCCGATCGTACAAATGACCGCTCAGACCGAACAACAAGGCCGCCAGGAATCCATGTGCCACCATGACCAGCACCGCGCCGGTGACGCCGATGACGTTCAGGCTGGCGACGCCCAAAAAGACGATCCCCATGTGCGCGACGCTCGAATTGCCCAGCAGCAGGTTCAAGTCCTTCTGGCGCATGGCCACCCAGCCCGCATACAGCACGTTGCCCAGACACAGCCAGGCCAGCACCGGCATCCAGCGTTGCGCCGCCTCGGGCAGCATCGGCAGCGCCACGCGGATCAAACCGTAGAGACCGAATTTCTTGAGCACGCCCGCGTGCAACATCGCCGCGGGCGTCGGCGCGGCCGCATAGCCCGGCGCCGCCCAGGAATGAAACGGCCAGAGCGAAACCAGAATGCCGAACCCGAACAGCAGCAGCGGAAAGATGAACCGCTGTGTCCCGGCGGCCATCGGATGCGCGGCGAAATGGCTCGTCAGCGTCGGAATGTCAAAGGTCCGTTCCCCGGCAGGCAGTTGCAGGTACAGCGCCAGCAGGCCGATCAGCGCCAGCAACGCACCCAGGCTCAGGTAGAGCGTGATTTGAAACGTGGCGTAATTCTTCCGTTCCCCGCGTCCCCAAACGCCGATCATGATGAAGGTCGGCACCAGCGCCAGCTCGTGGAAGAAATAAAAGAAAAACAGATCCAGCGACAGGAACGCGCCCAGAATCCCGCCGCTCATCGTCAGCAACAGAATGTAGAATTCCTTCTGACGTGACCGGATCTCGAAGGCGCAACAGGTCGCCGCAAACGCCACCACCGCGCCCATCAACACCAGCCCCACATTCAGACCGTCCACGCCCAGCCGGCAGCTCATGCCCAGCGATTCGGCCCCCAGCCCCGGAACGGTGGTGACGAATCGGTAGCCGTTTGCATCGGCCCCGGCGGCGTCGAATCGCAGGAACATCGCCACGGCCAGCAACATCGTCACGAAGGTCACGCCCAGGGCTGCTGCGCGCAGCACCACCACGAAACTGCGCGGCACCAACACCAGCGCCAGCGCGCCCAGCAGCGGCAGCAACACAATGAGACCCGGCGCGCTCATGACACAGCGCCCTCCGCGCCACACGCGCACCGTGGCGGCGCAACCGTGCGCTCGCCGACCCGACCCTGTGGATTCAACCCGCCGTGTTTCATTTGCCCAGCACCAACCACACCACCAGCGCCGTACCCAGCGCAAACCAGAACGCGTAGGTCTGGAGATTGCCGCTCTGGAGCAGGCGCAGCGCCCGACCTGTCAGATCCGTCCCGCCGCGCACCAGCCCGATGCAAAAACCCTCGACCACCCAGCGATCGAACCAATCCGCCGCTGCAGCGATGCCGTCGTGAGCGCGGATGAACGTGGCCTCGTAGAACTCGTCGAACCCGAATTTCTTTCGCAGGGTGGTTGCCAGTGCGCCGAGTTTCTGGGGCAGCGGATCGTCGTCTGCGTTCGCGTAGAGCGAGCGGGCTGCGAACAGCCCCGCCAGCAGCGCGGCGACGCTACAGCCGGCCGCCAGCGGCGCGTGAAGGAACGGCGCCACGAGTTTTTCAGCCAGCCGCAACGACGGGCCGGCTTCGGCTTCGAACTGCAGGGCGTAAACGCCTTCGATTCCAAGGAATGCACCGGCGATGCTGCCGAACGCCAGCAGCCGCAGCGGCCAGAGCATCACCCCGGGCGATTCGGCCGCGTGCGCAGCGGCATCGGAGCGCGACCGACCGCAGAAGACCACAAACCACAGCCGGAACATGTAAAAGGCCGTCAGCGCGGCCACCAGCATCGCCAGCGCAAAGAGCGCGTAACCGGTGGAGGGCTGTTCGTGAGCGCGCTCCAGCGCCCGGGCCAGGATGGTGTCTTTGGAGTAAAACCCGCTCAGCGGCGGCACACCGGCGATGGCGAGCGTGCCGGCCAGAAACGTCCAGAACGTCACCGGCATGTTCTTGCGCAGGCCGCCCATCTTCCAGATGTCCTGTTCATGGTGCAGGGCGATGATCACCGAACCGGCGCCCAGGAACAGCAGCGCCTTGAACAACGCGTGCGTCGTCAGGTGGAACATCGCCGGCGTCGGTCCGCCCAGGCCCACGGCCATGACCATGTACGCGAGCTGCGAGATCGTCGAATAGGCCAGGATGCGCTTGATGTCGTTTTGCTGGACCGCGATCAGGGCCGCCAGCAGAGCGGTCAGGCCGCCGACCCAGCCGATCACGGTCAGGGCCTCGGGCGTGAAGATGAAAAACACCCGACACAGCATGTAAACGCCGGCGGCCACCATCGTTGCGGCATGGATGAGCGCGCTGACGGGCGTGGGCCCTTCCATCGCGTCCGGCAACCAGACGTGCAGCGGGAACTGGGCGGATTTGCCGATCGCTCCGCAGAAAATCAACAGCCCCGCGAACGTCAACATCCCGGCCGGCCCGTTCCAGTTCACCAGGCTCTGAGCGAGCTGGGAAAACTGCAGCGAGCCCGACCAGGACCAGAGCGTCAGAATGCCGAGCAGGAAACCGAAGTCGCCCAACCGGTTGGTCAGAAACGCTTTTTTGGCAGCCTCGGCCGCCGCCGGCCGTTCGAACCAGAATCCGATCAACAGATAGGAGGAGACGCCGACCAGTTCCCAGAAGATGAACAGTTGGAGGAAATTGTTCGCCAGCACGATGCCCAGCATCGAAAAGGTGAACAGACTCAGGCAGGCGAAGTAGCGCGACCAGCCCGGATCGTCCCGCATGTAGCCCAGCGAATAGACGTGAATAACCCCGGCCACGCCGGTGACCACCAGCATCATCATCAGGCTCAGCGGATCGAGCTTCAGGCCCAGCTCGACCTGCAGCCCGCCGAGCGTCAGCCAGGGCAGGGAAGTTTCACCGACGGTCCATCCGTTACGGGCCACGAACAGGACGCTCAACACAAAGCTGCACAGGACCGCTCCGACCGACAGCGTGGCGCTGCGGCTGCGGTTGGCCCGGGTGAAAAGCGTGATGGTTCCCGCCGCTGCCAGCGGCAGGAACAGCACCAGCCAGGGCAAGAGCATCCATTTCATGTGCAGGGAAGCCGCTCACCACCCCGAGCGCGCCGCGCCGGATTCATGACGCGTCCAGCATAGGAAGCGCCCTCCGGCCGCGTCAATGAAGAGTGCCGCGCCTCAGATCGCGAAGTCGGTGTACTCGGGTTTGACCACCGCCGCGGGCGGGTGGAGCATGCCGGCGGCGACGGTGGCGTTGGTGGCCGGCTCGATGAGGATGAACGAGCCGGTCAGCCGGTTGAACGTGTAGCCGTCGTAAATCACCGGCCGGGAGGTGTGAATCTGGATTTCGCCCAGATCGTTCATCGCCAGCTCGGCCGGGTCCGGCTCCGGATCGAACGTCGCGATGTTGACCCGGTTTTCCAGCCGCGTGACGACGGCCTGGACGGTGTTGGTGGTGTGTTTGAGCAGCAGTTTGGCCCCGGCGCGCAACGGGCGGGGGTGCATCCAGCAGACCCGGGCGCGCAGTTCGGTGCTCATGCCCGGCAGATGGTCGGTGCCGACGATCATGTCGCCGCGGCTGACGTCCAGATCGTGCTCCAGCAGCAGGGTGACCGACTGCGGGCAGAAGGCCTCCGGCAACGGGCCGTCGAAGGTCCAGATCTGTTTGATGGTGGTCTTGAAGCCGGCCGGCAGGATGAGCACCTTTTGGCCGGTTTTGACGATGCCGCCGGCGATCTGGCCGCTCAAACCCCGGAAATCATGCAGGGCCGGATCGGTCGGCGCGTTGGGCCGGTTGACCCACTGCACGGGAAATCGGAACGCCGTCAGATTCCAGTCGCTGGCGATGTGGACGTTCTCAAGATGCCGCAGCAGCGTCGGGCCCTCGTACCAGGGCGTGTGCGGCGAGGGTTCGACAACGTTGTCGCCGTGCAGCGCGCTGATGGGGATGAATTTGACGTCTTTGAACGCATCCAGCCGCGGCAGAAAGGCCTCGAACGCCTCGCGAATTTCCAGGAATCGCTCCCGATCCCAGTTGACCAGATCCATCTTGTTGACCGCGATGACCAGGTGCGGGATGCCCAGCGTCGCGGCGATGTAGGTGTGCCGCCGGCTCTGTTCGGTGACGCCCTGACGCGCGTCCACCAGCACCACCGAGAGGTTCGCGGTCGAGGCGCCGGTGACCATGTTGCGGGTGTACTGCACATGACCGGGCGTGTCGGCGACGATGAATTTGCGACGCGGGGTGGCGAAATAACGGTAGGCGACGTCAATGGTGATGCCCTGTTCGCGTTCGGCGCGCAGGCCGTCGGTCAGGTTGGCCAGGTTGATCTGGCCGCCGCCGGTCAAATCCGCCGAGCGCTCCAGTGCCGCCAACTGATCCTCCATGAGCGCCTTCGAATCGTAGAGCAGTCGCCCGATGAGCGTGGATTTGCCGTCGTCCACGCTGCCGCAGGTGTTGAAGCGCAGAATTTCGATCGGATGCTGTCGGTGAGGCATGGCGCGATTCAGAAATAACCCAGTTTCTTG
>CAYXJB010000089.1:0-11205 GCA_964465445.1 uncultured Verrucomicrobiota bacterium
CGAAGCGGGGCAGGGGATGACGCCCGCGGGGTTGGTGCGCGCGGAGGTTGCTGATGTGCTGTTCGGTCTGGTTTGGCGTGAAGCTCTCGCTGAGCTTCTATGGGCTGGGGATTCTGGCAGCATTGGCGTGCCTGCGGTGTCCGCGTTGGGCGGTGTGGGTTTCGTTCGGATCGGGCACAGCGGGCGCGGCGGTCGGACTGGTCAGCAGTTTGGCCGGGTTGAGGACGAGGCCCGATCCGGCGGTGTTCACGCTGTTGCCGGGTTGGATTCCGTACGTTGATTTCGAGCTCAGATTCGATCCGCTGAGCATTTTCTTTCTGCTGGTGTTCTCGGTCAGTGCGCTGGCGATCTCCGGCTATTCACTGGGTTATGTCCGGGCGTATTCGGGTCGGAAAAACCCGGCGGTGCTGGGGGCACTTTACAACGGGCTGTTGCTCTCGACGGCGCTGGTCTTGAGTGCGGCAAACGCGTTTTTTTTCCTCATCGCCTGGGAACTCATGGCGCTGACGGCCTACGGGCTCGTGAGTTTCGAGCATGAACAGGAGGAGGCGCGTCGAGCCGGGGTGCTGTATTTCGTGATGTCGCATCTCGGCACGGGTTGTCTGGTACTGGGTTTTTTGCTGCTCTTCCAGGCTTCGGGCGGGTATGGCTTCCAGGGATTCCATCAACTGGGCGCGCAGATGACCGAAGGGCAGCGGACGGGGGCATTTTTGCTGTTTTTGGTCGGTTTTGGCGTCAAGGCCGGCATTGTGCCGTTGCATCCGTGGCTGCCGGCGGCACACCCGGTTGCCCCGAGCAACGTGTCGGCGTTCATGTCCGGAGTGCTCATCAAGACCGGGATCTACGGGCTGGCGCGGGTGTGGTTTGACTTTCTGGGCGAGCCGCCGTGGTGGTGGGGCGCAACGGTGTTGGGGCTGGGTACGGCCTCGGCGGTGCTGGGGGTGCTCTATGCGCTGATGCAACACGATCTGAAACGGTTGCTGGCCTATCACAGCATCGAGAACATCGGCATCATTCTCATGGGTCTGGGGGCGTCGCTGTTGTTTTGGCGCAGTGGTCAGCCGGTTCTGGCGGCGTTGGCACTGGTGGCCGGGCTGTATCACACGCTCAATCACGCGGTCTTCAAGGCACTGCTGTTTCTGGGTGCGGGCGCAGTTTTACACGCAACCGGCACACGCGACATGGAACGGCTCGGCGGTCTGGTCAAGCGGATGCCTGTGACGGCGGCTCTGTTTTTGATCGGTTCGGTGGCGATTTCGGGGTTGCCGCCGCTGAACGGCTTTGTGAGCGAATGGCTCACCTATCAATCGTTGCTGGCGGGCTTTGGCGCCACGACGAGTCTGTTCCGTCTGATGTTCCCGTTGAGTGGCGTGATGCTGGCGTTGACCGGAGCGCTGGCGGCGGCCTGCTTTGTAAAGGCCTTCGGCATCACCTTCCTGGCACAGCCCCGCAGCGGTCCAGCGGCCGGTGCGCACGAAGCCGACACGGCAATGCTGGCGGGTCAGGCTTTTCTGGCGGGCATTTGCCTGATGCTGGGGCTGTTGCCGACGCTTTTTCTGCCGCTGTTCGACGCCGTGACAGGTGAGTTGATTGGCGAGCAGATTTCCGGTCGGCTCGGCGCGGCCGGCGGATGGGTGCTAGGTGCCGGCACGGCGGAAGGCGGCCGTGTCTTTACGCTGGGCATCACCGTGCTTGGGCTGGGCGTGTTGCTGGTGCCGCTGGTGCTACGGCTGGTATGGGCCCGCGGCACGAAGGTGCGGATCGGTCCGACCTGGGATTGCGGTCTCAAACATCTGATGTCGCAGATGGAATACTCTGCCACCGGGTTCTCCAAGCCGATCCGCATGATTTTCAAGGCGTTGTTCCGACCACGACGCGAAGTGCAGCGGGAATACGATTACTCGCCGTATTTCGCCAGGACGTTGCGCTTCGAGGCGCACGTCGAGGAGGTGTTCGAGACGCGAATCTATCGGCCGCTGAATCGGGCGGTGTTGCAATTGTCGCGGCGGATGCGCGCGTTGCAGGCCGGCAGTATTCAGGCCTACCTGATTTACATCTTTCTGACGCTGCTGTTGCTGCTGTTGTTCGCGGTATGAGCTTCGACCCGGTATCAATCCTGGCGCAGACGGCGCTGGTGCTGTTGCTGGCGCCGCTGGTGAGCGGCTGCATCAAGAACTGGAAGGCCAAACTGCAGAATCGCCGCGGCCCGCGCATCTGGCAGCCGTATTTGGATCTGGCCAAGTGGTGGCGCAAAGACATGGTCATTTCCGAGCATGCGTCGTGGGTCTTTCGTGCCACACCGTACGTGGTCTTTGGCAGCGCGGTGCTGGCCGGGCTGATGGTGCCGATGCTCACGGCGACGGCGCCGCTCAGTGCGTTCGGCGGGGCGCTGGCGGTGGTCGGGCTTTTGGCGTTGGGGCGATTCTTTCTGGCGCTGGGCGGTTTGGACCCGGCCAGTGCATTTGGGGGGATGGGCAGCAGTCGTGAAATGACAATTGCCGCGATCGCCGAGCCGGCGTTGATGCTGGCGATTTTTACGGTGGCGATCCGGGCCGGCTCGACGGATCTGAGCCGGATGGTGGCGGCACACCAGGGGCCGCTTTGGAAGATGGCACACCCGGCCCAAGTGATGGGATTTGTCGCGCTGTTCATCGTGGTGCTGGCCGAGACCGGTCGCATTCCGGTGGACAATCCGGCCACGCACCTGGAGCTGACGATGATCCACGAGGCGATGCTGCTGGAGTATTCAGGGCGGTATCTGGCACTGCTGGAATGGGGAGGGGCGGTGCGTCAATTGGTGTTGTTGACCCTGCTGGCAAACGTGTTCCTGCCGTTGGGCATCGCCGCCGAAGCCACGCCCTCAGCCCTGGGTTTGAGCGCACTGGCGTTTGCGGGCAAACTGGGCGTGCTGGCGGCCGAGATTGTTTTGGTGGAGACGACCAACGCCAAATTGCGTCTGTTCCGCGTTCCGGATCTGCTGATTGCGGCGCTGGTGCTGGCCGCGCTGGCGTTGTTTTCGACGTTTCTGTTCGGCTGAGTCATGAACGAACCCGAATCGCTGCAACTGTGCGCGCAACTGCTTGCGGTCTGCGCCGCGGGGATGCTCGTCGTGCAACTGCTGCTGGTGGTTCAGCGCATGTTGCTCACCAACATTCGACTCTTCGCGGTGCAATCGTTTCTGCTGGCGCTGATCGCGGCGCTGGTGGCCTGGTATCACGCCTCCCCGCACGTCTATGTTACGGCGCTTCTGACCCTGGCCGGCAAGGTCCTGTTCCTGCCCTGGCTGCTGACGCGGATCGTTCGGCGAATCAACATCGTCGAAGAAATCGAACCGCTGATCAATGCGCCGACCTCGATGCTGATCTGCGGCGGACTGACGTTGCTGGGCTACGTGGTGGCCCGGCCGTTCACGACGCTCGAACGGCTCGGCAACAACACGCTGGCGGTGGCGATCACGCTGTTGTTGACCGGTTTTTTTTTGATGTTCAACCGCCGCAAGGCCATTTCCCAGGTGTTGGCGCTGCTGACGGTCGAAAACGGCGTCATGCTCGCGGCGGTGGCCCTGACGACCTACGGAATGCCGCTGGTGGTGGAACTGGGCATTTTCTTCGATGTGATGGTAGCGGTGATGGTGCTGGGCATTCTGGTGTATCGCATCCGCGAAACGTTCGCCTCGATGGACACAAGCAAGCTCACGCAACTGAAAGGCTGAGGTCATGCTGTTGATTGGTGTCGTGCTGATTCCGCTGCTGGCCGCCGTTCTGGGGCTCGTAACCCCGTCGCGCGCCTGGTGGGAACGGCTGAATCTGGTGGCGTTTGCGCTGGTGGCTGCGCTGGCGATCCAAATCGCCCGCGAAGTCGGGGCCCAAGGGCCGCTGAGCGCGTTGGGCGGGATGCTCCGGGCCGACTCGCTGAGCGCGCTGGTGCTGCTGCTCACGGCTCTGGTGGCCCTGGTCTGCGCGGTCTATGCGGTGAGCCATCTGCGGCGCGACCAACGCGAGGGGCGCATCACGCAGGGGCAGTTGCGACGGTACTACGTGCTCACGCCGCTATTTGTGAGCGCGATGTTGCTGGCGCCGGTGGCCGACAACCTGGGGGTCATGTGGGTCGCCATCGAGAGCGCGACGCTTGCGTCGGTGCTACTGGTGACGTTTTACAATCAGAAGACGTCGTTCGAAGCGGGTTGGAAGTACATCATCATCGGCAGTGTGGGTGTGTCCCTGGCGCTGTCCGGAACGGTGTTTCTCTATTCCTCGGCGGCGGGTGTGCTCGGCTCCGGAGCGCACGGCGGGCTGAACTGGTCAGTGTTGGTGACGGTGGCGGAGCGACTCGATCCGGAGGCGATGCGGCTGGCGTTCATTCTGGTTTTGCTGGGCTATGGCACCAAGGCCGGTCTGGTGCCCCTGCATACCTGGAAGCCGGATGCCTACGCGGAAGCGCCGGTGCCGACCGCTGCGTTGCTGGGAGCCGGGTTCATCAACTGCGCGCTCTACGCGATCATGCGTGTTGAGGTGCTGGCAGCCCGGTGTGTGGGGCAGGAGTTTGCGGGCCGATTGATGGTGGGATTTGGGGTTGCTTCGATCCTCGTTGCGGCGCCATTCGTGCTGGTGCAACGGAATTTCCGACGGCTGCTTGCCTATTCGAGCATTGATCATGCGGGCATCATCGTGGCGGGGCTGGGCTTTGGCGGAAAACTCGGTGCGCTGGGGGCGGTGCTGCACCTGCTTTTCCATGCCCTGACCAAACCGCTGCTGTTTTTCTGCGCCGGCGACGTGCAACAGCACTATGCCACGCCCTATCTCTGGAAGGTTCGTGGCGTGCTGCGGGTGCTGCCCTGCACCGGGACAATGTTTCTGGTGGCGACACTGGCGGTGAGCGGCACGCCGCCCTTCAGCCTGTTTCAGAGTGAATTCACCATTTTGAGCGCGGCCCTGGTCGGAGACCACGGTTGGGCGGCGGGGTTGTTCACCGCCGGAGTGGTGACGATCTTCGCCGGATTTTTGCGCCACATGTCGCGGATGAACCTCGGAACGCGCCCCGCCGGCGTCAGTGTCGGAGAGCCGTGTCCCTGGAAACTGGCCGCGATGCTCCCGCTGGCGACCGTGATCGTTGTGCTGGGAGTCTGGTTGCCCGCGCCGTTGTTCGAACTGGCGCGTCAAAGCGCGCAAATCATTGCTGCCACGCCATGACCCCCTTGTCGCCGCCGCCGTCCGTCGCGCCGATTCTCCAGGAGCTGAGTCGGCGTTTCGGCTCCGAAATCGAGCAGACGCGCCTGCTCAACGGCAACGAAATCTACCTGCACACCCGGATGGAATGCGTGCCGGGCCTGTGCGCCTACCTCTACAAGAAGCAGCACGCCCGCCTAGTGAACGTCTTTGGTGAAGACGAGCGCGAACGGAGCGGATGCTTTTTTGTCCGCTACGTGTTTGCGTTGGATGCCTGCGGGCTGTTTGTGTGTTTGCGAATTCGGGTCTCGCCCGCGCAACCGGAGTTTACCTCGCTCACCAACGCGGTCCCGGCCGCGAACTGGCAGGAACGCGAAATCCAGGACCTGTTCGGCCTCAAACTCATCGGCCATCCCAATCCGCGCCGTTGCGCACTGCATGACGACTGGCCGGAGGTGTTTCCGCTGCGCAAAGATTTCGATTTGCGAACGCAACTGCCGCCGTTTTCGGGTGAGCGACACCGGTTTCGTCCCGTCGAAGGGGAAGGGGTGTTCCAGGTCCCGGTCGGGCCGGTGCATGCGGGCATCATCGAGCCGGGTCATTTTCTGTTCAGTGTGGCCGGGGAGCCGGTGCTGTATCTGCAGATCCGACTTTTTTACACACACAAGGGCACCGAGAAACTGTTTGAACAACTGCCGCTGAACCACGGCGTGCATCTGGCGGAGAGCATTTCGGGCGACTCGAGCTTCGCGCATGCGACCGCCTTCTGCCATGCGGTCGAGCGAGCGGCGGAGCTGGAGGTGCCGCCCCGGGCGCGGGCGATGCGTTCCATCTGCCTGGAGCTGGAACGGCTCTACAACCACCTGGCTGACATCGGGGCCATTTGCACCGATGTGGCGTTTGTGACGGCGAACATGCACGCGATGCGCCTCAAGGAACGCGTCCTGCGGCTCAACGAGGAACTGAGCGGCAACCGGTTGCTGCGCGGCCTGGCCGCCGTCGGAGGCGTGCGGCTGGACTGGGACGCCGATCAGGTGCGCAGCATCGCGCGACTGGTGCGCGAGCTCGAGCCCGAGTTCCGCGCGTTGGTCGAGCTGATCCGGGGCTCGGCTTCCACGCGCGACCGGTTGGAGGGCACGGGTATTCTGCGGCCCGAAACCGCGCGGGATCTGGGCGTGGTCGGCATCGCGGGACGCGCCTCGGGTTTCGATCATGATTTGCGACGTGATTTTCCGCATGCGGCCTACGATCGGGTGACGTTTCGCGTGCCGGTCTATCAGGAGGGCGACGTGCTGCGGCGGATGCAGGTGCGGATGGACGAGGTCGAGCAATCGCTGAGCATCATCGGGCAACTGATCGAGGACTTGCCTGGTGGGTCGATTCGAACCCCTTGGGAGCACGTGCCGGAAAACCGGGTTGCCTTGGGGTACGTCGAGGGCTGGCGCGGAGAAATTTTTCACTGGATTCGCACCCGATCGGGCAACCGGCTGGCCCGTTGCAGAATCAAAGATCCGTCTCTGCAAAACTGGCCGGCCCTGCCCGAAGCCGTCGCCGGCAACATCATCCCGGACTTTCCGGTGATCAACAAAAGCTTCAACCTCTCGTACTCGGGCACCGATCGCTGACCATGCTCCAAATCCTGCGAAACACGCTGCGCACCGGTATTGTCACCACGCCGTATCCACGGACGCCGCCCGAGGTGGCGCCCCGCGCCCGAGGGCGGCCGGAGATTGATTTTGCCGGCTGGAGCGACGCTCGTCCGGCAGCGGAGGTTTGCCCCACCGGCGCCATCCGCATTGAACAGTCGCAGGATCTACGGACAGCGACGCTGGATTTGGGTAAATGCATCTTTTGCGGCTTGTGCGCGGAGGTGGACCGGGCCATCCGGATGAGTCCTCGCTGCGAGCTGGCCGCCGGCAGCGCCGCGGGGCTGCGCCAGAGCGCGCGGTACCGACTCAACGCCGATGGCTCGCATGCCCAACTGTTGGGTCTGGACGCACCATCCGATCCGCAGGTGGAATCCTTCGAGACGACCGGCCGGCGACTGCGCGCACAAATCCATCGTGTCCTGGGTCGCTCTCTTCACATCCGTGAAGTGGACGCCGGCTCATGCAACGGGTGCGAGGTCGAAATCGTGAACCTCAACAGCCCGGTTTACGATATCGAACGATTTGGCATCCACTTCGTCGCCTCGCCCCGGCATGCCGACCTGCTGCTGGTCACCGGACCGGTGACGCGGAACATGGAGCTGGCGTTGCGCAAGACCTATGAGGCGATGCCCGAGCCGCGCCTGGTGGTGGCGGTCGGGGCGTGTGGTTGCACCGGTGGGATTTTCGGCCAGACGTATGCCAGCCTGGGGGGTGTGGACCGCGTCCTGCCGGTGGATGTGTACATCCCCGGCTGTCCACCGAATCCGCACGCGCTGTTGCACGGTATTTTACTGGCCATCGGACGGCTGGACGCGCCGGGCCGGGTTTGATAGTTTGCCAGTGGGAAAGGCTCTCTATGGCGATGCTCGAGTCCATGCGGTTGTTGCTGCGGCTGCAGGTCATCGAATTCGGCGAGGACCGGAGCAAGGCGGCTGCGGCCGAGGTGGCGGAACTGCGCGGCAAAATCCCGCCCCAGATCCTGGGGCATTACGATCGGCTGCGGGTGCGGGGCAAAAAGGGCATTGTGCCGGTCGTCAACCAGGTCTGCACCGGATGTCACATGCGCCTGCCTCTGGCGGTGGTGATGACGTTGCGGCACGGCACCGACATTCAGTTGTGCGACACCTGTGGCCGATACCTCTACCTGCCCGAGGAGGCCGGCATGCCCGAGGAAATCAAACCCGCTCCCGAACCGGTAAAGCCCAAGCAGCGACGCGGGCGCAAAGCGCGCACCAAAACCGTCGCCGCGTAACGACCGCCCAGTCGCCCTCCAGCGCTCCAGCGTCCCCTTCAGCGGCGCGGGAAGCTTCTTCGTTCGGTCGGATCCGGGTCAGGGCCGATGACCTGCTCACGGAAGCAGGTTCAAGACAGCATCGGCGGCGCGTTGTGCAGCCCCGGGCGGGCCCAGCAAAGCGGCCACTTTTTCGAGGCTGACCCGGAGCGATTCGAGTCGGGCGCGATCTCCGAGCAGCTCCCGCGCAGCCCGCGCCAGATTGTCGGCTGTGGCGGCGTGCTGAATGAACTCCGGATACAGCGTTTCGCCGGCCAGCAGGTTGGGCATGGCCAGATGCCTGACGCGCACCAGTCGCCTGGCGATGAGGTAGTTGGGCAGCGAGGTTTTGTAAAACACCACCGCCGGGACGCCGGCCAGGGCACATTCGAGGGTTACGGTGCCGGACTTGGTGATGGCCAGATCGGTCTCCCGCAGCGCCAACAAGACTTCACCGGAGCGAACGTCCACGGCCGATGCGCTCACTAGCGTCCGCACCAGGCTGACCAGCCGTTCCTCGGGCAACACCACACGGACTTGAAGGCCTGGCCATTCGCGCCGTAACCGATTGAGTGTTTCCTGCAACAACGGCCAGTGACGGCGGATTTCATCAGGCCGGCTGCCGGGCAACAACAGGATGCGTGGCCGGGCCGGGTCCGAATCAGACCGGCGCGTCTGGAGCTGTGTTCCGACCGTGTCCGGGCGGTTTTGCGCCTGGTGCAGTGCGGCCCACCGGTCCACCAACGGATGCCCCACGAACTGCACGCGCAAGGGTACGGCCCGCTGTGCGTACCAGGCCGGCTCGAACGGCACAATGCTCAGAAGCAAATCGCAATGCGCCGCCAGCGCAAAGGCCCGACCCGGACGCGACGCCCACACCTGCGGCGACACGTACTGAACCAGCCTGGGATTCCACGGGTGAAACCAGTCGCAGCGCCGCCGCACGTAACGCCGCACCGCGGCCGCGAAGCGAATGTTGAAGCCGCCGTAGTCAACACCGATGATCACGTCGGGCTGGCGCCGAATGGCCAGTTGCAACAGACCGCAAAAAAGCCGCCGAAACTCCAACAGTTTTCGGACCACGCCCGAAAGGCCGATCAGCGAATGCTCCGTCAAATCCACCGCAAGCTCGACACCCGCGGCTCTCATCCGCGGACCGCCCGCGCCGAAAATTTCCGGCACCAGCGCCGTGCGCAGCGGTTGCGGATTCGGATCCGCCGCGGCGTCGCGCTTGATGAGTTTCTGCCGCAGCGCCACGACCAGCTCGGCCGCGATCCGGTCACCGCTGGTTTCTCCAGCAATGAGCATGAATGAAAGCGGTCTCATGCGAGTGCTCGGGTCGGGTTCGGGCGAGTTGCGGCTCAGGGGCCGGAGCGATCCGGCCGACCACGTTCCACATCGCTCGGGATGGAATCCGCGCGGCCGCCGGTCTGGATCTGGCGGGTAATCTCGAAGGCGAGATCGAGAGCGCGTTGGGCGCTTTCGCCGCTAACGGCCGGGATCTGCCGCTCCCGCACACAGGCGATGAAATGTTCCAGTTCGAGCCGCAACGGTTCCTGGCGAATGATGGGCACCGGTTCGCGCACGATGCGTTTGCCGGCAAATTCGCTGATGATTACGCCCGGTCCTCCAAGGCCGAGCACCCCGGCCACGAGTCGGCGCAGCGGCGAGCTCGGCGCCTCACCCTCGCGCGCCAGCCGGTAGATGAAACCGGTTTGCGCGCGGTAATCCAGGGAAATGTAGCTGGGCGACGGACCCGCGCTGAAGACGCGGATTTTGCGCATGCGATCCGCGCTGACGCGGCTTGCGGTGAGGTTGGCGATGCAACCGTTGGCGAAGCGCAGCCGCGCGTTGGCGATGTCCTCCGAGGCACTCAACACCGCCACGCCCACCGCATCCACGCCCACCACGGGCGAATTCACAAACGCCAGCACTACATCCAGATCGTGAATCATCAGGTCCAGCACCACGCCGATATCGGTCGAGCGGCCGGGGTAGGGCGATAGCCGGTGCGCCTCGATGAACCGCGGCTCGGGCGCCGCCTGACGCAACACCTGGAAGACCGGATTGAACCGCTCGACGTGGCCGACCTGGAGGATGCAGCGGTTGGCCCGGGCCAGCTCGACCAGCTCGGCGGCCTGCGCGGCGCTGTCGGTCATCGGCTTTTCGATGAGCACGTGTTTGCCCCGCTGGAGCAGCGGTCGGGCCAGCGCATAGTGCGTGTGAGTGGGTGTGGCGATGCTGAAGGCGTCAGCGGCTTCGGCGGCTTCTTCGAAGGAGCGGAAACTCGTGGTGGCGAATTGGCCGGCGACCGTGCGCGCGGTTTGGGGATTGATGTCGTAAATGCCGCCCAGGTGGACCTGGCCATGAGCGGCAAGTTGGGCATAGATGCGAACGTGTTCCCTGCCGAGTGCGCCGGTGCCGAGCACGGCGACCCTGAGCCTGTTTGCCATGCGCGCAGGGTAGGGGGCGTGGCGGCGGATTTCCACGCGAAAGTCGCTTACGCCCGATTTCTCTGGGCCAGGTCATGTCGCCTTGCATCCTCGCAGCCACGGGCACCTGTCAGAGAATCCGATGCGGCCGACCGGCGTGTTGACAGAAAACTGTCGGTGGGCATAATTGCACTGAACCACGCGTCTTGTGCCAACAACTCTGACCACCATTGCACCATCGATGAATCTGCGCGACCTGTTCGTTTACCGGAAACTCTCCCCTGAGGAAGTCCAGCGCTACCGCGACGAGGGCTACTTGCTTCTGGGCCGCACGCTCACGGGCAAGGGATTGGAGCAAATGCGTGAGGAATGCATGGCCGCCTGGCGCGCCGAGAAGGGCGAGTTCGACCCGAATGCGACCTGGTTGCAGAACGCGCTTCTGCCGAACATCCATCACCGCAGTCGGATTGTGCGGGAGTTTTATTTTCGTGGTCCGCTGGTGGACATCGCCGAACAACTGGTCGGTCCGAACATCAAGTGCGCGACGAGCCAGTTGACGTTCAAGATGCGGGGCAACACCAAGGCGTTCGGATGGCATCAGGACAACGGCTACGGCGAACTGGACCCGTACAGCGCGTTGACGACCTTGACGGCGCTGGATGACGCCGATCTGGACAATGGATGCCTCT
>CAYXJB010000090.1:0-9911 GCA_964465445.1 uncultured Verrucomicrobiota bacterium
GTGCTCGAAGGGTTGAATTTCCTTTCCCATCGCCGCTGCTCCTGTTAAAAGGCGCACGTGCGAACTTTGCGCTGGATGCTGGCCGGATTGTGGTTTTGCGCGCTGGTGTGCTGCGGCGCGCGTGGCGAGAGTTTCGAGCTGACCGACGGGCAAACCATCACCGGCGAGATTGTCTCCTGGAACGAGGCCGGGCTGTTGCTGAATCTGGGCGGGGGCAAATACGAGCGATTTGCCTGGACGCGTTTCTCCCAGGCCACGCTCAAGGCGCTGTCCGAAAAACCCAAGCTGGCCCCGCTGGTCGAGCCGTTCATCGAAATTCCCGTCGAAGCGCGCCTCCGCAAAACCGAGGTCCAGATCAAACCCGTCGAACGGCTGGATCGGCCGGCGCGCGGCTCGCTCCTGGGGGCGCTGTTCCACTCGTCAGTGGGGCTGTTGGGTCTGCTGTTGATCTATCTGGCCAATCTCTACGCGGCCTACGAAATCTCGATCATCCGGGCGTATCCGGCGGCGATGGTCTGCGGGCTGGCGGCCGTGGCGCCGGTGATTGCCCCGGCGGTGTTTTTATGCCTGCCCACGCGGATTGTCAGCGCGCAGGAGTGGAAGCCCGGCCAGGCGCCGGTGCATGCTGCCGAAACCACGGCGGAAGGCGCCGAACCGAGCCAGGCGGTCGAAGCCGGCGCGGCGGCGGTCGAAGCGCCCCCCGCACCCAAATTGCCGCCGACCCAGGTGTTCCCGCGCGGCCAGTACACCTTCAACCGCCGGTTTTTTGAAACCAAGTTCCCGGGCTTCTTCGGCTTGATCCGGCGCGACGCCGACAAAGACATGGTGCTGCTGATCAAGTCAGCCCGCGGTGAATTTGTGGCCCATCGGATTTCGCGCATCACCGGCAACGAGCTGTATCTGGAGGTGCGCAAGGGCGCGGCTTCGTCGGAGGTTTCGGTGCCGTTTGTCGAAATCCGCGAAGTGCAACTCAAACACAAAGACGCATGAGCCGGGGTGAACCGATCGGCGGCGAAGGTTGGCGATCCTGCGCCGCGGCGATCGGGCAGCTCACCGGTAGCCGGGTCGGCCCCGCGCGCGGTGGTCGGTCCGAAAACTGTCCGAACGCGTAGCTGAGCATGAAATACCGCACCTTGTTGTTGTTCGGAGCGCCCGGGGCGGGCAAGGGCACCCAGGGCCGCATCCTGGGCTGCATCCCGCATTTTTTCCATTGCGCCTGCGGCGACGTGTTCCGCGCCACCAAACCCAACAGCCGTCTGGGCCGGATTTTCCTGGAGTACTCCAGCCGCGGGCAACTGGTTCCGGACGAGCCGACCGTGGAACTGTGGCGCGAGTTCATTCGCAATTCCGAGCGGACCGGCCGGTTTCAGCCCGAACAGGACACACTGGTGCTCGATGGCATTCCGCGCAACGTGCATCAGGCCCAGATGCTCAGCGACACGCTCGATGTGCTGGCGATGATTTACCTGCATTGTCCGGATTTCAACGCGCTGGTCGAGCGGCTGCAAAAACGCGCGCTCAAAGAAAACCGGCTCGACGACGCCAACATCGAAGTCATCCGCGACCGACTCGAGACCTACGAACGCGAGTCCAAACCGGTGCTGGATTTTTACGGACGCAAGCTGCTGCACCGTGTTGACGCCACCCAGACGCCGCTCAAGGTCTGCCGCGACGTGCTGCGGATCGTGGACAAGGTAACCTCGCGCTAGAGCCCGGGTGCGGCGCCACCGAGCGCGGCGGAGCGCTTCTGAACCAGAGGTCGGTGCGGTCTGGAACCTGGCGGTTCAAGCATCCAGGCAGGCGCGCACGGTGCGCAGCAGCTGTTGGGGCGGGCAGGGTTTGGGCAGGAATGTTTCACCCGACTCCAGTTCAGCTTCGCGTCCGGCCCACTCGGCACTGTAACCGCTCATGAACAACACCTTCAGGTCCGGGCGCTGGGCGCGCAACTGGCGCACCAGTTGCACCCCCCCGCATTGGACCGGGCAACACCATGTCGGTCAACAGCAGCGCGATCTCTGCGGCGTGCTGTTGCCAGAGCGCCAGCGCTTCGGAACTCTCGGTGGCCTCCAGCACACGGTAACCCCGGCGCTCCAACGTCAGGCGCGTCAACTGCCGCACCGCCGGTTCGTCTTCGACCAGCAGAATCGTTTCGCCCCCGCCCGGGGCCGGAGTCGGCGGCCGCGTCCGTTCCGGTTCGGCCGCCATTTCCCGCTGGAGCGGCAGGAACACCTCGAACTGCGTTCCGCGCCCCGGCGTGCTGGCGACCGTTATCCAACCGCGATGTTGTTTGACGATGCCGTACACAGTGGCCAGCCCCAGGCCGGTGCCGCGCCCGGGCTCTTTGGTGCTGAAGAACGGCTCGAAGATGCGCGGCAAAATTTCCGGCGGAATGCCATACCCGGTGTCGCTCGCGCGCAGGCCGGCGTATCGGCCCGGTTCGGCCTCCGGGGCCGGCAGCGGATCGGCGGTCCCGAGCTCGAATGCGAACGTTTCGATGCGCAGTTCCCCGCCCTGGGGCATGGCGTCGCGCGCGTTGACCGCCAGGTTCAACAGCACCTGATCGAGCATTCCCACGTCGGCACGAATCGGCAACGGCTGCGGATGCAATTGCACCTGCAGCCGCACCGGCTCGCCCAGCAGCCGCCGCAGCATCTGGCTCATCTCGGCGACCACGTGATTGAGGTCCAGATCCTCGGTCTGGAGCGTTTGTCGCCGGCTGAACAGCAGCAGTTGGCGCGTGAGATTGGCCGCGCGGCGCGCCGCGGCATGGATTTGGCGCAGGCCCTCCTGCACCTCGGCGGGCAGGTTCTCGGTCAGGCTCGTCAGCTCGGCCTGCATCATCATCACCGCCAGAATGTTGTTGAAATCGTGCGCCACCCCGCCGGCCAGTTGACCGATCGCTTCGAGCTTCTGCGCCTGGCGCAATTCGGCTTCGAGCCGGCGTTGGTGGGTGATGTCCTGCGCCGCCCCGTGAATGCGCACCACGCGGCCGGTGCGACGATCGGTGATCGGTGCGGCATGATCGCGCAACCAGCGCGTCTCGCCGGTGCGCGTCACGAACCGCATCTCGCAAGTGTCCCGCTGGCCGGAAATCACCCGTCGGGCATGGGCCAGCGCCACGTCCAGATCCTCGGGGTGAACCACGCTCTGCCAGCCACCGCGCGCCTCGATCTCCGGCAGGGTGTAGCCGAAGGTGTGTGTGAACGAATCGCTGAGCCATTCGCCGATCATCGTGCCGTCGGGCTCGACCCGAAAGGTGTACGCGTAATCGGAGATCAGCTCGCTGAGGTGATGCTCGCGTTCGCGCGCGGCGGCGAGCGCTTCCTCGGCCCGGCGTCGTTCGGTGATGTCTTCGATGGCCAGCAGAATCATCTCGGTCCGGTTCTGTTCGCGGTACAGACGACGGGCGTTGAGCATCATCGTGCGGCGGCCCAGCCCGGCGAACTCGCGCGTGACCTCGTAATCGTCGAACCGGGTATTCAGGGGCAAAACCTCTTCCAGGAGTCGCCGCAGTTCCGGAATGTCCCACTCCCGATTGCCCAGCTCGAAGAGCGGTCGGCCCAGGGTTCGATCGGGGTTCAGACCAAAGGTCCGGTAAAAGCTCCGATTGGCCGAAATCACCCGCAGTTGCGCATCCAGCACCAGCAGCGATTCGCGCAGCGTGCCGATGATGCTCTCGGCAAACGCGCGGGCTTCGGCGAGCGCTCGTTGCGCCGCCCGCTCCTGCGTCTGATCCCGAAACACCAACACCACCCCGCTGATCCGTCCGGCTTCGTCGCGAACCGGTGCGCCGGCGTCGGCAATTGCAATCTCGCGCCCATCCCGCGCCCGTAGCAGGGTGTGATTGGCCAGGCCCACGACGACGCCATCGCGCACCACGCGCTCGAAGGGGCTCTCGGTGGGCTGCCGCGTTTCCTCGTTGAAGATTTCGAACACCTCTTGGAGCGGACGACCACGCGCCTGCTCGGCGGTCCAGCCGGTGAGTCGCTCGGCCACCGGATTGAGCAGCTCCACCCGCCCGGTTGCGTCAGTGGCAATCACCGCATCGCCAATGCTGCGCAGGATGCTCTCCCGGCGTCGTTCGCTGGCGCGCAGCGCTTCGAGTGCCTCGCGCTGCCGTTCATAATCGCCAAACAACAGGCACACCAGCAGCCCGGCCAGCGGATAGACGGTCAACACCGCCGGGGCGATCTCCCGCCAGACCGTGCGCCAGATCGTCGCCGGCAGGAGAATCGTCAGTGCCAGCATCGCGATGTGGACCAACAGGTTGAACCCCCAGAACCACAGTGCGCCGGCGGCCTTTTTGCGCCGCTGTCGCAGGAAGTAAAACAACACGCCAAGCCCGGACGAGACCACGATCACACTCACGCCCATGGCCGCGCCGCCTCCGCCCAGCCAGAGCCGATACGCCGCCGCCGGCACGGCCGCCAAAAGTGCGGTCACCGGCCCGCCGAACAGTCCGGCGATGCTCAGGATCATCGAGCGTCCGTCGAAGATCACGCCTGGGGCGAGCGTGACCGGCGTCAACATTCCCACCACCGCCGCACCACCGAACAGCAGCCCGGAAACGATCTGGTAGCGCCGTCGCTCGGGCGCCCAGCGCGTCAACAGCACCTGATGCACCGCGGCCAGCGCCACGAGCGTGGCGAGATTCTGGAGCAGATTGAGAAGAATCATCAGCGTATCCGTGTTTCAGTCTCAGGCCTGCAAAACGCCGCTCTGCTCCTTCTGGCAGTCCGAGACGTCATTTTGTGCCGAAGGCCTCTGGGCTGTTTGCCGTTGGGTCTGCGAACGGACGCTACGCCTACCGTTGGGCGAACGCAAGCCACAGTGGTCGAAGAACAGGTCCTGCAGTGCGCGGGATTGAAATGGGCCGCGCAAACGGAGAATTTCTCCGCCGCTTTACCGGCAGCTTCTGGAATCGCGGGTTTGAATTCGAGACGACCGTCGAGCTAACTCACGCTGGCCAGCCGCGTGCCGGCCGCGAGCACCTCGCGTTGCAACAGCAACGTCTGGCGCAACGCCCGCAGCCAGGGCCAAAGCCGGGTTTCCAACGCCCCGATCAGCCCCCGGGCCGTTCCGTCTTGAGCCTCCTGATCGAGGCTCTGGATGATTTGGGCGAGCTGTTCCAGTTGCCAGCGCCGCTGCTGCAGCGTGGCGGCCGCTCCCACGGCAGGCGCGTTCTGGGGCAGCAAACTCAAGGTGACCAGCGGCAGTTTCAATTCGCCGGCCAGACGCCACCAGATTTCACGCGCCCCGGTGGCGTCGTTGATGCACATCTGTGCCAGCGCCGCCGCGGTGTGATCCAGCAGCCGATCGGTTTGCTCCAGAGCCGTGGCGATCACCTGCAAGGGCATCTGTTCCAACCCCATCGTCTCGGCCTCGATCAGTTGAACGTTTTGCAGCCCGCTGCCGGAGATGTCCGGACCGATCGTCCGGCCATCCGCGCGCACCGTCGAGATGACCCGACGCTGCCGCAGCGCCATCATTTCCAACCACGCGCAAATCCCGGCCAGCGAACGGCGCTCGGCCGGCACGCTCACGCGTACGCCGTCGAGAAAAACCTCCGGCACGCCGTCTCCCGCCCAAAAACCGTCTCCGCTGCGACCCATGGCAAGACCTTTTGCACCGCGCGTGCCCGGGAGCGGCAAAGCGAGCCGAAAGTTGTTGATGTTATTCACCGGCAATTGACCGGAGACTTTCCGAAGCGGCACGCGCAGTTCACCGGTTGCTCACAGCTTGTTCACATCGGCTTCACAACGGTCGGTTTTTTGCCTCGGGTTCGTTTGTCCCGAATCGGGACAATTTTGTCTCAGGACGGGGCGGGACAGCGCCCCTGGCGCGGCCTGGCGGAAGGTTGCAAGTCGTTCGGTCAGCTCGGGTCGTGATGGTGCGGTCTGAGTGGCGCGTCGTCGGGGCTGGAAAAGCTTCAGGGCAAAAGCCGATCGAGCGCTGACGCGACGGCTTCCACGCTCACCGAGGCCATGATCCGCGTGATTTGTTCCCGGGTGCCGCGGATCCCGCGTCCGTCGTAGCGGTAGAACTGCAGGTTGCGTCCACCCAGCGCGGGGTTCGGGACCAGCACAAAAGGGTTGCCGTGCGGATGGATGGGCCGATTCCAGGTCGGCGTTTCGATGACAACCTGGCCGGGCACGTGCATCGCCGCGGCCAGATGCATCAGCGCGGTGTCCACGCTCAGGAAGGCGCGGCAATGGCCGAGCAGCGCGGCGGCCTGACGCACATTCTCGGTCCGGGGCTGGAGCACGCGGGCCGGATCGGTTTGCGCCAGCACGCGGGTATGGTCGGCTTGTTCCTCCGGCCCGCCGAAGAGCAACACGCGCAGGCCGGGCCGTTTGGCGGTCAGACGTCGGATCAGCTCGATGTAACGGTCCAGCGGCCAGCGTCGCCAGGCGAGATTTTTGGTGCCGCCCGAACCCACATGGATGCCCAGGAGCGTTTTATCGGCCAGTTGATGTTCGGCGACAAAGGCGGCGGCCCAGGCGCGATCGGCCGCCGTCAGGTACAGTTCGTAAGTGTGGCCCGAAAGCCGCGGCTTGAGGCCGATGAGTTCCAGCAACGCGAGGTTGTTCTCGATCGCGTGCCGGGAGTAATCCTGCGGTTGGGCGCGGTCGGTCAGCAGGCTGTCGAGCAGCGAGGCGTTGTCGTAGCGGTGACTGATCCGGGTGCGCGCGCCGATCAGCCCGGCGACCAGCCGGTAGTGGACGCGGCTTTGGGGATGGGTGTTGAACGAGATGTCGTATCGCTGCCGCCGCAGTTGCAACAGGTATCGCAGCGCGCTCAAGGGCGAGTCGGCCAGCAGATTGCGCTGGTGAACCTGGTCGAGGTGCGGGTTGGTCTCGAGCAGATCGCGCGAGCCGCGCCAGAGCACCAGCGCATCGAGCCGGGCGTGGGGGAAATGCTCGCGCAGTTCGTGGATGAGCGGGGTGGCAAAAAGCGTGTCGCCGATGCCCGCCAGCGAGATGACCAGCAGCTTCATCCGGCCTTTGCTTAGCCGGGCGGCGGGGCTGATTCAATGCAATTGGCGCGGCAACGGCCGCCCGGGCAGTGCGATCAGCCGCTGGCACAAACACGGCGCACGGCCTGGCGGATTTCGGCCAGCGTAAAGGGTTTGGGCAGGCAGGGCCGACCGTGTGCGTTGAGGAAACAGCGCACCTGCTCGTTGATCAGATCGCCGGTGATGAAGATCACTCGTTGGGACAGGGCCGGATCGCGCGCCCGCAGCCGCTCGAACACGTCGCGTCCGGTCAACCCGGGCATTTTCCAGTCACAGAGCGTCAGGTCGTAACGCCGCTGGGCCAGCAGTTTGAGGCCCGTTTCCCCGTCGGCAGCCACGTCCACCTCGAAGCCGCGTCGGCTCAGCGTCTCGCGCACCAGTTCCAGAATGGGCGCTTCGTCGTCAATGACCAGCACGCGTTTGCCGGCGCCTTCGGACGGGTCCGCCGCCTCGCTCTCGGCCGGCTGCGGCGCCGTCTCGCTGGCTGCAGCGGGATTTTGGGCGGCGGGCAGTTCGATCAGGAAGGTCGCGCCCTGGCCCGGGGGCGAGATGGCCTGGATCGTGCCGCCGTGTTCCTGGATGATGCCGTAGCAGAGGCTCAGACCCAGGCCGGTGCCCTTGCCGACCTCCTTGGTCGTGAAGAAGGGATTGAAAATTTTGGGCAGATGTTCCGGGGCGATGCCCGGCCCGCTGTCCTGAACGCTCAGGCGCAAGCGCTCGCCGCAGGCTTGGGTGGTGATCTGGATCCAGCCGCGCGGGGCGTGGGATTCGATGGCCTGGCGGGCGTTGTTGATGAGGTTCAGGAGCACCTGCTGGATCTGGTGCGGATCGGCCCAGGCCGGCGGCAGATCCGGCGCCAGGCGGGTGCGGACCTCGATGTTGCTGGTGCGCAGCGGGTAGGCCACGATCTCCAGCGCCGATTCGACCAGCGCATTGAGCGAGACGGCCTTGCGCTCGGGCTGGTGACGTCGGGCGAAACTCAGCAACGCCTGGACGATCTTGTGGCAGCGTTGGGCGCTTTTGCAAATCAGGTCCAGGTAACGCTGCTGCGTCGGATCGCTGCCGGCCTGTTGTTTGAGCAATTCGGCAAAACCCGTCACCGTGGTCAGGGGATTGTTCAATTCGTGGGCCACGCCGGCCACAAACTCGCCGATACCGGAGAGTTTCTCGCTCTGGATCAATTGCGCCTGAGTGGTCTTGAGGCGCTGGAAGGTGTCTTCCAGTTGGGTGCGGGACTGGCGCAGGTTTTCGGTCATTTGATTGAAGGCCAGGGCCAGATCGCCGCATTCGTCCTGGTAGCGGACCTCGACCCGGCGCGAGAAATCGCCCCGGCCGACCGCCTCGACGCTGTCGCGCAATTCGCGCAACCGGCGGGTGACCTTGCTGACCAGCCAGCCAACGACCGTCGAGCCCAGCAGGATGGCCGCCAGGCTCACCGCTAGGAGCAGTTGCTGGGTCGCGCGCAGCGACTGGAACGACTGTTCGTAGGAGCTGAGCAGCAGATACCCCAGCCCGCCCTGACGATTCAGTGCGGGAATGCGCCCAGCCGAGCAAAAGAAATGTTCGCCGCCCAGCAACACGATCTGGGCGTGGGTTACGTCTCGGAACTCGTGTGCCGTGCCCGGGCCGATTTCGACGCCGAGCACCAGCACGCCGAGTTGCTGGCCGCCGGGGCCTGCGGCCGGCACGGCCACCACATCGTAAAGCCGGTCACCCACGCACACCGTGTCGGTGGTGGCGATCTCGTCGAGCGCGCCGCGCAGTGCCGGAGCACAGGCCGGTTCGATCTCGCCGCCGGCCAGCAACGGATCGGCATGGCAGAGCGCCAGCACGCGGCCGTCGGGGGCGGCAAACAGGGCAAAGTCAACCCGCTGTTCGCTCAGCAGGTCGCGCAGCAACTGGCGCACGGTGGGCGGATCACCGCTTTGGAACACGGCCTTGTAGCGGGGTTCGTTGGGCAGATTGTGGAAACGCAGCAGCAGATTGCGCGTGCGAATTTTCTGCGAATTGCGGAACACTGCGTCGGCGGTCGCCAGTGCGCGGCGGGCCTCGGCCTCGAACTGCTGGGTGATGCGCCGGTTGGCGACCCACATCGAAAGGGCCAGCAGCAGGCCCATGACGGCGATCACCGGCACCAGAACCTTGGCGCGAAAGCTGGCTCGAATCCGGGCGCGGAGTTTTTCCATGGCGACTCAGTATTTGGGCAGATCGGTCAGCCCCAGCACAAAATCGGCCCGCACCTCGCCCTGTTCGGGCACGGTGATCTGGCGCCGTTGCGCCGGCAGCCGTTTGTGCGAGGCTTTGAGCGTGTAGGTGCCGGCCGGCACGTTGCGAATGACGTAGCGGCCCTTGTCGTCGGCGACCGCGAAATACGAATTCTCGAGCACCAGCACCACGCAGCTCATCGTGGTGTGGATCGAGCAGAACACGTCCACCCGGCCGGGCTTGTCGAAGGTGACGCGCTTGACCACCGGGGCCTTGTACAGGTCCAGGTCAAAGGGCTTGGCCTCCGAAATGGAGAACACGTTGTGCAGGATGTCGTCCTCGTTGGGCCACTCGACGGTCGTGCCGACCATCACCGGCAGCACGTGCGGGATGAAGCGCGCGTCCCGTTGCACGATCCGGCGCGTGGCGCGCCTCCGGGGGCAGCGGGCCGGCGACCGGTCCTTCGATGAACACGACAAAGTCCCGCAGCTCGGCGTAGTTGAGGCGCGGGACGAACTTGAACTTGCGACTCTCGTAGGGGCCGCACAGCGCTTCGGTGGCGGCCGCGGCTTTGCCTTCGGCCCGCACGGTGCCCACGATATTTCCAGCGCGGCCCCAAACCGCGCCGATGCTCAATACAAGCAGGCAGCTCAACAGCGCTCGGGTCTTCATGGTCAGAATTGGAACGCCG
>CAYXJB010000090.1:9942-11132 GCA_964465445.1 uncultured Verrucomicrobiota bacterium
CGTCGGCTGCGCGCCCGCCTTCGAAGGCGTATTCGAGCTTGAGCAGGAACTGATCGCTGAAGCGCCAGCCCACGCCCAGGCTCAGCCGCCACAGTTCCTCGGCCCACTGGTCCGGCCCGGCGGCGAAGAAGTACTTGCCCATCTGACCGTGACCCGGCAACGGATAACCGCCGGCGACCAGGATGTGACTGAACCGTGCGGCGGCATAAAGCCGGCGATACAGCCGGTGCAGCGCCTCGATCGTGTAAAAGTACAGGTCGCGCCGGTTCTCTGCCGCCGGATCGTTGTCGTCGTAACACGCCAGTCCGCCGAAAGCTTTGAGGTGGCCCTGTGGCAGACGCACCCGCAGGTCGGCCTCGATCAGATTGGCGTGAAAACGGCCCGCGGCCGGCCCGCCGATCGAGCGGAACCAACCGCCGCCGAACCACAACTCCGAGAGCCCGTCGCGCTGTGCATCCAGCTCGCCGGTTCGCATCGCGCTGAGGCTCAGATGCAGCCAGGGTTTGGCCTCCCAACCGAGCCGGCCGGCGATGGTTTTGTCGGCGTGGAAATCGCGGGTTCCGGGCACACCGCCGTTGAGCACCGCCAGCACGTAGCTCCAGCGACCCAGCGAGCCGTACAGCTCGATCCCCTCGTCCACGCCCCAGAGATCGGGCAGCGATCGGGAGACCAGCGGGTTGGTGATCGCATCGCGGGTCAGGTATTCCTCTCCGAACGGGATATCCAGCCGGGCCAGGCGCAGGTTCAACTGTCGCTCCCGACCCCAGAGCTTGGAGACATCTTCGATGTCCAGGTACAACTCGCCCAAACGCACGTCCAGACCCTCGTGCTCGCGCTGGGCCAGGTTCACCTCGCTGAAAAAATACACGTCCTTCCAGACCGGCGCCTCGACAAAGAGCCGCGCCTCGTCCACGCGGAATTCGGCATTGGGCCACATGCCCTCCCGGCCGGTGTGGAAGAACGCCACCGCGCCCTCGCCCGAGAAGTGCACGTTCCCGAGACTCCAACCACCGGGTCGGGTCGGCGCGGCGGGCTTGCTCGGAACAGGCTCGTGCGCCGACGACTGTTCCAGTGCCACGACGCGCCGATTCAAATCCTCGATCAACGCCGCCTGCTGACGCACCAGCGCCTCGAGCGTGGCGTTCTGCTGCCGGAGCGCGTCCAACTGCCGACGCAGCTCGACGGAGTCG
>CAYXJB010000091.1:0-6128 GCA_964465445.1 uncultured Verrucomicrobiota bacterium
ATGTTCGAATGCGTCCAGTCCTGGCCGTTGGAGGTGCAGGTGTAGAGGATGTCGTCCACGATGAGCACCGAACAATTCGACGCGTTGTGCGGGAACACGCCCAGCTCGTCCATCATGTCGAAGACCCAGATGGTGTCGGCGTCCCTGGGGCCGGGCTCGATCGGCGGGGCGGGCCGTTCGGTGGGTTTGCCCCGGTCCAGCACGACGTCTTTGATGACGTATTTGGCCTCGTCTTTGAACGGGCCGTCGTTGCCGTTGGCCATGCCGTGCACGTCCAGGCACATGACTTCGCAGCGGCTGGTGACGATGTACACCCGATCGCCCTCGACGGTGGGCGAGGAGAGCAGGCCCAGGCTTTCCCAGTCGTTGACCTTGCCGGAGGCGAGCTTGGGCACGACCAGTTGCCAGAGCATCTCGCCGGTGCGCTCGTCCAAACACAGCAGGATGCTACGGTCGCCCTGATGCCGCGGATCGCGGGGCGGTTCATTGTTGGTGCCGATGAACACGCGTCCGCCGGCCACGGTGACGTTGCCGTAGCTTTGCGAGCCGAGTCGCACGACCCATTTGAGGTTGCGGATGCCGTTGGTGAGGATCTGGTCGGTGCCGGGCTTGAATTCGACGCGTCCGAAGGCCTCGGGCAGGCCGCGGGCCGGCGAATACATGTTGCGAATGGGCCGACCGCCCCATTGCGGCCAGTCGGCCCCGCCGCTGCCCAGGGCCAGACACACGGCCGCGAAGGCCGCGAGGGTCCTGGTTGCGGCGGCGCGAGGACGCAACCGCGCTGTGTCGTGCGAACCGCCGCGCGCCGGACCGGGGCGGCGGTCGGATGGAGCCTTTGGCCCGGCTGGAGGCGATGGTAGGCGATGGCGCTGACTCATGGCGAAGTCGGTTCGTTGGAATAGACGCGGATGTTGTCAATGTAAACGCGCATGTCCTGGGGCGAGAAGCCGAACAGGCCCGGCGAGCCTTCCTGATGGGCGGTGCGGTGTTTGACCTCGATCGTCCAGCTCTCCGGTTCGGGCTGGCCGCGCGGCCAGGCTTTGGCGCGCACCAGGCCGCTGCCGTCGGAAGCCACGTCCACGCGAGCCTTGAGCCGGTACCACACGTTGGGTTGCCATTTGAAATCCACCGACTCGCGCAGACGTTCGAGGTTCGAGTTGACCTCGAGTTTTTGTTCGTTGCCCTTGAGCACGATGGCGTAGCGCTGGCAGATGACGCCCACCTCCGACATCTTGCGCCGGTTGCCCTCGCTCATCACGTCGGCCTCGATCGTGTAGTGTCGGGCGTCGGGTGCTCCCAGAAACACCATCGCGCGCTGGAAAAATTTGTTGTCCACGGTCTTGACCAGGCATTTGTTGCCGTCGCGTTCGCGGACCTCGAATTTGAACCGCGCGCCGATCCAGGGCAGCGGCGGGTAGGCAAACGCCGCGCCATCGGTCGCGTTGGTCTCGGTCAGCGCGAACGACTCGAAATCCTCGTTCAGCGGCAGGTACGGCAGCACGCGACCGCGGATGTAGCCTTTCAAACCCTGAAACGTCGCTTCGAATGCGCCGGCGGAGGGCCGGCTTGCCGGTGCGGCGATCAGTCGGCCCTCGGCGTCGAAGCTCGCGTTCATCGTCGAGCGGACGCGCGCCGTGGGCGGGATGTAGCTGCACCACTGGAGCGCTTTGAGGTCGGCCACCGGTTCGACGACGAAGCCGCGGGCGTCAATTTTGCGGGCGCGGAAGGTGGCGGTCTGGCCCAGGCGAAGCGTGACTTCGGCCGGGATGATCTGCAGTGCGTGCGCCGGGCCGGGCCGGGGCGCGGGTTGGGCGGGTTCGACGTGTTTGAGTCCGGGATTGTCGCCCGGCTTGCCCCAGCAATAGAGGTAACGCGTCGTCTGCATGTAGAGCTTGCCGTTGTAGGCCACCGGCGTGCCGAAGCAGCGCCCTTCCAGCTCGGCGTGCTGCAGGATTTGGGGCTGCGCGCCGGGTTGGATGATGTAAAAGGCGCCTTTCGAGCCGGCCTCGGTGCTTTCGCCGCCGCCCTTGCCGGCCGGATCATCCAGGATCGGCACGTACAATCGGCCGTCGGCGTACAACGGGCAGGAGTTGCGCTGTTCGATGCCCAGTTTGAGTTTCCACAGGATGCGGCCCGTGTCGGCCTGGACGGCGCACAGATCGCCCTTCTCGGCGACGACGTAAATGATCCCGTCCGCCAAAATCGGCGAGCTGGTCGAGGTCGAAATATCCGCCGCCCAGAGCTGGAGCTGTTCGCGCTCGAACACCAGCGGGCCGGCGCTGATCTTTGCCGGGTCCACATCCGGAATCCGCAACGCCACCAGTTGTCCCGGTTCGTACGGGACGCCGAAAATGGCGATGAGTTTGTCGCCGTGCACAATCGTGGTGGCGTTGATGCCGGCGCGGAACAGCGGCACGCGCCAGATCGGTTCGCCGGTCCGCGCGTTGACGCACGCCACGCTGCCGTCGCCCAGCGCGGCGTAGAAGACGCGGTAGCCCTTGTACCAGGCCAGTTGCGGATGCGAGAACGAGTTGTCCCGCGGCCGGTCGCCCGGGCTCGACGCCCAAACCAGCTCGCCGGTGTTCTTGTCAAAGGCGTAGAACCGGTCGGCCGCCGGTCCTTGCGCGCCCCAGTTGGCCGTGATGCCCCGGGTGATGACCAGTTCCCCGTCAATGAGCGGCGAGGCGGTGCGCGCATTGGGGAAGGTCAACCGGCCGAACTCTTCCATCAGCGAGCGTTTCCAGAGCAGTTTCCCCTCCGGCGTAAAGGCGGCCAGAATCCCCTGCGTGCCCTGCATGAACACATTGCCCGTTTCCGGGTCAATCGCCGGCGAGGCGGTCGCGTAACGCAGATAAATCGTGTCGCTCAGAAAATCGTTGAACAACTGCTGCCAGAGCTTGCGCCCGGTCTCGGCGTCGAAACATGCCACCCCTTCCTGCAGGTCCGCGCCCTCGCCCAGATAACCCATGATGTAAAGCCGCCCGTTGGCGATGACCGGCGTGGACTGGCCGGGAAACTCGGCCCGCCAGAGCGGATGTTGCGGATCAATTCGCTCGGGCAGACCCGTCTCGCGGGAGACGCCGCACTGTTCGGGCCCGCGCCACGCCAGCCAACCCCGCACCGGTTCGGCTGCGACCGGCGTCCCGGGCCACAGCGCGACGATGCCGGGCAGCAAGCGCACCAACACTCCCGCCAACCGGTTCATGCGTGTTTCATTTCCAGACGTTGCCATGCCAATAAACGTTCAAAGGTTTGCGGATTCCGGCGCGCGTTTCCAGTCCGAAGCGGAATCGGGAAGACACACCGGCCATCACGGGGCTTCGAGCCGGGCGCGTGCGCATCAATGCACGACCATCTCGGTGAGCGGGTACAGATAAGCCTGGCCGAGCACCAACAGTCCCATCAACACCGCCAGCGCCACGCTGTGGAAAAACACAAAACGCAGGATCTGCCCTTCGTGCCCGTACCAGTTGGTCGCCGTGCTCGCCACCACGATGCTCTGGGCGTCCACCATCTTGCCCATCACACCGCCGGCGCTATTGGCCGCGCCCATCAGCACCGGGCTCAGGCCCAGTTGCTCGGCGGTGATGCGCTGGAGGCTGCCGAACAGAACGTTCGACGCGGTGTCCGAACCGGTCAGCGCCACGCCCAACCACCCCAGCAGCGCACCGAAAAACGGATACCAAACGCCGGTGTGCGCCAGCGCCAGCCCCAGCGTGGCGTCGGTGCCGGAGAACTTCGTCACATTGCCCAGCGCCAGCATCGCCGCAATTGTCAGCAGCGAAAAGCGCACCCGCCCGAGCGTTTCCACATACACCCGTGCCAGCTCGCGCGGACCGAATCCCATCAACACCCCGGCGCTGAGCGCCGCCAGTAAAATCCCCGTGCCGGTGGCCGAGAGGAAATTCAATTTGAAGATCGCTTCCTCCGGCGGCGCGTCGGGTGGCGCGACCGGGGGCACCCGTTGGACCAGCCCGTGCAAATGCGGCATCGCAACGCGCGGCGCCGCGATCCGGTCGAGCCTCTGTTTGAACTGCGGCGTGCCCCAGAACAGGATGAACACCGTCAGAATCGCCCAGGGCATCCACGCTTGGAGCAATTGCCGCCGGCTCGGATGCGCCGGGTTGCCGCCGTCCGGTGCCGGACGCATCGGACCGGCCGGGCAGCCGCCGGCCGCGGCGTCAGCCTCCGAGACCGCCGTTGCCCGCTCGCCCTCCGGCGTCCAGAGCGTGCGGGGTCGCCAGCGGCGCGCCAGGGCCACCGTCGCGCCGATCGAACACGCCCCCGAGACGATGTCCACCAGCCACGGTCCGTGCAGGTTCGAGATCAGAAACTGCGGCACCGCAAACGCCACGCCCGCCGTCAATGCCGCGGGCCAAACGCCTTTGAGGCCGCGCCAGCCCGCAAACGCCGCCACCACCCAGAACGGAATCAGCACCGAAAAGAAGGGCAGTTGACGACCGACCATTGCCGAGACCTTGCGCGCGTCCAGCCCGGCCACCTGTTCGAGCGTGGTAATGGGAATGCCCAGCGAGCCGAACGCCACCGGGGCGGTGTTGGCCAGCAGTGCCAGACCCGAGGCGTGCAGCGGTTTGAACCCCAGTTGAATCAGAATCGCCGCGGTGATCGCCACCGGTGCGCCGAAACCGGCCATCCCTTCGATGAACGCGCCGAACGAAAACGCGATGAGAACCACCTGAACCCGCGCGTCCGGCGCCACCCGCGCCAGACTTTCCCGCAGCACCGCGAACAACCCGCGCCGGACCGTCAGTTGATAGAGGAAAATCACGTTCAGAATGATCCACCCGATCGGGAACAGCCCGAACGCCGCCCCGTAGATCGTCGTGGCCGCCGCTGTCCGGACCGGCATCCGGTAAACGCCCAGCGCCACCGCCAACGCCACCGCCAGACCCAGCACCGCCGCAAAATGAATCCGCATCCGCAAAAACGCGATCGCCACCAGCAACACCGTCACCGGCAACGCCGCCACCAGCGTCGAAAGCACCACATGACCCAGCGGATCGTATTGCTGCACCCAGACCATCGAACGCGCGGATAGGAAATACTCCGTCTGCGGCCGCGTCCAGCCTGCGTGCCTTGCTCTGATGGCATGATGTCCATGCGCGAGCGACACCGGCCGGCAACGGTTCCGGACCGAACCGAAAGCGAGCGACCGATGAGCTGCGGCGGCGGAGCGCCCGGACGCAACCGCCCGGCGGTGAAACGAAACGGGCGGTTATTTCGGCGGTTGGGCCGGTTGCGGCGGCTGGAGCGGCTGCGCGGGTGGCGACGGGGCAACGGGCTCGACCCGCAACGGTCGGGTGGGAATATTCCGAAGCGTGGCCCCGGCATGGCCGGCGCCGATTGGCAGCGTGACGGCGGGTGCCGGGGCGCCGGGCTGCGGCCGGGGCGGCGGTGCGGCGGCGATTTTGGAGCTGTCTTTTTCGAGCGTTTTGATGTCTTCCTGGCCGTGGTTGTTGAACTTCACCGTGCCGGTCCGTTCGTCAATTTCCAGAACCTCGACGTCCTCCTGGCGCTCGCCCTCGGCCAGGATCAGCGCGGTGCGTTTGGGCGGCTCGCCGGGTTTGCTGCCCGGTACTGTGACGGTGAAGAGCACGCGCTTGCGTCCGAAGAGCACCGAGATGCCCTGCAACTCGATGGGCGGGGGCGGAGGCGGCGGTGGTTTGAGCGACTCGGGATCGGGCGGCGGTTTGAGCGCAAAGACGGTCCGGTCCACGATGCTCTGGTAGGGATTCTCGCCCTCACTCTGAGCTGCAAGCTGCCCGGCGCTCGCGCAGAGCAGCGCCAAAAGCGCAAGCGCACCCGCCGACCCGAAGCCCGTTTTCACCCGCGGCCTCATCGCTTTCACTATAACCCCGGTTTCCGTTCCAACACCAAATCGAATCGGCGGTTGCGGCCGGCCCTGCACGATTCAGGCTTGGGCCGGCGTGTCGGGCGAGGGCGATTGGGCCGGGGACGGGGCGGTTTGCTCCGGCGCGGTGAGCGGGGCGGGCGGCTTGTGGATCGGGATGTTGCGCAACTCCTCGGCGGCGGGCAGATCCTCCAGGCTTCGCAGGCCGAAGTATTCCAGAAACAGCGCCGTGGTGCCGTAGGTCGGCGGACGGCCC
>CAYXJB010000091.1:6138-10826 GCA_964465445.1 uncultured Verrucomicrobiota bacterium
GGGGGCGAGCATGGCGATGCCCGGCGGATAGACGGTCGGCGGACGGCCCGGCACCTCGGCACGGCCGACGGTTTCGACCAGGCCCCGTTCCAGGAGCGTTTGCATGACACCGTCCACCGACACGCCGCGGATCTGTTCGATTTCGGCCCGGGTGATCGGTTGGCGATAGGCAATGATGGCCAGGGTTTCGAGCGCCGGTTGGGAGAGTCGCGGCGGGCGGGCGCGTGCGCCGAGCAGCGCGCGCAGCCAGGGGGCGAATTCTGGCCGGGTCACGAACTGCCAGGCTCCGGCCACGCACACCAGCCGGTAGCTGCGTGCGGCGGCCTCGTGCTCGCGCGCCAGCTCCTCCAGCGCGGCGGTCACCTCGCTCTCGCGCACTTTGCCCCACCGCTCGGCCTCCGGCGGCGCGTCGGCGGCCCCGGCGGTGGCGACCAGTGCCTGGCGCAATTCCGAGGCCCGCAAGGGCTTCTGCGAGACGAAGAGCAGCGATTCGAGAATGAGTTTGAGCTCCATGTTACGAGAGCCCGGGCCGGGGGTTGGCCGGCGTATCCGGCGCGCCGGTAGCGGCCACAGCGAGCGGCTCCGCATCAGGTCGAGCCGGGAGCGATTCGGGCTGCGGCGCGCGCTCGAGCAGGATTTCGCCGAACGGCTCGGGCTGATGCGCGACAATTTGTCTGAGCCGGATCAATTCCAACAGCGCCAGGAACGTCACGACGATCTCGGTGCGGCTGGCCGCAGTGGCGAACAGCTCGCTGAAACGCGCCCGGGAACGTTGAGCGAGCAGGTTCAGGATGTGACCGATCTTGTCGCTGACGGTCCAGCGATCCTCGAAAATGTCGCGCAAATCGGTTCGCGCGCTGAAGCGTTTGAGGACCTCGTTGACGGCGCTCAGCAGATCGAAGATCGAAACCTCTAGGCGGGTCGGCGGCGCGGGAATCTCCAGCTCGGGCGGCACCGGCGCGTGCGGAAAAATCGCCTCCTGACGCGCTTCGAGTTCGCGCAACCGGGCGGCGGCGTCCTTGAACTTTTTGTACGCGACCAGTTGACGGATCAGTTCCCAGCGAGGGTCTTCGCCTTCCTCCTCGTCCTGCGCGCCGGCGCGCTGGTCGGCCGGCAGCAGCTCGCGGCTCTTGATGTACATCAGCGTCGCCGCCATGACCAGGAACTCGCCGGCCACGTCCAGGTCCAGCTCGCGCATCAATTCGAGGTATTCGATGAACTGCTGGGCCAGCCGGGTGAGGTTGACCTCGTAGATGTCCACCTCCTCTTTGCGGATGAGGTAGAGCAACAGGTCCAGCGGGCCCTCGAAGATCTCGAATTTGACTTTGTATTCGGACATGGCCGTTGGCCGGCCCGGGGGGGCGGGCGCGCCGCCGCAATTCCCCGTGACCGGGCGTCGGAATCGTAAGCGCGCCGAGCCGCGGTTGGCAACGCCCGAAACCCGGTACGCCGGCGACAGCTCAGATTCGACTCGCGCCGGTGATCGGGCCGCGGTTGATTGCTGCGGCGGTCGAGCCGCGATGAAACTGCATTTTGAGCGATTCGGAAGCGGGCCGGCGATCGTGGTGCTCCACGGGTTGCTGGGCTCGCTGGACAACTGGCATCCGGTCAGCCGCCGGCTCGCGGAGGCGTTCACGGTCTGGGCACTGGATTTGCGCAATCACGGTCGCTCGCCGCACAGCGCGCAGATGAGCCTCGAGACGTTGAGCGGCGACGTGGAGGAATTCGTCCGCGATCAGGTTCGGGCCCGGGTGCATTTGCTGGGCCATTCGCTGGGCGGGCGGGTGGCCATGCATCTGGCGCTGCACCGGCCCGAGTTGGTGGACCGGCTCGTGGTGGCGGACATCTCGCCGGCAGCGCCGGATCCGCGTCGGGTGGCCTCGCAACGGGCGGTGCTGGCGGCGCTGCGCGCCCTGGAGGTGGAGCGGGCCCGGAGTCGTGAAGCGCTCGATGCGGCGCTGGCGCAGGCCGTGCCCGAGGCGCGGGTGCGTCAGTTTCTGCTCAAGAACCTGGTGCGATTGCCCGGAGGCGGTTTCCGATGGAGGCTCGACCTGGAGGCGATCTGGGCCAATCACGACCGGCTGGCGGTCGCGGTGCGAGCGTCCGAACCGTGTGCGCGCCCGGCGCTGTTTTTGCGGGGCGGGCGGTCGGATTTTTTGCCGCCGGCCGATGAGCCGTTGATCCGGTCTCTGTTTCCGCGGGCCGAGATTCTCACCATCCGCGGGGCGGGTCACTGGTTGCAGGTCGAGCAGCCCGAAGCGGTGGCCGGGCACATTCGGGCATTTCTCGCGCGCCCGGCGTCGGTCTGACTCCGGCGGCGCGCTGGCTCAGGCGCCTTCCCGGCCGAACAACGCGGCATTGAGCACTTCGCCCAATTGATTCTCGGTGAAGGGTTTTTCGAGCACCAGCGAGACATTGAGCGCCGCCAGCTCGCGCCGCAGGGATTCCTCGACGCGACCGGTGGTGGCGATCACGGGCAGATCCGGGGTGACGCGGCGCAGCGCCCGAATGAAGGCCAGCCCGTCCATGTGCGGCATGTGCAGGTCGGTGATCACGGCGCGGACCTGCGAACGGTTTTGCAGCAGCGTCATCAGGGCATCCGCGCCATCCGCGGCGGTGAGGGCTTTGAAATTGAGCCGGCGCATCACGGCGCGGGCCGCCTCGCGCACCGGCGCTTCATCGTCCACGAACAGCACCGTCTCGCCGCTGCCGCGCAGCGTCGGAGACACGGGCGTGGGGGTGGCCTGCGGCGCCCCGCCGGCGGCGGGAAGGAACACCGCAAAGGTGCTGCCCCGGCCGGGCTGGGAATAGACTTTGATGAACCCGCCGTGACTTTTGACGATGCCCATGACCGTCGAGAGCCCCAGGCCGGTGCCCTGGTCCGGCGGTTTGGTCGTGAAGAACGGATCGAAGATGCGATCCAGAATTTCGGGCGCAATGCCCATGCCAGTGTCCCGGACGCGAAACACCACGTAACGCCCCGGCGCGGCATCGGGGACCGCACTGGCATACGCCGCGTCCACCTCCATGACACGCGCCTCCAGGGTCAATGTGCCGCCGTGCGGCATGGCGTCGCGGGCGTTGACGCACAGATTCAAGAGCACCTGGTGCAGTTGGGTTGAATCGCCGCTCACCGTGGGCAGGTGCGGGTCGGTCTGCAATTCCAGCCGAATATTCTTCGGGAAGCTGGTGCGAACGATGCGTTCCATCTCTCGGAACAAGCGCGCGGGCTCGACCGGCATCCGTTCGCCCTCGGCCCCGCGCGCGAACAGCAACAGTTGTCGGACCATGTCGGCCGCGTGTCGGGCGCTGGTTTCCACGACCTGGATCAGTTCCGAAGCGCCAGGGTATTGCTCGCGCATCAGCTCGACGCTCATGAGGATCGGTGCCAGTGCGTTGTTGAGGTCGTGCGCCACGCCGCCGGCCAGGGCGCCCAGGCTCTCGAGTCGTTGGGCGCGGAACTGTTGGCGTTCGATGAGTTTGCTCAGGGTGACATCTTCGAAGGCAACGACGACGCGGCGCGTTCCCGGGGCGTCGAAGGAACGGATGCGGCACTGAAACCAGCGTTTCTGCGCGGCATCGCGTGTGTCGGATTCGTATTCGATGGCGAATTCGGTCTTGCGGCCTTCGAGCACATCGCGCAGGCACTCGGTGAGCCGGGGCGCAACCGGACCGGCCAAGCCGGGCAGCGGCGGAGGCGATTCGAGAAGATTTACGCCCGGGCCGGCGGCTGCAGCCGGCAGGCCCTCACGCGCGAGCCACTGCTGCCAGGCGCGGTTGATGGCCAGAATGCGCCCTTGTTCGTCGAGGACGACCACGGCCGCGGCCAGCGCGTCGAGCGCCGCGCGCGCCAGCCGTTCGGTCTCGATCAGCGCGGCGGCGCGTTCCTCGGCCCGCCGTTCCAGCTCGGCGTTGAGGGTGCGCAAGCGCTGTTCGCTTTCGCGCAGCGCCTGCTCGGCGGCGCGTTCGCGTGTCACGTCGCGGAACACCAGCACGACGCCGACGACCCGACCGCTCCGATCGCGAATCGGTGCGGCACTGTCGGCGATGGGTCGTTCGGTGCCGTCGCGGGCGATCAGCACGGTGTGGTTGGCCAGGCCCTGAACCACGCCCTGAGCCAGCACGCGCTCGACGGGAATTTTAGCGGGTTGGCGGGTGTGTTCGTTGATGATGCGGAACACCTCGCCGATGGGCCAACCCAGCGCTTCGGCCTGCGTCCAGCCGGTCAGTTGCTCGGCCACGGCGTTGAGGCGAACGACGCGCTGCTCGGCATCGGTGGCGATGACCGCGTCGCCGATGGATTGAAGCGTGATGGCGAGGTTTTCTTCGGAGCGGCGCAATGCTTCGCGGGCTTGGTGCAGCTCGGTGACGTCGCGCGCCACGGCGTAGAGGGTGCCGTCCGGTTGTGGTCGGGTGCGCCAGGCGAGCCATTTCCACCGGCCGTCGGCGCACTGGTAGCGGTTCTCGAAGTCCAGGACCGGTTCGCCGTGTTTGAGTTTTTCGATTTGCTCGAGGGTTGCGGCGCGGTCGTCCGGGTGCACAAAGTCAAGAAACGGACGGGCGAGCAGTTGCTCGGTGCTCCAGCCCAGCACGGTGGTGAAAGCGGGGTTGACGCGCTTGAAGTAACCGTTGACATCGGCAATGCACAGCAGGTCCAGCGAGAGGTCGAAGAACCGGTCGCGTTCCTC
>CAYXJB010000091.1:10836-11079 GCA_964465445.1 uncultured Verrucomicrobiota bacterium
GCTGTTGGAAATAACGGCGGACCAGCGCGCCGCTGAGGACCACGAACACGGTCGCCAGCGCGGCGCCGATCAGCCCGGCGGCGCGCGCCCGGCGCCCGGAAAGCTCCGCGGCGGCCCGGCGCTGTTGCAACTGCTGGCGCTCGCGCTCTTGTATCTCCGCAAGCCCTTCCCGGAGCGCGTCCATCAGCTCCTTTCCCTCACCGCCGCGGATCAGCTCCAGCGCCTGTTGGGTGTCACCGTTTG
>CAYXJB010000092.1:0-1551 GCA_964465445.1 uncultured Verrucomicrobiota bacterium
CCTCGTACACGGCCGCCTGCGCGCGCGAGTAGGCCGGCGTGGGCGAGCAAACCACGTTGCGGTTCACATCGCCGCAGGCCGCCAACGTCGAGAGCAGCGAGTCGTTGATGCCCTTGACCAGGGCGCGCAGGTTGCGTTTGACCACGCCGTGGAACTGGATTGTCTGCCGGGTGGTGATCCGCAGCGTGTTGTTCCCGTATCGGCTGGCCAGCTCGTCGAACACCCGCCACTGGGCCGCCGTCATGACCCCTCCCGGAATCCGGCTGCGGACCATCATGATCCAGGTTTTCTGCGTCTTGCGCAGGTCACGATCGTCCTGCTGGTAAACCCCGTGGAACTTGAGAAACTCGTAGTCCTCGTGCGTGAAATGATCGGCTTCAGCGTCCGCCAGCGTGGCGGCAATCGTGCCCGCCAGCGTGGGCACGGACGCCTTGAGCTCTTCATTCCGCGTCAACTTTGCGGCGGTCTCAGTGGTCATTCGAAAGCAAAGTACTGGAACAAACCCGCTCGTTCAAGCGTGGCGCCCGGACCTCGTTCGCAGACCGCAGTCCGATCCCCGCCGCACCAAAATCAGCGACCCGTTGAGACGATGAACTCCAGCAGATCGGCCATGTCCTGAAGCGTCAGGCCCGCTTCCAGGCCTTCGGGCATGAGCGAAAGCCCCTGACTGGTCATCTTGAGAATGTTGGCCCGCGGCACGACCGTTTCCCGTCCGTAAGCCTGACGCACCGTGATGCTCGTGCCGGTTTCGTTCACCACCAGGCCCATCAACGTCTCCTCATCGCGCGTTTCGACCACGTAACCGACGAACTCCGGACGCACCTCGGCGTTGGGATCAATCAGATTGGTCAGAATTTTTTCCCGACCGGTCGTCTTGAGCGTGACGAAATCCGGCCCCAGCGACGCGCCTTCGCCCTCGGCGCGATGGCAGGAAGCGCAGCGTTCCTCGTAAATTTTTTTGCCGTGCGCGGCGTTGCCGTTCAATTGCAGCGCCGGCAGAAACGCCCGGAGAACCTCGGCGCGCGAGCCACCCGCAGGAGCGGCCAGCACCCGGGTGGCCAGCTCCCGCACCGCCCGGTCGCGATGCTGCCGCAGCAGCTTCACTTGCGTCGAATCCAGCACGCTGGATCGGACCTGGCCCGATTCGATGGCCTGCAGCAACGTTCGGGCGCGATCGGCGCGCGCCAGCAGCAGCTCGATCGCCCGGGCGCGCGAGCGCGGCGGCAGGGCGTTGAGCCGTTGCACCAGTTCCGGGCCGACCCGCGCATGGTTGAACCGGTCCAACACGGCCAGCGCCGCCAGTTGCAACGTCTCCGGCTGTGCGGGTTCGAGCCAGGGCAGCAGTGTCGCGGCCGCCTGATCGAAGGGAGAATGGGCGAGCAGTTGCGCGGCGGCCAGGCGAACGGCCTCCGGTTGCGCGGCATCACGCGCCGCCTGCACGGCTTCTTGGAGCGCGACCGCAGCGAACGGATCCAGCGCAACCAGCTTTTGCCGGGCGCGCTCCAGCCCGTCGCCCAGTGCCGCGAGGGTTTGGAACTTCACCACGGCGTT
>CAYXJB010000092.1:1561-4159 GCA_964465445.1 uncultured Verrucomicrobiota bacterium
CAAACGACAGGACCGCGTCGAGATCCGACGCGCGGTTCTGCGCGCCCACCATCCGCGCCAGTTGCCGGAGCAGCTCGTCGGCACCCGGACCGGCGCGAAACGCTTCATCGCCCGCCAGTGCTGCGAACACGCCGCCGGCGCCCTCGGCCAGCGACGAAAGAATGGCCGCCCGGATCCAGAAATCGCCCGCATCGCGCCGGGCCAGCGCCGTGAGCGGGACGATTTTTGCCTCGCCGCGCACCTCGCCCAGCGTGAACGCCAGTTGATAACGCACCGTCGGGTCGGGGTCGGCGACCAATTCGCACAGCCGCGCCCAGAGTCGCGCCGCAGGATCAGCTTGCCGGGTCGCCGGCGGAAAGCCCGACGTGAAAAACTTCTCGGCGAGCTTGATGCCGTGTTCGCGCACGGCCGGATCGGCATCGTGCAGCGCTTGGAGCACATGATGGGGTTCGAGCGCGCCCAGTCCCTCCAGAGCGTAGAGCGCGTGCAGCCGACCCCACGGCGAGGGACAGCTCTTCAGCAGCCGGGCAAGCTCCGGCACGGCGCTGCGGTCCTGGCGCTCGAAGAGCAGGCGGGCCGCCGTTTCGCGATGCCATGCGTTGGGATGGGCCAGCGTGGCGACCAGTTGGCGCGTGCTGGCGCGGCTCAGGCGCGGCGGCGGACGCGGACGGAAACCTTCCGGGGCGATTCGATAAATGCGTCCGCGGTCGTTGCCGGCGTTCAAATCCAGCAGCCGTTTGATCGGTTCAGGCAACGACCAGGGATGCTCGATGACTTCGCGGTACATGTCGCACACGTACAAGCAACCGTCCGGCGCGTTGGCCATTTGCACGGGCCGAAACCAGATGTCGGTCGAGGTCAGGAACTCGACTTTCTGTTCATCGGCCGGTCGTTCGGCGACCAACGCCACGCCCTGTTGTCGGACCTTTTTGCGATGGATCAGATTGCTGCCGCAATCGGCGATGAACGCATCGCCCACAAACTCGGCCGGCCAGGCGTCGCCCCGGTAGATCGTGATCCCGGTGGCGGAGGTGAAATAGCCCGAAGCGCGTCCGCCGCCCTCGATCGGTCCGGGCGCCAGACCCGCCACGCGCCAACGGGTGCGGATCACCCGCCAGGCTTCTTCGGGGCTGGTGCGGAAGACCTCCGCTGCCGGGCCGTCAACCGGAATGTCCGCTAGGGCCGGGGGCATGTTGAAAACCGTGTTTCGCTCCGCGTACCGCGCCTCGTACATGAACACCTGGATGTGATGCGAATTGCTGCAGACGAATTTGCGGCCGCGGTTGTCGAAGCACATTCCGTACTGCCCGCCGCCGGCCTCGGCTTTGAGATCCAGCGTTCGCGGATCGAAACTGAAATCGCGTCCGCTCAAATCCAGCGCGCTCTGGTCGGGCGCGTCGGGGCGTTTGACGCGGCCGCCGTTGCCCGCGGTCTGACCGTGGATGCGATTGTCCAGCCCCCAGCGCAGGCAGTTGACCAGCGCCTGCACGTTGAGCTTCTCGCCCTTGTCGGCCCCAAATCCCGTCAGCACCACCCGACGCACATCGGCCCGGCCGTCGCCGTCGGTGTCCTTGCAATACAAAAGGTCCGGCGAGGCCGCGACAAAGATGCCTCCCGCATAGGGAAACACCGCGGTGGGCCAGGGCAGATCGTCCACAAAAATCGTCGCCCGCTCGAATCGCCCGTCGCCGTCGCGATCCTCCAGCAGCCGAATGCGCCCCAGATGCGGGCGCACGTTCCGCATCTCGGAGTAATCGCGCATCTCGACGACGAACATCCGCCCGTCTTCGTCAAAGCACAGTTCGATGGGGTCCACCACCAGCGGTTCGACAGCGACCAGGTCCAGCCGAAACCCTTTTTTGAGCTGGAAGGACTCGGCGGCGCGCGAGGGCTCCAACGGCGCCACGCGTGGCAAATCTTCCGGTTTGAGCTCCGGCTCGGACGCTGCGGCGGCCCGGCTGGCGTACGCCAGCAGCACGCCCAGTGCGAGCGAAACACGGCCAAATCGCATGGGCGGCATTGAGCCAACAGCGATGCCGGGTGAAAAGATTATTCGGCCTTTTTGGCACGAACGCGCGCGGTCGCAAACCGTCGCGGCGTCGCGAACACCACCCGGATCGCCCGTGGGGCGGCTCAAGTTGCGCTTGCGCACGGCGCCGCGCCCGCATCAACTCCAGCCCGTGAACAGCGTGGCCGAGATCACGATTCATTCCAGCCAGTTCCCCGAGCGCGTCCGACGCGACCTGCTCGAATCGCTGCGTTCGCGTCAGGTCCATCACAAGTTCCTCTACGAGGGCGTCAGGCAAACGCACAAGTGGCTGGCGGTGCATCAGGCGCACTCGCCCTGGCGCAACGATCCGGATTGCCAGCGGGTGTACGAGGCTGCATTCGCCGCGGCGGCGGCCCAACACCCCGCCCTCAAAGCCCACCTCATCGGCCTGGGCTGCGGTGATGGCCAAAAAGACCTGCGCCTGCTCCGCCACCTGCTGGCGCTCGGACGCGATGTGCTCTACACGCCCTGCGACGTGAGCGTGCCGATGGTGCTGCTGGCGCGCGGCGCGGCACTGGCGATGCTCCCGGAAGAAAACTGTCTGCCGC
>CAYXJB010000092.1:4193-10960 GCA_964465445.1 uncultured Verrucomicrobiota bacterium
GCCCGAATTTTTCCAGACGCGCCGGCCGGCCGAAATCCCGCGGCTGATCACGTGTTTCGGTCTGCTGCCAAATTTCGAGCCGGACCTGATCCTGCCGCGGCTGGCGGCGTTGATCCGGCCGCACGACCGGCTGCTGCTCAGCGCGAATCTCGCTCCCGGGCCCGATTACGCTGCCGGCGTGGAGCGGGTCCTGCCCCAGTACGACAACGAGCCGACGGCCGATTGGCTGCTGAGCTGGCTGCTGGATGTGGGCTTCGAACGCGCCGATGGCCGACTGGGCTTTGGCATTCAAGAGTACCCGCCCGGCAGCGGCCTGCGCCGCATCGTCGCATTGTTCCGCTTCGAACGTCCCTGCGCCATCGTCGTGGAGGGCGAGCGGATGAGCTTCGCGCCGGGGGAGGCGCTGCGGGTGTTTTTCTCGTATCGCTACACGCCGGAGCGCTTGCGCCGGTTGCTGGCCCGGCACGGGTTGGAACTGCGCGAACAGTGGATCACCGACTCGCAGGAGGAAGGCGTGTTTTTGTGTCGCAAGGCCTGAACCGGCCACTCACGCCCTCACCACACCCGGAGTGTCTCGAGCACCGCCCGCACGCGGGGCACCTCGTGGGTTCGAAACAGGTCGGTCTTGCCCAGCGCCGCCAGCACCGCGAAAAACGGCTCGGCGCAGCGCACCTCGTCGCGGAAAAACTCGAAGGCGTGGGGCAGGGCATGACACACCGGCCAGCCCAGCGTCCGCAGCCGGAAGGTGTTCAGGAACACGCGCATTTGATGCCGCACCCGCAGCGCGCTGTCCTGCAGGTTGCGGTAGTAAAAACCCAGCCCCGGATCGAGGAGAATTTTGCGCACGCCGGCGCGTTGCGCCTGTTCGATCTGCCGCTGGAAATGTTCGCGCATCAGCTCGACCGGATCGGCCCCGAAATCGAAATCACCCACCTCGCGCACGTTCGGCCCCTGCACGTAGCAAATGATGACCGCCGCATCGTGCTCAGCGACCATTTCGTAGATGGTCCGGGCGTGCTCGGTGCCGGTGAGGTTGAGCACCTGTGCGCCGGCTTGCAGACACGCCCGCGCCACTTCGGGCTGATAGGTTTCGACCGACACCGGCACGCCGGCTTCGCGCAGGCCACGGAGTACCGGCAGCAGCTTGCTCTGTTGGCCGCTCACGTCCACGCGCGCGGCGTGCGCCAGCGTGGACTCGCCCCCCACATCCACCAGATCGGCCCCTTGAGCCTGCAACACGCGGCCGCGCTCGATCGCCGCCTCGACCGAGAGCGAGACGCTTTCGCGATACCAGGAATCGGGCGAGAGATTGATCACGCCCATCAGGGCGGGACGTGAGTTGAAGGCCAGCAGCCGTCCCCCAATCTCGAACTCGTTGACGCGGCTCGAAAGCCCGGGCTGATGCGCCTGCGCCAAAGCCGCCAGATCCTCAAGCGTGAGCATGGCGGCTCATCGTATCGCCGCCCCTGCGACTGTAAAGGCGCTGGTGCGCCCGGCTGGATTCGAACCAGCGACCCTCTGCTTAGAAGGCAGATGCTCTAGTCCAACTGAGCTACGGGCGCAGCCTGCTTGACCGTATCCGCCCCGGCGCCGGAGCGCAAGCCGGCCGGCAACCGATCTCCCGAGTCGGGTAGTGTTCGTCAACTGTCAGTTGGAGGGGATTAAGGCGGGTTGGGTTTGAGGTGAAATTGGGGTCTGGACTTCCACCACTCCGACCAGCACTTGGGCTCGGCCAGCAGCCGTTTCAATAGCAACAGCCGCTCGGCCCGCTGCCGATGCCAACCGCGCCCCTGGCGTTTGAACCGCCGGTTGATCTCCACTTCGATGTTCTTCTGCACCGCTCCGGAGCTGCTCTTGATGGCCGGCGCTCTGCGCCCGCGACCGGTGCGCCTGCCGGCGCCGGATTCATCAGCGTTGGGCCGGCCGGCCCGCCGCGGCGCGAACCTGTCCCTGAGCGTTGAGGCAGGGTTTCAGGTCGCAATCGCAGCGGGGCTCCAGTTCGCGCACATCGCAGCGCGCCGCAGCGCTGCCGGGTTCGCAGTCGCTTGCCTTTGCGACGTGCAGGGCTAGGCTAACGTCGGGCGAGCGAGTCGTCATCAGGGGCTTCTGCGGAGCGGCCTGAACCGAGTCAACGTGCCGCTTTTGTGACCACGCACTGGTCGGTCGTGGTCAATGCCGGGCGTGGTGACAGCGCCCGGGCGCAAGAAGCGCTGCGCAGGCTCTGCCAGCTTTACTGGCCGCCGCTTTACGCTTTCGTGCGGCGCTCCGGCTATTCCCGCGAGGACGCGCAGGACCTCACGCAGGAATTTTTTGCGCGACTGCTCGAACGAAACACCGTCGCCCGGGCCGACCCGGCGCGCGGTCGGTTTCGTTCTTTCCTGCTCGCGTCGCTGAAGAAGTTCCTTGCCAGCGAAAGGGAGAAGAACCGTGCCCAAAAACGCGGTGGCGGGGCGCAAATCATCTCGCTGCAACTGGACACTGCAGAAACCCGCTGCGCGTGGCTAGCTGGGTCCGGCGACCCGCCCGACCGCGCCTTCGACCGGCAGTGGGCGCTGGCATTGCTCGACGCCGTGCTGGGCCGGTTGCGGCAGGAATACACGGAGGCCGGGCGCGAGGAGTTGTTTCTCGGACTCAAGGACACTTTGAGTGGCGGGCGTTCGGAGATTCCATATCGCGAGCTTGGTGCGCGGTTGGGCATGAGCGAAGGCGCGGTGAAGGTCGCCGCACACCGGTTGCGACAGCGTTACCGCGAATTGTTGCGCGAAGAAATCGCGAACACCGTGTCCGGCCCGGAGCAGGTCGAGGAAGAATTGCGGCAACTCTTCGCGGCGTTAAGCGGGTGAGGCGTGTTGGATGAGTCGAATGTGTCCGAGGTGTTGGGCCGAAACCACGGCCCGCAGGCGATATCCGGGAGGCCCGCGTAACCTTTGCTCGGTAATCCGGTAGTAACCGGTGTATGAATGATGTGATGTTTGCAATGCTTGTGGCGTCGAGAAGCCTGACGTTCTTCTTGGTGCTGCTGGTCTTGGCTGGCCTGGCAGGAGGACTTGTCCTGCTCGCAGTCTGGCTCCTGCGACGCAAGCAGGCGAAACTGCTCGTCAACCCACCCGTTCAGCCGCCGGAGCCGCCGAAGCCCCAGCCCTCCACCTGCCCGCGCTGCGGCACCCCATTGCCCGCCGAATCCCCGCAAGGACTTTGCCCGCGCTGCGTGATGGGTGTGGGCCTCGCCACGCAGACCGAGGCCACCGGCGAATACGGCCCGCACGGAACGAAAGTTGTCAAGCCGCCGCCGTCGCCCGCCGAGATCGCGAAGAATTTTCCGCAACTGGAAATCCTCGATTGCCTCGGTCGCGGCGGCATGGGCGTGGTCTATAAAGCGCGCCAGCCCAGGTTGAACCGGCTCGTCGCGTTGAAAATCCTAGCACCGGAGAAGGGCGCGGACCCGAAGTTCGCCGAGCGCTTTTTGCGCGAAGCCCAGGCGCTCGCGCGGTTGAGCCACCCGAACATCGTCACCGTTCACGATTTCGGCGAGGCGGACGGGATGTTCTACCTGCTGATGGAATACGTGGACGGGGCGACACTGCGGCAATTGTTGCGCGAAGGCCGCATGAAGCCGGAAACGGCGCTGACCATCGTGCCGAAGATTTGTGACGCGCTGCAATTCGCGCACGAGCAGGGTGTCGTCCACCGCGACATCAAACCCGAGAACGTGCTGTTGGATAAACAAGGGCGGGTCAAGATCGCCGACTTCGGCATTGCCAAGATCGTGACCGGCGACCAACCACAACAAACCATCACCCAGGACCAAATTCTCGGCACGCCGCATTACATGGCGCCGGAGCAGGTGGAACATCCGCAAACCGTGGATCATCGCGCGGACATTTATTCGCTGGGCGTGGTGTTTTACGAGATGCTCACGGGCGAACTGCCGCTGGGCAAATTCCAACCGCCGTCGAAGAAAGTCCAAGTGGACGTGCGGTTGGACGAGGTGGTCTTGCACACGCTCGAGAAAGCGCCAGAACGCCGCTACCAACACGTGAGTGAAGTGAAGACCGATGTCGAACACATTGCCCACACACCGCCGCCAGTCACGGGTAGCAGCCGACGTGAGGAGGCTCAAACTAAGCGAGCAGATGGCGGAAGGCAGAAAGCGGAGGAAGATCAGAGCCTCCTTACGTCGGCTGCTACAATCCGAAACGAAGTCAAAGCTCCGGCTAGTTGGTTGGTGGCAACGGGCATTCTGAACTGGGTTACGATTCCTTTTGTCGTGGCGGTGATGCTGCCTTGGGCCAGCCGAAGCAGCGGCGGCACAGGGTCGGCGCTTTTTGCACTGCTCGCGGCGTTGTTTCTCAGCAGCGCCATGATTCTCGCCGGGCTGAAAATGAAACGGCTGGAAGCCTATAGTCTCGCCGTCATTGGCAGCTTTCTCGCCATCTTCATCACGCCCGGAAACATCATCGGCCTGCCGGTGGGGATTTGGTGTCTGGTCACACTCTTTCGCCGCGACGTGCGCGAGGCGTTTGCCAAAGTCCGTATGCTGCCGCCGGAAACCACTCCGCCCCGAGGCGGAGGCGCATGGAAATCCGCGACCGCGATTGCCGTGGTGACGATGATTCTGCTCCTGGGTTTGTTGGGAGGCGTTCTCTGGTTGCGAACGGAACAGCGCAGCGACACGGCGAAAGCTTCGCCCGGCCTGATTTCCGAGCTCCTCCATAGGAAACTGCGGAATCCTGTTCAATTGGGTGCCCAAGGCCAGCCGATTGCAACCCATGACATGCAAATCTGGTCGCAAGACCCGTCGCGGCCCGAGGCGGTGACGTTCACATTGGAAGGCCGGGCTTACGGGATGGATGAGGTGGTCGCCCGGATCAAGGAGTTGATGCGACAGAAGCCGTTTCCCTTTATTCGCGTGCAGGTCGGGCCGCCGGCCTGGGGCCGCACCGAGGGCCAAAAATTGATTGCCGAACTGAGCGAGCGCTGTCGAAAGATTGGTTTCATCAACTTGAGCTTCCACTATAACCTGACCGCAGCGCCGGACGCCGAAGTTCCCGCCGATGTGACGTTCGGCCCGGTAATCGAGCGAGACGCGATTTGGGCGGCACAGGCGTGGTTGGCGCTCGTTGACAAGGGCGAATATGGCGAGAGTTGGAAGCAAGCGGCGACTTTGCTTCGCGGGGCGGTCCCGGAAAACGATTGGGCCAGGTCCATGGAAATATTTCGCCAACCCTTGGGCGGTCTGGTGTCGCGGAAGCTGAAAACATCGCAGCGCGCCGCCGCGCTGCCGGGCGCGCCAGACGGCTCGTATGTCATCATGCAGTTTGACGCGTCTTTTACCGGGAAGAAAACCGCAGTGGAAACGGTCACGTTCGCGTTGGAAAAAGATGGTCAGTGGCGGGTGGCCGGCTATTTCATCGAATGACACGATCAATGAAGCAAAACGCGGCAACTCCGAGCCGGACGATTTGAATCATCACCTGGCTGTACGGAGCGATCACGCTGGTGATGTTCGGCGTCGGGTTTTTTGAGCCGCTGGTTTTCCTGGCGGCGCTGGATCTGCTCTTGGTCGGTGCTTATTGCTACCTGTTCTGGTCGGCGGTGGCGTACGAGTTGAACGGGGGCACGCTGACGGTGTTCTTTCGGGCGAGCCGCAAGTCGTTTCGGCCGGTGGTTCGGTGTTCATTGATCGAACACCCCTTCGGGTTCGGAATTCGCTTGTGGGGCAATGGCGGTTTGTTCGGTGGTTCGGGAATTTTCTGGAGTCGTCGTTTGGGCGTGTTTCGCGCCTACGTCACGCGCAGCGGGCCGTCGGAGCTGGTGCTCGTCGAGACTCCCGCGAAGAAAGTCCTCATCAGCCCAAGAACCCGACAGCTTTCGTTATGAGTAATCAATCTGACACGCCCCGGCTAGAGCGCCCGGAGAACGGCCGTGTGATGGCCGCGCTAAGCCGGTCGGCCCGCGAAGTGAATCCGGCGTCACGCTTGCTTCGGGTTTGCGAGGGCATGGTGGGCGTGTTTCGAGCGCGCCTCATCATTCTGTTGGCCGCTCTGGTGCTTGCCTCGGCCAGGTTGCTCTCGGCCCCGGGTCCGAACATTCTGCTGATCGTCGCCGACGACATGGGTTACAACGACACGAGCCTGCACGGGAACACGAATTTCCCCACGCCGCGGATTGACGCGCTGGCGGCCGGCGGCGTGCGGTTTGGCGCGGGGTACGTGTCGGCGTCGGTGTGCAGTCCCGCGCGCGCCGGGCTGATGACGGGCCGTTACCAGCAGCGATTCGGTCACGAATCCAACCCGCCGGCGGGAACCACGCGCGGCCTGTCCACGAACGAAGTGACGCTGGCGCAGTTGCTCAAAAGCGCCGGTTACGTGACCGGATGCGTCGGCAAATGGCATCTGGGCGAGCCGGCGACGTTTTATCCCACGCGGCGCGGGTTCGATATGTTCTGGGGATTCACCGGAGCGGGCCGTTCGTATTTCCCGATCGCCAACCCCAAAAGCTACGAGGTCATCACCTCCAACGGCGTGGTGCAGGCCGAGACCGGGTACACGACCGACCGGTTCGGGCAGGTGGCCGCCGATTTCATCCGACGCCACGCCGGGCAACCGTGGTTTCTATACCTGTGCTTCAACGCGGTCCATTCGCCGCTGGATGCGGACCCAGCACGGATGGATCGGTTGACCAATTTCAGCTATGCCACGCCGGATCGCTGGAAACAGGCGGCGGTGACGCTGGCGCTGGACGACAACGTGGGGCTGGTGCTCGAC
>CAYXJB010000093.1:0-6382 GCA_964465445.1 uncultured Verrucomicrobiota bacterium
ATGTTGGCATCCGGCAGGACGGTCTGATCGGATGAGGTGGCGGTGACGGTGAGGCTGCCGGGGGGCGTTTCAAAATCGTTGACCGTGAAATTGATCGGGCCCAGGACCGTGCCCAGCAACGCGACCTGATTGGGGATGCTCGAGATCGTGGGCGCACCGACCGTGAGCGTGAACGCATTGGTCGCGGAGTTGTTGTCCCCGTCGGTGACGATGACCTGGATGTTGGCGACGCCCTGTTGATTGAGCGCGGGCGTGACGGTGAGCGTGCGGTTTTCGCCGCTGCCGCCAAAGGTCAGGTTCGCCGGCGAATTGGGCACCAGGGTCGGATTGTCCGAGATGGCCGTCACCACCAGGTTGCTGGCCGGCGTCTCCAGATCGCTCACCACAAAGGGCATCGGCCCGGTGTTGGTGTTGGCCGGAATGCTCACGTTGACCAGACCGGAGATGACCGGCGGACCGCCCGGCGTCTGCACATCACCAAACTCGGTCCCAATCTTCAAATCATCCAGCGTCAGAATCCCCATCCCGGGCGCCAAACCGCTTTGACGAAGCGCCACGTATTGAATGGGCACGGCGGTCGTCGGATCCGTCGCATCGGCGCGATTGGCGGTGGTGTTTTCGAGCGGCGGATTGATCCAGAGCGTCGTGTCGGTGCCGTTGACCAACCGGACCACAAGCTTGATGTCAGTGTTCAGGTCCAGATCGGTGGGGATGAAAACGGGCGTGTTGCCGCCGTTGGCCACGCCGACCCGGAATTTGCCGGGTGCGGTGCCGGCGTTGGTGGTCGAAAGAAACACGCGCGCCCGGAAGTTCATCGTGCCGCTGTCGCGATAATGCCAGAAATATGTGCCGTTTCCGCCGGGCAGCGTCGAGACATTGATCACGAAACTGGCATAGAGGTTGGTCACGCCGCTGTACGGGCCGCCGGGCAGGGCGCGGCTCACATCCTCGGATTCGTTCTGCGACAAGTTAACCTTGCCCGAGAGCACATCCACCTGGCCGGCAGTGCCGCTGTGGGTGATCCAGAGCCCTCCGGATACGGTGGTGATCGGGCCGTCCGGATAGCTGAACGGCTCGTCCAGGATCAGGGCCGCGCGGCTGCCGAGGGTCGCGGCGGCGAGGATTGCGATGGCGGTGAGGGTCGTTTTCATAGGCGGGTTTCAGTTCGGATTTTCAGGGACAAGAGGCACGTCGGAAAGCAGCTCAATTGGGTGTGGTGGGCGTCGGATACCAGTACATCTTGCGTGGGATTTTCCATTCTTCCTGGGCGTCGTTGGATTCGGCCGTGGTGCGGACAAAATCGTTCGTCACTGCGGTGCGCCCGCTGCCATCGGCCATCGAAAAATTGCCGCGCCGGTCGTGTCGGCCGATGGCGTACTGGCCGGTGACGTTGGACTGCGCCGCGCCGGCGGTGGGTGAGTTGCCGTCGGCCTCGGCCACCACGATCGTGTCGGTGGGCTTGAGGATGGTCGAGTAGCGGGTCTGGGCTGCGCCGGCGGCGCGGGTGGATTTGTTGACGCAGAGCCGTCCGTTTTCGCCGTACATGAAGTAAGCTTTGGTGACCGAGGGGGTGAAATTGGGCTGTGGGGCGGTGGGACACGAATAGATGGTGCGGTTGCCCGGCAGGGGCGGATTGGGCGGCGTGGCCTTGTAGAGTTCGACCATCGTGGGCTGGCGGATGTAGGGGGCGACCTGGTTGTACCAGGCGTCCACGTTGGCCGGGTCAACGATCGGCAGGATCGTGTTGCCCTCCTCGGGCACACGGTCGTTGTAATCCTCGGCGTACATCATGAAGGCCAGCCCCCACTGGCGGGTGTTGTTCAAGCAGGAAATGCTCTGGGCTTTGGCTTTGGCCCTGGCCAGCGCGGGCAACAGCATCGCCGCCAAAATTGCGATGATCGCGATCACCACCAGCAGTTCGATCAGGGTGAATGCTCCCGTGCGGCATCGCCCCGCAAGCTCATTCCAACGTCCGCGGTTCATTTTGTCTTTGGCCACGGCGCGCCGGGTCGTGCGCGCCGACGCCGCCTCCGTCGCTTCTCTCGACTTCGGAACACCAACACTCTAGGACCGGCCTGTCCTCAAAGCAAGCCCCGCGGCGACCGGCTGCATCCGCATCTTTATGCGAGTCGCCCGGCCTGCTCGGCCGAGCGGCACCGCGGGCCGCCCGGCGCTTCCGAAAACGCACGGCCCGAACCCGTTTCGGCCCGTTTCAGGATCGGATCATTGTCGCGCCCGGTAAAATCGCTGTGGCGAGCCGGCCACGTTCGAGTCAACAAACGTCGCCCGACCATCCTGACTCGGGAGTGTGGCCAGCGTTTCCCAGAGCGCCGGGTTGAGATTGGTCGCGCTCTCCAGCGCCACGCTCGGCCCGGTCACACCGGTGAGCACCAACGAGACGCCGCCGGCTTCGGGCCGGACCGATTCGAACCCGAACGTCCCCGGCCCGACCTGTTCCACCCGCACGTTGTCGAACAGCACGGACGCGTCGCGAGCCGGATTGGCGATCGAGGCAAACGTGTCCATCAACCCCAGCATCACCGTGCCGGCCCGGAACGGCGAGCTGTTGGTCCGGCTGGCCACCACCACGCCATCGAGCAGCCAGCTCACCACACCGCCCACGTGGCGGATTTCGACCTCGATCCAGTTTTTGCCCGGCGCGCCCGGCGTCTCGAAGCGCGTGCCCGGAAACAGATCCTGATAGATCGCCGCGGTATGGTTGGACGCCGGCAGTGTCGCGGTCAGATCCGCGGGCGGGCCGCTGGGATTGCCTTCGTAGGCGCGGTAGTCGCGCGTGTCGCCGCCCTCGCCGCTGAGCGCAAACCACAACCCGTCGCTGGTCGGCGCGCTCGTCGTGGCCCAGTTGGCGTTCGTACCGGTGTGGAGGATGCCGCAGATCGCGTGCTGGGTGCTGCCGGTCGAACCGATGCCGCCCGGCCCGCCGGGATAATTGATCCACAGATCGAACTTCAGCGCAAAATCGCCGCTCACGACCAGCTCCTTCGCATACAGGTTCACCGCCGCCGGCGCGCCCTGGGCATCGTTGCCGTTGACGCTCAGCCGCACCGCGCGCGTTCGACCCCCGACCGAATGCGGTGCGGGCGGAATCAACGTCGTCACCCCGTTGAACGTGAAAGGCGTCGCCCCGTAATCGAACGCCCAGTCCACCGTGTAATCGGGCAGCCCGTTGGCCGCGTCCCAGACCACCGTCCAGCGCGCGGCGCTGTTGGTCTCGAAATCCTCCGAAAACAGCAGCGTGCCAGCGGGCGAGGCGACCCGCACCGGGGCGGGCCGGCTCACCGCGACGCCGGCGGCGTTGCTGACGCGCAGGCTGTACCAGCCCGCGTCGGCCGGCTGCACGTTGGAAAGCACCAGCACCGGGTCGGTCCGCCCGGGCAAATTGGTCCCGAAGCGCTGCCACTGCCAGGAGAGCGGCGCGTCGCCGATCACCAGCGCCTCCAGCGCCACCGATTCGCCGGGCCGAACCGTGCGAGCGCAGGGCGGAATCATGATCACCGGTGCCAGCGGCGGGACGCTGTAGCGCGGCAGCGGAATGGTGAAGTTGGCCGCCAGCGTCTCATCGCTGAGCAAAAACGCCCGGGCCGGATCGGTCAGCACATTGGTCACCGTCCCGGGCGCGCCGTCCACCGCGCAACTCATCTGCACCAGCCGGATGCCGTGCGAGTAGTCGGCGTAGGTCTCGCCGTGGCCGTTGTAGGCGGGCTGGATCGGCTGGCCGTTGGTCTGATGCCAGCCGTAGATGACCACCGGGCGCGGGACGCCGGCCTGCAGGTTCGAATAAATCAGCGTCGAAATGATCTCGTCCTTTTTGTCCCCGGCCACCAGCGCGCCAAACGGATGGATGTTGGTGACCGTGTCGCGCTGCTGCCGCACCCGCGCGTTGTGCGCGGCGAACACCGGCACGGTCGTCATTTCCGGGCTCGGCGGAATGGGTTGCGGGACGAGCTTCACCGCGGCGTTGGTCCAGATCTGATTGACCATCTTGCGCGTGGGCAAGGTGCACCCGAGCCGATCAGCCAGCCGCTGCGCCAGCACCGGCGTCATCGGCGCCAGGAAATAATCCGCATCCGAACCGATCGCCACGTAATCCGGCAGGACGTGATACACGACGGTGTGACCGGCGGCACTGACGTTCACCGGCCACAGCGCCCGCAGCCAATCGGGCACGTTGCCCCGGAGCACCTCGGCGTAAATCCAGCGCTCCCGCTCGCTCAGGCTCAGCGAGGTGATGATGTTGGTGAATTGCGTGCCGCCCGGCGCGTTGGGCGGACGCGGCGGCAAGGACAGCGTCTGCGCTCCCAGCGCACCGCACACCAAACCCAGCACCAGACCCCAAACCCGCACCGCCATCTGTGCGCGCCGGTTCACCGCTGCCTCCCGCGTCCCGGGCGGCGGGTGGCCATCCGCTCCAGCGCTTTGCTCGTTCCGACTCGCCGCACTGGGGCGCATCCTCCGTCCGGCCCGGGGCGCGTTCAAGCGCGAAACCGCATCGCACCGACCGCAACGCCGGGCAACTTGTTTCAGGGAGGCAGGTTGTTGAAGGGCCCGGCGTAACATTCGGCCCAGCCCGCATATTTCACACTCCACCGGGACGGAGGCGCGGGCGAGCCGCCGTAGCGCAGGTTTCCAACCTGCCGTAGCGCTGATTTCCAATCGGCAGGGTGTCAAATCTCCACCCCGCCTCCCCTGGCGAGCGCGCCGCAGGCTGGAAGCCCGGCGATACAGCGGATTGGAAATCCGCGCTACCAGAGTGGGAAATGCCCGGGCGAGACACAGAGCGGGATTTTTTGCTTTCCTACGTTCGGACGATTACGCCGTCTGCCAAACCCAGCAAGGCCGCGACACCGTGCGCAACGCCATCTCGCGGCGTGATGTCGAAGGGAGCGCGGCGCAAAATCACTGCACTGTCAGCGTCCAGTACCAGATCGTGCCGATGTTTTGCCAATCGCAGTCGGGCACTTCGTTCAGATTGTTGATGCTGTAGCCGAGATAGTAAGTGCCGGGCGGTGTTTCCGCGCTGATGAGAATGTTCACTGTGAAATCCACCGTACCGTTGGCCGGACAACCAGCGATCGGTTTCTCGTAGAACGGCGCCAGCGTCGTCAGCTCGGACACGCTGCTTGCGAGACCGTAGAAGCCGACGTGAAAGGCGCCGGCGTTGACGCTGATGCCGGAGCATGGGCCGTTGGTAATCGTGCCCGAAATCGTGACAATGCCGCCCGGTGCCGGGTTGTTGCTGCTGATCGAATCCGAAAGGCGCGCGAGGCTCGTCGCCAGTCCGGCACGGTAAAATCGCGACGGGCGATTCGTGATCGTGCCCTGATCAATGATCGCCGTCACGCCCGACGGGCCGTTGGTCACCGTGCGCCACGCGCTCCAGGGTTGAGCGAGATTGGTGGAAATTTGCACGGCATAAACGCGATTGCTCAGGCCGCACAAGCAGAACTCGAACGCATTGGTCGGCACGACACCGAGGACCTGCAGGTAATTGGTGCCCGGCGAGCGCACGACGTAGTGTACGACCGTCGAAGTGGCGCTGGCGCCGGCATCGTCGAACGCCCTGGCCACGCACACGTTGGTGATGAGCAACGCTTCGTTGGTGATCGTGAACGTGAGCGGGCTGGTGGGCTGTTGCGCAACGAGCACGTCGTTGACGAACAACTGCACGTTCGTGATCGAGCCGTCCGAATCCGAGGCCGTCACGGTGACAGGTGTTTTCGAGCAAACGGAAACGAACACGCTGTTCGTTGCGCTGACGATGTTCACCGTGGGCGGCGAGTTGCTGCGAACGAAGATCGCCTGCACGAGCTGGTCGCGATCCATGACGACGCGCAGCGGCCCGCTGTTGCTGAGGATGACGCCGTTGGTTTCCCAGTAGGCAAAGCTCCAACCCGGCGAGGGCGTGTTGGTGAGCATGACGATGGTTCCGTTGGCGAAGTTGCCCTGGCTGGCCGAGCCGGCGTCCGGTCCACAATAAAATCCCGCCGTGCCGCTGATGGCGCCGTTGCCCAAACCCGGCGCGCCTTTGTAAACGGTCAGCGTGTAGGGCCCGGGCAAGGACACGAAATACGCCTGCACGCACTGATCCGCGTTCAACGTGAAGCTGTAGGCCGCGTTGCCGGTGAGATAGCTGCCGCTGCAATTGAACCAGCCGTTGAACGTCGCGCCCGCCGGAGCGCGCGCGAGCACGGCGCACAGCGTGCCGGCCGGGAAGTAGTAGTCGTTGAAGCCCGAACCCAGCGTGTAGTGCCCCGGCTCAATCGTGATCGTGCCGCTGAGCCCCGCGCCGAAATGTGTCCAGACTTCGAGTTGGTAGTTTTGGGCGAGGGAAGCCCGTGGCGTAGACACAACCAGCAAAGAA
>CAYXJB010000093.1:6417-10927 GCA_964465445.1 uncultured Verrucomicrobiota bacterium
CTCGGGCATTTGAACTGCCGAGGACCTTTTCGGCGATTCCTCATGCACCGTTTATCGGTGATTAGGGCCGGGACTCAAAGCAGAATTTTTTGCGAATCCGACAGAGCCAATTGATTCAAAGAGGTCTCGGGGCCGGTCGCTTGTGCGCTCAAGGATCGGGATCGCTCGATTTCCTGGAGCGTCAATCAGCGGCTCGAACTGGTCGTCCAAAACCGCCGCTTCCTCCCGCTCACCTCCAGGGGCACGGCCACCAACCTCGCCCGCCAATGCCGCACCGCCATCTGCGCGCGCCGGTTCACCGCTGCCTCCCGCGTCTCGGCCGGCGGGTGGCCATCCGCTCGATCGCTTCACTCGTTCCGACTCGCCGCACTGGGGCGCATCCTCCGTCCGGCCCGGGGCGCGTTCCAGCGCGAAACCGCCTCGCACCGACCGCAGCGGAACGCTTCCCGGGCACGGGTGGGCCCGCGCATCCGTCCAATCGCGCGGCGGGCGGCGGTTCGAGGCAACGCGCCGTTCAGGCCCCGAGGTCTTGGCAGACGTCAACGATCTCGTCGCGATCCCAGCTCACCCGCCGCATCAGCCAGGGCGTCCAACACACGGCACGATGAACTCGCCCTTGGGCATCGGCATAAACCACTCGAAACGAACACGTCATTTTGTTGGTCTCCCAGGCGAATGGCCGCCATCGAATCCGAATCGGCACACACATCCTCTCGGCCAGGTCGCGCTTGACCCACTGCCGACACAGCGCAACCAGCAGAAACAACATTCCCCCGATGATGCCAAGGCAAAGCGCGAGGTTGCGCAAAACGTTGAACTGTTCGGCACTCATGGGCAGCGGTTCGGGCCGCAATCGGTCTGAATCGGGCCGGTCCGGCCCTGAACTGTGGGCATTCAGCGCCTCTCTGCCAAGGTTTTCGTCCGTCGGAACGGTTTGGGGTACAACGGTCGGCGCTGTCGGCTCGATCTGTCCCCTCGCGAGGTTGGAATCCGCATTTGCGCTTCGGGCTGCGGGTGCTCAGATTTGGGTGTGTTGATGCAAACCCGTTGGTGGCATGTGGCCCGAATGTGCCTGATCGGCTGGCTGCTGTTGGCCGGCGTGATGCTGCGGGCCGCCGAGCCGCTGCGCGCCCGGGCGGTGGTCGAGCAACTGGACACGCACCGCCAGGCCATTGCCGCGGCGCTGACCGATGAGTTGCAACGCACCAACCTGGCGGTGAGCTACACCGTCGTGTGGCGCGCTTACGAAGACCTGGTCGTCGAGGCGCTCGAACGCGTCCTGCCCCGACACGTGCCGGGTTTGAGCGTGACGAATTTCGACGCCGGACGCGCCGGACGCGAAAAAAACCGCCTCGCCGACTTTGCCATCGTGCTGGACGACGGCACGGTCGAGATTTCGATCAAGGCCGCGCGCAAATCCGCCAATCCCGAAAACGACATGGGCACGTTCCGCGATCATCCGCGTCGCAAGCAGCTTTTCGTGGCCAGTTTCACCGCCTGGGTGCGCTACGACGATGCCGACCCGCGCGCCATCCGCTGCGACCGGGTTTTCTTCGATCGCACCTGGCGGATGGTCGGCCGCTCGACGCTGGTGGACGGGGTCAAATACCGCAAGAAGGACGGCAACATGCGGCCCAAACCCTGGGCGATGTTCGATTCGGGCGAGGCCTACTGGGCCGATGAAGCCCGGTTCGAAGCGGCGGTGCGGCGGGCCGAGCTGTACCGCGCCAATGAATTGATCCGCGAATATCTCGACGCGCTCAGCGACCAGGACCAGCGGTTGCTCTACGAGAAGCTGCGCGAAAAATTCGCCGTGCCGAACTGAGTGCGCGTCGCCCATCGGGGCGCGTCACTCCGGCGGGCGGGCCGGTGCGTTGGTCGCCGCCGGCGGGCGGCTGAACATTTCCTCGAGCGTGCGCAGCGGCCGCAGCGGAAACAAAAACCATTTGGGCACGTAGGTCGGTTCGGTCTTCGGCTCGGCGAGCGTGCCCTGGATGCGGTACTGGAAGAGCTTGCTCACCGGCCAGAACGCCAGACCCAAAAACCGCCCCACCAGTGGCGCATCCCGCAACGGCTCGGCCTCGACCCGCATGTCCACGCGCCCGTCCCAGTCCACCGTGCCCTCGTACTGCAGCCGCAACGCCGGCGCGCGCATCTCGAGCTTGTCCCACACGATCAAGCCGTTGGTCAGCGTAAACCGCGCCGACGCGTCGGTGAAGCGGCTGTTGGCCACGCCGGGCAGCAACACATCCAACGGCCCGGACAAGACCCCGAAAATCGGCAGCTCCCACAAAAACCCGTCGCGCAACCGCGCCCGGCCCTGTCCGGTCCAGGAGCGTGGATCGTCGGTCCGCCCGTGCATCACGACCCAGCCGGAGAGCTCGCCTTCGAGCCGATTGGTGCGCGCCGACACATCGGCCAGCAACCGCGCCAGCGCCATATTGGTCACGCCCGCCCGCATCGCAAACACCGCCCCGCGTGCCGGCCCAAAATCCAGTTCCGCCTCACCCGCCGCCCGTCCGCCGTAAAAGTCCATCTGTACATTGGTCAGGCTCACCTGCAATCCCCGCCAGCGCACCGTGCCGGTCAACTGCGTTGCCTGGAGCTTCCACCACGAGAGCGGCCCGCCCTCGATCTCGAACCGCACATCGGCATTCTCGGAGCCGTGCAGCGGCGCGTAGCCGTTCACACGCACCCGCGGCGGCGAGCCAAACCGATACGGCGCGACGGCCGCCGCCACCTTCGGCCCGATCGCCCGCGCCACAACCATCGGATCGGCCGTGCTCAGGCCGTTGGTGAACCAGATCCGGTCGCCGGGCCAGTCCACGCACATGCCCTCGGCCTCGAGCCGTTCCGCACCCCGGCCCAGCCGCGGCCCGAGCAGTTCCAGCACGCGATTGGTGTACCGGAGCGTGCTCTCGAACCAGTCGGCATGTTCGCCGCGGACCGAAAAATTCGTCAGCGCCAGCCGGCCCTCGAACCCCAGCTCCTGCGGCGCGCGCCAGCGACCACGCACCTGGCCCGAAACGGACGCCGGTTGCGCGCATTCGAGCAAATCCAGATCCTCGGCCGCACCCGGTTTGAGCCAGGGCCGCAACAGGCGCGGATCGAACACACCCTCCAGTTGCCAGAAAAACTCGCGCGTGGCGTCGCTGCTGCGGTGCGCCAGCGTGAGCGCGCCTTCGGGCCGCCACAACTTCAACTCCGGCAACCACCAGACCTGATTCGTGTAGAAAAACCGCCCGCTCGCCCGTTGCACCGGCAACCCCAGGTACGCCGCATCCACCAGCTCGAACTCGCCCGCCAGCCACGCGCCCGACTGCAACTGCGCCTGCCAGTCTGCCAATCCGTTCGTCCGAACGGGCAGCGTCAGCCCGCCGTGCACGTTCAACCGGGGCGGCACGGCCCAGCAAAATCGTCCCAGCCGCTCGCGCGTCCGCTCCGGCAACGATGGCAACAACCGCTGCAGATCAAAATCCGATCGCAGCTCGCCCTCCAGCACGCGATTGGCTGTGTTCAGCGTCACCCGCCCCTCGAGCGCGCCTTCGGGAAACACCACGCGCAGGTGCGTCAGCGCCAGTTCCGGCGCGCGCCACCGACCGCTCAACATCACCTGTTCGGCCCCCAAACCGGTCGCCGCCGTCGGATCGGGTCGCGCCAGCTCGCACGTCCAATCCAGCGCGTAGGGCGCAAGATTCGTCCACCACGATCCCGGCCCGACCGCAGCGACGAGCGGCCCGGTCGGCGCCGTCGCCGGCTGGAGCTTCGCCTCGAAATGCAAATCCTCCCCGGCCAACCAGGGCGAACTCAGCGCACCGGCGAGCAGCCGGCCCTGACCTGAAATCGGGACCGGATTGGTGACAGCCTGCAACCAGTGCGCCTCGAAGCGCGGCCGGAGCAGTTCGCCCCAGGGCGTCCGCACCCTCGCCGCTGCCGCCTGCAACGTGCCATCGAGCCGATTGGTGTCGCTCCCCGAGGTCGAGAGCCAGAAGCTCAACTCCAGGTTCGTCACACTCGCCCATCGGGTGCGCGCGCTCAGGGCTTCGAAACGCGCCCGGGCCTGATGCGCCCTGTGCTGCGCCGCCGGCAGGATGTGCAGGGCCAATTGCGCGCCCTCCCAGTCGGCCCAGGGCGTGCGCGCCTGCGGCAACTCGAGCGTCAGCCGCAGCGTAAAGGTGCGCAGATCCCGCGCATCGCCCCGGAGCATCAGCCGCAACTGCGGTTCGCCGACGAACTGCATTTGCTCGAGCGTTTCGGTCAGCCGCCGACAGTGCTGCTCGAATCGCCGCCAGTCCGCCTGATCTCGACGGGACGTGCCGTGGCGCAACGCGGTTGCGTTGGTGAGAATGCCCGTGACGTTCAACCGCACGCCGGCCAGCCGCGCGCGGAAATCCTCCAGCACCCACTCATCTCCGGGCAAAAACCGCACCGCGCCCTCGAGTTCCTCCAACGCCAGCTCGCGCGGCGCCCGACCCGGTTCGGACAATGCCGCCACCAGCCGACCCTGGCG
>CAYXJB010000094.1:0-10921 GCA_964465445.1 uncultured Verrucomicrobiota bacterium
CCAGGGCCGCGACCAGTTCGGGCTCTTCGGCGTAGGCGCTCTTGAGACCGAAAATAGTCCGGTTGAGGTCTTCGTAGGCTGCTTTGCGGCGGGCCGCGTTGAGCTCGTCCCCGGGATTGATCAACTGCCCGCGAAACGCGTCGCTCATCTGGGCCAGATCAATCCGGATGCGGTCGGCCTCCTCGGTCAAGCGGGCGTTTTGTTCGGAGGCACGGAACTGGGAGTACACGCCCCAGAGCGCCAGGGCCACGCCCGCCAGCAGGATGCCCAGCATCACCAACGGCACGGTCGTCAATCGTCGCCCCACGGAGAGGGTTTTCATTCGAGCCGGGTTGTGTTCGGGTTGTTTTGTTTGGGCGGTGCGGTTTGGCTTTGCAAGCGCCCGGCCGCACGACGCGCCGTTTCGCACTTCCATCTTTGCAGGTTGCCGTGGGAACTCAAGCTCCGAGGCGGCGGGCGCACGGCCGGGCCGGGTCGGATTTGGACTTGCCACCGGCGGATGACTGCCGCTCACTGGCCGCAACGGCGCAAACCCGACCATGTCAGTCCGCTCTTCCAAACGCTCCCGGCCGGGGCGCAGCGCCCGGCTCGAACGCGCCTACCGCCTAGCGCGTGAGCGCTACGCCGAACTGGGCGTGGACAGCGAAGCGGCGCTGGTCCGGCTCGGGCGCGTACAGGTCTCGATCCATTGCTGGCAGGGCGATGATGTGCGGGGATTCGAGCCCGGAGATCGTGCGCCCGGTGGCGGCCTGGCGGTGACCGGTTCGTACCCGGGTCGCGCCCGCACACCGCAGGAACTGCGGGCGGATTTCGAGCAGGCGCTGGCGCTGATCCCGGGCCGGCATCGCTTCAATCTCCACGCCAGTTATGCTGAGACGGGCCGGCGGCGCGTGGATCGGGACGCTTTGAGCGTCGAGCATTTTCGTTCCTGGATCGCCTGGGCCAGGAGCATCGGCGTAGCGCTGGATTTGAATCCCACGTTTTTCGCCCACCCCAAAGCGGCCGACGGATTCACGCTTTCGCATCCGGATGCCGGCATCCGCAAGTTCTGGATCGAACACGCGCGGCGCTGCCGTGAAATCGGTGCGGCGATGGGCCGCGAACAGGGTCAGGCGTGCCTGGTGAACCTGTGGATTCCCGACGGCATGAAGGACACGCCCGCCGACCGGCTCGGACCGCGTCAGCGGCTGGTCGAATCGCTCGACGCGATTTTCCAGAAGCGATTCGATCCGCGGCATCTGCTCGATTCGCTCGAGCCGAAGCTCTTTGGCATCGGTTCGGAAAGCTACGTCGTGGGATCGCACGAGTTCTATCTCGGCTATGCGTTGAGCCGCGGGCTGTTGGTGACGCTCGACACCGGGCATTACCACCCGACCGAGAACGTTGCCGACAAGGTCTCGGCGCTGTTGCTGTTCCTGCCGCAAATCGCGCTGCACGTGAGCCGGGGCGTGCGCTGGGACAGCGATCACGTCGTCACGTTGAGCGATGAGCTGCAGGCGCTGGCCCAGGAGATCGTCTGGGGCGGGTTTCTGGAGCGCGTGCGCATCGGGCTGGATTACTTCGATGCGAGCATCAACCGGGTCGCGGCCTGGGTCATTGGCACGCGCAGTCTGCTCAAGGCGCTGCTGGCGGCGATGCTCTGGCCGCTGGAGCAACTGCGCCGGGCCGAGGCGCAGGGCGACTACACCACGCGCCTGGCGTTGATGGAAGAGGCGCGCACGCTGCCGCTGGGCGCGGTCTGGGACTGGTACTGCGAACGGCAGAATGTGCCGCCCGGCGAGACGTGGCTGGCCGAGGTGCGCCGCTACGAACGGAGGGTGTTGTCGCAGCGCCGTTGAACGCGCTACGGCACGTGAGCCGCGCGGCTGCGCCCCGGCTCAGGTGAATCAGCGCGGGAAAAATCTCGATTTGCCGGCGCGGCTGCAGGCATGTTGGGGCGTGTGACGGTGACGTTGTTCATCCCGTGTTTTGTGGATTGGTTCTATCCGCGGGTGGGGATCAGCATCGTCGAGATTCTGGAGCGGCTGGGGCATGAGGTGCGGTGTGCCCGGGGCCCGGCCTGTTGCGGTCAGCCGGCCTTCAACACGGGTTACTGGCCCGAGAGCCGCGCGCTGGCGGTGCGCGTGCTCGATGCGCTCGCGGACGCCGAGGCGGTGGTGATTCCCAGCGGCAGTTGCGGGGCGATGCTCAAGGTGTTTTATCCGGAACTGTTCGCCGGTACGCCGCACGAGGCGGCCGCCCGTTCGCTGGCGCAACGCTGCTGGGAATTCTCGGAGTTTCTGGTGCGTCGGCTCGGGGTGACGGATCTGGGTGCGCACTTCCCGCATCGGGTGACGTTTCACGACGGCTGCCACGGCCTGCGCGAGCTGCGCAACAAAGACGCGCCGCGAGCGCTCCTGGCCCGGGTGCGCGGGCTGGAGCTGATCGAGATGGACGCGGCCGAGATCTGTTGCGGTTTCGGCGGCACGTTTGCGGCCAAATTCCCCGCCATCTCGACGGCGATGGCCGAGGTCAAGTGCGACAGCGCGTTGCGGACCGGAGCCGAGTACGTCGTCTCGTGCGATTCGAGCTGTCTGATGCAAATTCAGGGCCTAGCGAGCCGGCGCAACCTGCCGATCCGCACCATTCACCTGGCCGAAATTCTCGCCCAAACACAATGAACGCCACCTCCGCCAGCACCGGGCCGACCCGGGCCGCCGAAAACCGCCCGCCCGCCGTCGAATTCCGACTGGCCGCCGCGCGGATGGCGACCGACCTGCGCCATCGGCGCACGATCCAGACGGCCATGCGCAACTACGAGACGGTGCGCGACCGGCGCAAGGCCGCGTTTCAGGACTGGGAAGGCGCGCGGCGGCTGGCTTCGCAGACCAAGTGGCACGCCATCGAGCACCTCGACCGGCATCTGGAGCAATTGACACGGCAACTGGAGGCGCGTGGCACGCAGGTTCACTGGGCCGGCAACGCCGCGCAGGCGTGCGAGATCATTCTGCGGATTCTGGCCGAGTGCCGCGCCGGGCGGATCGTCAAATCCAAGGCCATGACCGCCGAGGAAATTCACCTCAACGCCGCGCTGGAGCGCGCCGGCTACGAGGTCATCGAGTCGGACCTGGGCGAATTCATCGTCCAGTTGCGCGACGAACCGCCCTATCACCTGGTGTTTCCGGCGATGCATCTGACCCGCGGCGAGATTCGCGAGGTCTTCGCGCGCAAACTCAACGATGCGCCCTCCGACGAGCCCGAAGCCCTGACGATGGTCGCCCGGCGCGTGTTGCGCGACAAATATCTCCAGGCCGATGCGGGCATCACCGGCGCGAATTTCGCGATCGCCGAGACCGGCATGATCGCCATCACCGAAAACGAGGGTAACGCGCGTCTGACCGCGGCGCTGCCCCGGACGATGATCACGCTGCTGGGCATCGAAAAAGTCCTGCCGCGGCTCGAAGATCTGGCGCTGTTTTTGCCGATGCTCGCGGTCATGGGCACGGGTCAGCCCATCACCTGCTACAACACGCTCTACAGCGGCCCGCGCCGGCCCGACGAGCCCGACGGCCCGGAAGCCTGGCACGTGGTCCTGTTGGACAACGGGCGCACGGCGCTGCTGGCCGATGCCGAGCAGCGCGACGCGCTGCGATGCATCCGGTGCGGCGCGTGCCTGAATGTGTGTCCGATCTTCCGCAACGTGGGCGGGCACACCTACGGCACGGTGTACGGCGGGCCGATCGGCTCGGTCATCACACCGAACCTGCGGGGTCTGCAGAACTGGAAACACCTCAGCTACGCCTCCTCGCTTTGCGGCGCGTGCACCGAGACCTGTCCGGTGCAAATTGATTTGCACCATCATCTGTTGCAAAACCGGCGCAACGCCGCGACCCAAAAGCCCCGCCGGCTCGAACGACTCGCGTTCCGTCTCTTCGCACAGGTCGCCGCGCGGCCCGCCCTTTGGGCGTGGGCGACGCGACTGTTGCGCGCGGCGATGCCGTTGCAACGGGCGCTCGACGGGCGGGCTTTGGACCCGGCGCGTGCCTGGACGGCGACCCGCACATTGCCCGCGCCAGCCCGGCCCAGCTTCCGCGAGTGGTGGAACGCGCATCGCACCGCGCCCCGATCCGGAAGACCCCATGAATGAACGGGAGAACATTCTGGCTCGCGTGCGCGAAGCGCTGCGCGTGCGCACGGCCGCTCACGTCGAGCCCCGGCTGCCGACGCCGGAGGAACACCGGGCCGTGCTGCCGGCGGTGGGAACCAGCGCAGGCGCGTTGCGGGATCAATTCGCCCGCAACGCCGTCGAGCTGCGCGCCGAATTCAAGCTGGTCGCCGATCCGGGAAAGCTGGCCGCCGAAGTGCGCGCTTTGTGTCAATCCAATGGCTGGCGCAAGATTGCGGCGCATCGCGGCCCGTTGGTGAACCAGGTGCTGGCCGCGCTGGGCGTGCAGGTGCTCTGGACCGATGCGGGTTACGACAAGCAGGAACTGGCCCGATGCGATGCGGGCGTGAGCGAATGCGACGCCCTGGTGGCGCAGACGGGCACGGTGGTCTTGAGCAGCCGCAGCGGAGGCGGTCGAGCGCTTTCGGTGCTGCCGCCGCATCACCTGGTGCTGGCGCGTGAGGAGCAACTGGTGCCCGATCTGCCGGCCGCGTTTGCGCTGATCCGACAAAAATACGCCCCGGATTATCCGAGCATGATTTCGCTCATCACCGGACCGAGCCGCACCGGCGACATCGAGCGCATCCTGGTCTTGGGCGCGCACGGGCCCAGGCGGCTGACGGTTTTGTGCATCGCCGGGGCTTGGCAGTACGACATCGTCGTTCCTGCGGAGTTGCTCTAAGTCCGCCGGACGCTGACGATTTTGTGCGTTGGGCGATCTAGCGACGGACCGCCAGCCGGCGAGGGGACGTCATTCTGAAGGCTGCACGGGGCCGCGCAGGCGTTTGATTTCAGCCCGGCGCGCTTTGGCGGCGAGCATCCGTTGTTTGGCGCGTCGGGAACGTTTGCGTTTCTGGCGGCGGATTTTTTCGATCGCGGCACGGCGAGCGGCCAACTCGCCACGCTGGAGCAGCTCGATCTTGTCGAGCAATTGACGCCGGGCCAGGAATCGGTTCAGCGCCTGGGATCGCGTGGCCTGGCATTTGACGCGCAGGCCGGTGGGCCGATGCAGCAGCATCACGCAGGTGGCGGTCTTGTTGACGTTCTGCCCGCCGTGGCCGCCCGAGCGAACGAACGTTTCCTCCAGATCGCTCTCCCGAACGCCGAGCCGGGCCATGCGCCGGGCCAGTTGGGCCAGCTTTTCCGGTGAGGGCGGGGCGATGCTCATGGCCGAAGCCTACCGGCGAGGCGGTTCGAGGGCAAACCCGCACTCCCGGGTGTGGATGGGGGTTGTCAAATCCCGGGACTTGCCCCGGACAAAATCGTCTCAGGGTCGAGCGTTCCGGCCCGGGCACAAGGTGCGGTCGGCGTCGGGCTGTCGGTGGCCCGGGGGTTGCTCGAAAGGAGGCATGATTTCGATCACGTTCAGAGTGCCGCGAAAAAACGGCGCGTATGTGCGTGCCACGGTCGTGCCGGCGAATCATTCCGAGGAATCGCGGTTCGGGTGGCTCGATGGCGTGATTGTGGGGTTTTTCCTGCTCTGCACCGGCGGGCTGATCTTTCTGCTGCTGCAGATTTGAAGGTTGCCCCTCCCGGCCGGCGAGCCGATTCAGAGCAGCGTTTCGCATCCGGGTTGGCTCATTGCTGCAACGGCCCCGGCTTTCGCGGTCCGGAAGTCCCCAGCTCATCGGGCGGGCGGCTCAGGGCCGCGCTTGCCCGGCGGCCTGAAACCCGGAAAATCCAACCCGGTGTCCTGATGAGCGAAACGGGCAAAGTGTATCTGGTCGGCGCCGGGCCCGGGGATCCGGGCTTGTTGACGTTGCGCGGGGCCGAGCTGCTGCAACGGGCCGACGTGGTGATCTACGACCGGCTGGTAAACCCGGAGTTGTTGCAGCTCACGCGCCCGGGCTGCGAGTTGATTGCGCGGGGCAAGCGCGCCGACATGCCCCAGGAAGCGATCAACGGGCTGATGATCGAGCGGGCGCGCGCCGGTCGGTGTGTCGTGCGGCTCAAGGGCGGCGATCCGTACGTGTTCAGCCGGGGCGGGGAAGAGGCCGAAGCACTTGCAGCGGCCGGCATCCCGTTCGAGGTCGTGTCTGGCGTTTCTTCGATCACCGCCGCACTCAACGCGGCGGGCATTCCGCTGACGCATCGGGCGCTGTGCTCCAGTTTCACGGTTTTCACCGGTCACGAAGGCGAAGGCAAAACCACCGGCGATCCGGACTTTGACCAGATCGCCCGCACGACCGGCACGAAGGTCGTGATGATGGGTCTGACGCACATTGGCGAGATTGCGCGTGCGCTGCTGGCCCGCGGCATGGCCGCCGACACGCCCGTGGCCGTCATCGAGTGGGGCACGCTCAACCGGCAGAAAACCGTCGCCGGCCCGCTCTCCGAGATCGAACGGCTGGCGACCGAGGCCGGCATCCGACCGCCGGCGATCACGGTCATCGGCGAGGTGGTACGGTTGCGGGAGCGCCTCAACTGGTTCGAGCGCCGGCCGTTGTTCGGGCGACGGATCGTTGTGACGCGCGCCCGGATGCAGGCCGCCGGGTTGGTCCGCCGGCTCACCGAGCTGGGAGCCGAAGTGCTCGAAGTGCCCACGATCAAAATCGCCCCGCCCAGCCGCCTGAACCTGGTCGGCGAAGCGCTCGCGGGCATCAACGCCTATGACTGGCTGGTGTTCACCAGTCCCAACGGTGTGACGGCGTTTTTCGAATACTTTTTCCGGCGGTTCGAGGATTTGCGCGAGATCGGCGGGGTGCGCATTGCCGCCGTCGGCCCGGTGACGGCCGCGCGGTTGCGCGAGCTGCATTTGCAGGTGGACCTGGTGCCGGATCGCGCCACGGGGCTGCACGTGGCCGAGGCGTTCAAGAGCTATCAGACCATCGAGAATCTGCGGATTTGTCTGTTGCGGGCCGAACAGGCGAATCCGGATCTGCCCAGGGCACTTGAGGAGCTGGGGGCGATTGTGGACGACATTCCGGTGTACCGGACGCTGCCCGAAACCGACGATCCGGCGGGCCACGCCGCGCGGTTGCTCGAAAGCGGTGCCGACTGGATCACCTTCACCAGCGGCTCGACGGTCCGGCATTTCCACGAGCGTTTCGATCTGCCCGGGTTGCGACGGCGTTTCCCACACATGCGCCTGGCCTCCATCGGGCCGGAGACGACCGAGGCGATCTCTGCCCTGGGACTGGCGGCGGACCTGGAAGCCAGCGAGCACACGGGCGAGGGATTGGTGACCGCGCTCTTGCGTGCCACCGCCGGTTGAAGCCACGGGGACACGGCAGCCGCGGTTTCGCAGCCGAGCTTCTACAGGCCGATGTGCAGCCAGCGCATCCCGATGCGGATCCACACCGGGATGGTCAGCAACCCGGCCAGAGAAGTGGCAATGACCACGCGCATGGCGGTGGGCGGATCGCCGCCGTAGTGGCGGGCCAGCAGAATCGGGAACACCGCCGAAGGCATGGCCGCCTGCAGGAGCATGACGCGTTTGAGTTCGCCTGAAGCGGGCAGCACCGCTGCCAGCGCCAAAAACGCGACCGGCAACAACCCGTTGCGCAGCAGGATCGCGGCGATCATCGTGCGCCAGCCCGAAGCGGAATGAAACTCCGGCAGGTGATCGGCGATCACCGCTCCGATGAGCACCAACGCCATTGGCACCGCGCATCCGCCCAGCCAGTGAATCGCCGTCAACAACACCGCCGGCAGATAGCCCTCGGCCCTGCAGGCGTTGAGCACCACCGCGCTCAGAATGGCGATCAGCGGGGCGTTGAGGATCTGTCGCCAGTTCGCGCCCGGGCCGCGACCGCTCAGGAGCATCACGCCCAGGGTCCAGATGCCGATTTCCACGCCGACGTTGTGGACGAAGAGCACGCCGGCGGTTTCCTTGCCGAACAGCAGCAGCGTCAAGGGCAGGGGCACATAGCCGTAGTTGTACAATCCGACGCTGACGGCGAACGTCCGCGCCGCTGTGAGCGAGCCCGGCAACAGGCGCCGGCCCAGCAGCCAGCCCAGGCCCACGCCCAGGGCCATCGTCACAAAGCCCACCATCGGCGCCAGCAGCAGGTTGTCCAAGCGCGCCAGCGCCGGATTACCCGTGGCCGCGTCGAAAATCAGACACGGCAACAACACGTTGATGTTGACCCGCAAGAGGCTCTGGTCGGCTTCCTCGGTCAGCCAGTCCAGTTTCCGAATCAGCAGCCCGATGCCGATGAGCAGAAAAATCGGCAGCACGGCCCCGAGGACGGTCCAGAACGTGTTCATCGCAGGGCAGTCGCGATGCCGCTCAATTCATCCGCCCGATCGGCGATGCGTTGATCCAGAGCCAGATCGGAGCACATCTCGAGGCCCGGTCTGCGGGCGGCGGGGGAAACGGACGGCTCGCAGATCGCCTGCCGCTCGACGACCGGATCCGGGCCAATAGCCGCAGATTTCGACACCGAAACGAGTGGGCATCGGCCGTGTTGAAACTGTGCCCCGAGTGGTGGAGCGGCTCTGAATTCGCGGATTTTCGCACGGGCCGATGATTCGGGTTTCGCCCAAGACGGTCAATCGCCCACAGCAGACGCTCTTTTTTGCGAACACGCCCCGGGCGGCTGGCAACTTGGTATCGGGCGCCGGAGTTTCACAAGGCTTCGAACTGAAAAAAAAAGTTGTTGACGCGGAACGGCTTTTCAGTTAAAAAAGCTTGAGTTGTTTGAACTCGTTTAACTTGTAAACCCGAACAAAAGACATGCTTATGCAAGCGAAACTGTGCCTCTCATTGGGATTGATGGGCCTCCTCGTGTGCAACCTGTCGCCCCTGGCGCGTGCTGGAACCGTTTGGACCGGTGGCGCAGGGAACGGGGACTGGAACACCGCTGGCAACTGGTCGGCTGGCGTTCCTGGCGCGGGCGTGACGGCGATTTTCAACAGTACCTCGCCATCGGGGACCGTCAGGCTGAGCGCCAACGGCATTGCCGCACGGATTCGACAGAACTCCGGCGCGCCGGCGCGGACGATCACGATCAATCCGTCGGCCACCAGTTCGTTGACGCTGAGTTTGGATGGAACAGCGGCAGAATTGATCGACGCTGCCGCGGCAACAGCGGACCTGACTTTTGACGGCACGCCGAACGCCAACGGTGCGAAGCTGACCTTGGACATCGCCGGGGACAAACCCACGCCGGTTAACACCGGCATTACGCTGGGGTTGAATCTCGACATTTCCGGGACGGGCAGCATCAATCTCACTGGAGTGGGCACGATTACGCTGGGAGGGAGCAACACCTACAGCGGCAACACGCGGGTGATCAATGGAGGCACGATTTCGCTGCCTGATGACGCGCGCCTGACCTTTTACATCGGCGGCAACGGCGTCAACAACCGAATCACCTACATTACTTCGACCGGGGGAACGGTGCTCTTGAACGGGGATTTTGCGTTCGATTTGACGAATGCCGATCTGACCAACGGCAACAGTTGGAACATCGTGGATGTGGCCAACCTCAACGAAACGTTCGGCTCGACCTTCAGCGTGATCGGGTTCACCGAGAACAACAATGTTTGGACGATGAGCAGCGGCGTTTACCAGTGGACGTTCACCGAGGCGACGGGTTTGCTCGAACTAACGGTCATCCCCGAGCCCTCGGTGGCGGCGCTGGCGTTGATCGGTGCGTTGGGGTTGTGGATGTTCCGCTGGCGCAAGGTGCTGTAACCTCACATCCACATCGTTCGAGAGAGGCCGCCCTTCCTTTTGGCGGCCTTTTCTTTTCTCGAGTGCGCCCGCTCGAAGCGGATCGGCTTGGAGGCATTCGCTCTTGTGACGCGGCCGGGGTTGAGGCGACGATGCTCGCCGAGGCTGTTCGGTTCCAGGCCGATCGCCGGCGCGCTTGACGGCCCTGAGCGCAAGCCGCAGTGTCTTTGAGGTCACGCTCACGGTTGCTCGGCGCGGCGGGGAGGCTGCGCAGCGACGCGTGGGCGAGGTTTTTGCATGAACGAGACGAGAAATCCTTTTGAAGCGATTGCGCTGAAACGGTTTGAGACGGGTCTGGAAACCGAAGGTTGGCTGTATTCGCTTCCGGCGCTGGAGCAGGCCGGCTACGGGCCGATTTCCCGGTTGCCGGTGTGCTTGCGGCTGGTGCTCGAATCGCTGGTGCGCAACTGCGACGGGCGGCGCGTGAGCGGAGCAGCGGTGCGGGCGCTGGCCGGTTGGAAACCCAACGCGCCCCGGACCGAGGAGATTCCCTTCATCGTGGCGCGGATTGTCCTGCAGGATTTCACGGGCGTGCCGCTGTTGGTGGATCTGGCGGCGATGCGCTCGGCCGTGCAGCGGCTGGGCCGCGATCCGCGGTTGATCGAGCCGTTGGTGCCGGTGGACCTGGTGGTGGATCACTCCTTGCAGGTGGATGTGGCCGGCACGCGGGACGCTCTGGAACGGAACTTGGAGTTCGAATTCCGGCGCAATCGCGAGCGCTATCAGTTCCTCAAGTGGGGCATGCAGGCTTTCAAAACGTTCCGCGTCGTGCCCCCGGGCATCGGCATCGTCCATCAGGTCAACCTCGAATATCTCGCCAAAGGCGTGCTTTCGAGCGGCCCGGGCGCGGGCGAACCCGGTCCGGTTTACTATCCCGACACGCTGGTTGGGACCGACTCGCACACCACGATGATCAACGGTCTGGGCATTGTGGGCTGGGGCGTGGGCGGGATCGAAGCCGAGGCGGGCATGCTCGGTCAGCCGGTGTATTTCCTGACGCCCGACGTGGTCGGCGTGCACATGAGCGGCACGCTGGCCGAGGGGGTCACGGCCACGGATCTGGCATTGACGGTGACCGAACTGCTGCGCCGGGTCGG
>CAYXJB010000095.1:0-10716 GCA_964465445.1 uncultured Verrucomicrobiota bacterium
GTGTGCACCGGCATGAGCGGCACCTTCACCGCCAGCCCCAGAAACACGCCCGCAAAGATCAGCAGCGTCAGTTCGCGACTCGTCAGCCCGTACCAGCCCAACCGGGCCGACAACGCCGAGCCGAGCGTTCCATCGCGGCCCATGGCTGCCAGCGCCGGAAAATCCCACTGCCCCGTCGCCAGCAAGATCGCCAAAAACGCCAGCAGCATCGCCACACTGCCGCCCAGCGTGTAGAGGAAAAACTGCGTCGCCGCCCCGGCCCGCTGCGGCCCGCCCCACAGTCGCACCAGGAAAAACGCCGGCACCAGACTCAGCTCCCAAAACAAAAACCAGTGAAAGAAATTCTGCGCCGTGAATGTCCCGAACAACCCCGCTTCCAAAAACAACATCAGCCCAAAGTACAAGTGCTCCCCGCGCCCTTGCCCCGCCGCGATGGCCGGCGCGCCGTCCCCGCCAACCGATCCGCCCGACCCGCTCATGCCCCGGGAGGCCACCATCGCCATCGGCACCAGCAACGCTGTCAACAGCACCATCAACAGCCCCAAACCATCCACACCCACGTAGTAACTCGCGCCCAGAGCGGGGATCCAGTCGTGCCGCTCGACGAACTGCAGCTCGCCCGACGCGGCGTCGAACCCGCCCCATAGCACCATCGCCAGCCCCAGCGCCGCCAACGCACCGGCCAGCGCCAGCCGACGCGCCACTCGCGGCCATTCGCCCAAACCCGCAACCACGATTCCCGCCACCAGCGGCACAACCGTGATGAGCGTCAGAATCGGCAATCCCTTCATCGCCCGGCCCCCCAGACCAACAACAACACCAGCGCCACAATCCCCGCCGCCAACAACCGCAGATACGATTGCGCCTGCCCGCTTTGAAGTCGCGATCCCATTCGCCCGCCGCCGCGCACTCCTTCGCAACCGCGGTCAAAGCCCAGATTGATGCCGAACTCGTCCACGGCCCGACTCGCCCAACCCAGCCCGAGCGTCAACAGCCCCGTCAGCCGCACCAGGCCGCCCCAAACCCATTCATCCAGCCAAGCACACAGCCGCGCTGCAGCCGTGTTGAGCCGCACCACGGTGATCTCGTAAAGCTCGTCCACCCCGAACTTGCGCTCCAGCCACACGTACATGCCCGCTGGCAGGCGCTCGAGCACATCCGGATCCTCGGGCCGCGTTCGAGGGCGCCGTCCGTACAACCACCAACCCGCGCCCAGCCCCGCAAAGACCAGCGCCGAGGACATCGTCATCAGCCCGAGCACCTCGCGCGAAAAACCATGTGGCTCGCCCGCTACCGCACCACCGATGAACCCCTGAAACCACGGCCAGATCGGCGTGCCGATTGCGCTCAGGCCCACCGTGCAAACCGCCAGCACCACCAGCGGCACCGTCATGACCGCAAGACTTTCGTGCGGTTCACCCACATGCGCCGCCTTCCCGCCGATCGTCTCATCCGAAACCCTGTCGGCCCTTGCCGCCCCAGCATCGTGCGGCGACGCACCGGCGCGTTTCGGGCCGAAAAACACCAGCACCACCTGACGCGTCATGTAAAACGCCGTCAGAAACGCCCCGACCAGTCCCAGATAAAACGGCCCCTGTGACACCGGCCAGCGATGAGCCGCGTGCAAGATCGCGTCTTTGCTCCAGAAACCCGAAAACACCAGCGGAAAACCGCTCAACGCCAACATCCCCACCGCATACGTCGCGAACGTCACCGGCATCCACCGCTTCAACCCGCCCATCCGCCGGATGTCCTGCTCCTGCTCGCACCCGTGGATCACCGAGCCGGCCCCCAGAAACAGCAACGCCTTGAAAAACGCATGCGTGATCAGATGAAACATCCCCACCGCCACCCCGCCAACCCCCAAACCCATCATCATGTAGCCCAACTGCGAAATCGTCGAATAGGCCAGAATCCGTTTGATATCGTTCTGCGCCACCGCGATGGACGCCGCAAAAACGGCCGTGATCGCACCGGTCCAGGCGACCACCTGTTGCGCCAGCGACGGAAACCCCACCGCACAATCGCCCTCGATCACCACCGTCGCATCCACCGCAAAAAGAGGGAAAACCCGCGCCACAAGAAACACGCCCGCCGCCACCATCGTCGCCGCATGAATCAGTGGGCTCACCGGCGTCGGCCCCTCCATCGCATCGGGCAACCACACGTGCAACGGCACCTGGCCGGACTTGCCGACCGCCCCGGCGAAAATCAACAGCGCAATCGCCGTCGCCGCGCCCACACCCAGGACCGTGCCCTGCCCCACCAACCGCGCCAGCGCCGCGTGTTCCAAGCACCCGTTGCCCTGGTCGTAAAACAGCAGCGTGCCGGCCCGGCTGTAGAGCCACACCATGCCCAGCAACAGCGCCAGATCCCCGATCCGTGTCGTGATGAACGCCTTCTTGGCCGCCGCCGCCGCGCTGGGCTTGTGATACCAAAAGCCGATCAACAAGTACGATGTCAGCCCCACCAGCTCCCAACAAATGAACAACAGCAGCAGACTGTTGGCGATGACCAGGCCCAGCATCGCCCCGGCAAACAGCGACATGAATGTGAAAAACCGCGTGAAGTTTTCATCCTCCGCCATGTACCCCACGCTGTAGATGAAAATCACCAGCCCCACCGCCGACACCATCACCAGCATCACCGCCCCCAGCGGATCGAGCACCCAGCCCAGCTTCAAAACGCCCGGCTCGCCGGCGGCAAACGTCAACCACTCGAAGTTGAACACCTGCCGCGCGCCCTCGGTCGGCCCGCCCGGCACATGCGCAAACGCGCACAGCGACAGCAACAGCGGGCCCACCATCGAACCGATCGCCAGCGAGGCCGACAGCGCCCGGCAGCGCCGGGGGGCGAGTGCACTCAAGCCCGCCGCCGCCAGCGGCAGCGCCGGAATCAGCCACAGATTGGCGACGATCCAGTGCATCCGAGTCAACGCCCCCACGCCGACACAGCCCGCCAGCCCGGCCCGACGCGCCGGGCTCGGATGGCCGAAATGCATCGCTCGATGATCGGGCCGGGCGACTTCATCCTTTGAGTTGGTTGACCTCGTCCACGTTGGCCGTGCGATAATGGCGGTGCACAGCGATGACCAGTGCCAGACCCACCGCCGCCTCGGCCGCCGCGACCCCGATCGAGAAAATCACGAACACAATCCCGGTGAGCGCCTCGGGATGCTCGCCAAACCGCCAGAACGCAATGAAATTCAAATTCGCCGCATTGAGCATCAGCTCGATGCCCACCAGCACCAGGATCGCGTTGCGCCGCGTCAGCGCTCCCGCCAGCCCCAGGCTGAAGAGCATCGCCGACAGCAACAAATACCCGCTCAGCGGCGTCATCGCTCCTCCTCCCGCATCGCGATGAGCACCGCCCCGATCAGCGCCACGGTCAACAACAACCCCGCCACCTCCAGCGGCAGCACAAACCGGGTCATCAGCGCCTCGCCGATCTGCCGGCAGCTCGCTTCGACCGCGGCGGCAGGCGCACGTTGCGTCACCGCGCTCTCGCCAATGGCCCACACCAACAGGCCCAAAACGCCGGCAGCCACGCTCACGCCCCAGGGCCAGCTCCAGGAGAAAATCCCCGGCCCGGGCGGCTCTCCGCCGCGCGTCAGCAACACCGCAAACACGATCAGAATCGCCACCGCACCGATGTAAATGAGCACCTGCGCAAAGCCGACGAATTGGGCGTCCAGTTGCAAGAACGCCGCCGCCATTCCTGCAAACGCCACCACCAACGCCAGCGCGCAGTGGACCAGATTGCGCAACGTCACCGCCGCGGCCGCCGCCGCCACCGTCAACATCGCGATCACTCCAAATGAAATCGTCATCGTCGTGCTTCCTTGCGGTCGCGGAGCGGCGTCTTTGCGCCGGTCAACCGCCACCGCCGGTCGTCCCCCGCAGGCCGGCCCGCTCGTGCCGTTCGCAGTTGGCTTCCTCCGTTACTCGGCATACCAGTACACCCGTTTGCCCAGGCGCTTGCGCTCCAGCAGCGCCCGTCCCAGCCACAAATACGAGCCGACCACCAGCACGCTGCAGGTCAGCCAGCGCACCAGCCCCGGCCCCATGAAATGCCAGAGCGCCGCCGCCACCACGTTCACCAGCGACAGCGGCAGCAGGAATTTCCAGGCGAAGTTCATCAGTTGATCCTGGCGCAGCCGCGGCAACGTGCCCCGCAGCCAGATCAGCAGAAAAATAAATCCCATCAGCTTGGCGAAAAACCACGCCCAGCTCGGAATCCATTCCAGCCACGCCGCCGGCGCGCCATAGCCACCCAAAAACAGCGTCGCCGCCATCCCGCCGGCCGCGAACATGCCGAAATACTCCGCCATGAAAAAAATCGCGAACTTGAACCCCGAATACTCCAGGAAATAACCTGCCACGATTTCCGATTCGCCCTCCGGCAAATCGAACGGCGAGCGGTTCGACTCGGCCGTGGCCGCGGTGATGAAGATCAAAAAGCCCGCCAGCCCCCAGGGCGTGAACACAAACCAGTCCGGCAACCAGCCCGCATGGCCCAGTTGCACCTGGACGATCCGCCCGGTCGAAAGCGACCCGGCCACCATCACCACCGCCACGGCCGAAAGAATCAGCGGCACTTCATAGCTGATCATCTGCGCGATGGCGCGCATCGCCCCCAGCAGCGAGTACTTGTTGCGACTCGACCAGCCGGCCATGAACACCGCCAGCTCCGCCCCGGCGCCAACCGCAAAGAAGTAAAGAACGCCCGTGTCCAGATCCAACGGCAGCATGTTCCGTCCGTAGGGCAGGACCGCAAACGTCAGCGTCAGCGGCACCAACATCGCCAGCGGCGCCAAAAAATGCACCACTCGATCCGCCCGGGCCGGCACGAAATCCTCTTTGATCAGGGCCTTGATCCCGTCGGCGATCGGCTGCCCAAACCCGAACAGACGCAACCCCGTAAACGGCAGCCCCACGCGGTTGGGCCCGTAGCGGTTCTGCATCCGCCCCAGCCCCTTGCGCTCTAGCACCGTGGTGAGCGCAAACAGGCTTGCAAACACCAGCACCAGCGCCGCCGCGTCCAGCGCCACCGAGACCAGCGGCTGCACCGCCGGAGCGCAGCCGCTCAACAGCCAGCGCTTGAGATTGACGAACAGTTGATCCAGCCAGTTGCCCATCGCGCCCGCTCGAAAACGGGCGCGTCAGAATCGCGACCGCCGGATCGAAAATCAAGCCGCCTCTGGCCTCGGGCCCGCCCTTCAGTCCATCGCCGCCAGCAGGTCGGACACCGAAATCAGCGCGAAGCTGGTGGCCGAGTCGCTCATCGCATACGGCAGCACCAGTTGGCCGCGATGGATCATTGCCCCGCAGGTGTACACCACGTTGGGCACGTAGCCCTCGCGCTCCAGCTCGTTGGGCGAGAGCAGCGGCGTGCGCAACCTGCCGATGACCCGACCCGGATCGTTCCGATCCAGCAAAAACGCGCCCAGCGAATATTTCCGCATCGGCCCCACGCCGTGGCTCAGCACCAGCCAGCCGGCTTCGGTTTCGATGGGCGAGCCGCAATTGCCCATCTTGAACAGCTCCCACGGCTCCTGGGGCGCGAGCACCAGCCGCGTCTCGTACCAGAAATGCGGGTGATCCGAATACATCAAATAGATGCACTCGTCGTCCTGGCGCGAGAGCATCGCGTAGCGACCGCCGATCCGGCGCGGGAACAGTGCCATGCCCTTGTTGCGCACCGCCGGACCGTTGAGGGTGATGAAACGAAAGGTCTGGAAATCGGGCGTCTCGAGCAGTTGCGGCAATATGATCCGCCCGTCATAAGCGGTGTAGGTCGCAAAATACGTCACCGAACCGTCCTCCTCCTCGAACCGGACAAAACGCGCGTCCTCGATGCCGTTGCGCTGGCTGGGGGTGCGCGGGAAGATCACCTTCTGGGACACCTCCGTCCGCGCTTCGAAATGCAGCTCGTAGTTCGATTCGGCCAGTAAGAGCATGCCCCGCGTGCTGCGCTCGACCGTCGGATCGGACGGATCGCTGCGGCTGCGCTCGACCTCCAGCGCGTGCTCCAGCTCCGCCAACGTGAAGTGCTCCGGCAGTTGATCCATCACCCGCCAGCAAAACTCGCATCCCAACCCCAGCTCCACGAGCTTGCGCCGGAACAGCGCCTGATCGTAAGGGGCGTTCCAGACCGGTTCGGGCTCGGTGACAAACCGCGAGGCCGGCGAAACCGTGATCCGATGCCGCGGGCTGATGATGCCCTGCCGGAACGTGATCGAGGAAATGTGCCCCTCGCCCGTGGCCCGGAGACTCAGAATAAATCGCAGCGCCCCGGCCGGCAGACCCGATTGATCCGGATGCGGCACGATCGAGGGATTGAACAGCGCCGCGGCCTCGATCGAGTATTCGTGCGCGAAGTACGACGCCAGCAACAACTGCCGCTCGACCGAGAGCGTCGCGCCCGGAGGCAGAAACCGCCGCACCTGCCGATATCGGCGGTGCAGAAACTCCTCCAGATGCGCATGCCGTTCAGCAAACTCGCCCAGCACCTCGGCCAGCAGACGGCTGACCTCCGCCTCGGGCAGAGCCAGCACCCGGGCGGCGATCCGCCGGCAGGTCTCTTCATCGGCAGGCTGGAACGGCCGGATCAACACCCGCGTGCGATCCGGCTGCAGCAACGGCCCGATGCGCTGCACACTGACGTTTTTCATGTGCGCTCAGCGCAAGCCGGGCGGGTTCGCCGGGAGGGCAATCGCCTCCGTTTCGGCCGGCTCCTTGAAGCTGCTCAGCTCGCTCTGGAGCGTTTGCAACTCGGTCAGCGCCAGCAGAAACGCGAGCGTGGACTCGGCGCCCTGATTTTGATTGATGCGGTCCACGTGCAAACCGTCATGGCATGCGCCGGTGGCCGCATCGTAAAGCGCCAGGCCCAGTTCGTTCCGGCCCAGAAACCATTCGAACGCGCGCCGGGCATGGTGCAACCACTGGTTCTCGCCGGTGGCGCGGTAGGCCGCCACACACGCTGAAACCATCGCCCGGGCTTCGATCGGTTGCTGGTCAAACGCCGCTCGTGTCCCGCCGCGCGGATAAAAGCCGTTCGAGCCCACCGGACAGAAGAAGCCCTTTTCGGCGGTTTGGACCTCGACGAGCCATCGCAGGGTTCGCAGCCCCAGCTCGAGCGCTTCGCCGTGGTTCATCGCCTGGCCGCTGACGATCAGCGCCCAGGGCAGTTTCGCATTTGCGTAGGCCACCACGTCCTCGAACCACGGCCAGTCCGGCCCGGCACAATCCCGATACCGCTGCAGCAACCGGCTCACGAGCAACTCGCCCATCTGATTGACCCGCCGATCGCCCGGAAACCGGCGCAAGTACCAGTCCACGCCCAGCAACGTCAGCGCCCAGGCGCGCGGTGAACTGAACGACTCGACCGGCGGCAGCGCCCGGTCGAACAGTTCCACCGCCAGGCGTTGCAAGCCCGGCAGCCCGCTCTGCGTCACCGCCAGTCCCAGCGCCCAAAGACATCGCCCATGACAGTCTTCGGAGCCGACCTCTTCGAGCCAGCGACGCTCAAAGCTCATGAAATTGCGGAATCGTCCCTGGGCGCGGTTGAAGGCGTGGTAAACGAACGCCGCGTAGGTGGAAATCAGGCGCGATTGCGCGGGGAATTCCCGGCCCGCCTGCCGCAACTGCAGCATCAGCGCCAGCGCCCGGGCGTTGTCGTCGGTGCAATAGCCCTCGCCGTAATTGGGCACCGAGTAGATGCCGTGCTGGAAAATGCCCGTGGCATCGGTGAGCTGCAGCAGATGATCGAGCTTGAGTTCGGGCAACAGTCCCGGTTGCTGGTCCAGGGTGCGGATCGGCGAGAAGCGCCGACCCAGAAAACTGTGATCCAGCCGCGCCTGCTCGAAGCTGCGCAAGTATTGCGCGGCCACGCTGCTCCAGACCATCTCGCGACCGAGCCGGTAGGCGTTTTTCCGCATCGCATGTCGTCGGGGTTCATCCTGGAGCAGCTCCAGCACCGCCGCGGCGATCGCATCCGGATCGCGAAACGGCACCAGAATGCCGCGGTTTTCGGCCAGCAGCTCGACGGCGTGCCAGTAGGGCGTGGAAATCACCGCCTTGCCGGCCCCGAAGGCGTAGGAGAGCGTGCCGGAGGTGATCTGTGCCTCGTTGAGATAGGGTGTCAGATAAATGTCCGCCGCGCCGATGAACGCCTTGAGTTCCTCCAGTCCCACGAAGCGATTGAAAAACACCACGTGCTTCTGCACACCCAGGTCCTTGGCCAGCCGCTCCAGCCCCAGCCGGTAGGCCTCGCCCTGTGTGCGCAGCAGATTCGGATGCGTCTGGCCCAGGATCACGTACACCAGGTTGGGGAACTCGCGCACGATCGCCGGCAGCGCCTGCAGCGCATATTCGATCCCCTTGTTGGGCGAGAGCAGCCCGAAGGTCAGTAACACCTGGCGGCCCGCCAGACCGAACTCGTCCTTGAAATAGTTCGGATCCACAAACGGCATGTCCGGAATCCCGTGCGGGATCAAATCCACCTTGCCGGTCGGCGCCTGATACACCTCCTGGAGCAACGCCACGCCTTTGCGTGCCATGACGACCACCCGCGTCGAGAGCCGGATCAGGTCCTGCATCACCCGCCGCTGTTCGGCGTTGGGCTCGCGCAGGAGCGTGTGCAGGGTCGTGACAATCGGCGGGCGCAATCGCCGCAACAACGCCAGCAGATGGCTGCCGGCCGGGCCGCCGAAAATCCCGAACTCATGCTGCACGCAAACGACATCCGGGTTGGCCAGATTCAAAAAATCCGCCGCCTGTTCGTACGAGGCCAGATCCTGCTCCTGGACCTCGAAGCGCACCTCGGGCGGATAGGCGTAGCCTTCGGGCACGTCGTTGACCGGCACGACCAGACACTCGAAACGCGGCCCCAGAGCCGCCACCGCACGACATAAATCCGTGGTGAAGGTGGCGATCCCGCACTTGCGCGGGTAGTAGTCACCCACGAATGCGATTTTGTGGATCTCCGGCAACCCTTGCACGGGCCAAGCCTAGCGAGGCGGATCCCTTTTCGCCAGTCTGAAGCCCGGCCCGAACGGCACCCGACCCGCGCATCGCGTTCGGCGTCGCTTTGCCGGGCAGTCGCCCCTCAGCGCGTCGCGGCCGGTTGCGCCGCCGGAGTGGCGTCCGCCGGGCGCGGGGGCGCTGCAGCCGGCGCCGCTGCTTTGGTTTTGGCGGCCGCTTTGGCTCGTTCGGCGGCCAGGCGCGCGTCCACCTCCGCCGCCTCGGCGGGATGGATTTTGTGGTAGTAGGCGTTGGACTTGGCCAGTTGCTCCTTGTGATAAAGCAGTCCGCCGAAACGGTCGGTCGTGCTGAGTTCGAACTCGGTATCCATTTTGATCGCGTCGAAGGGACAAACCTCGACACAGATCTGGCAGCTCATGCACACCGACAAATCAATGTCGAAGACGGCCGGATAGAACTGCGGTTTGCCGGTGTGATCGGGTTTTTTGTCCTTGCTTTTGACGATGTAGATGCACTGGGGTGGACATTCCTTCTCGCAAATCTGACAGGCGACGCAGCGCAACCCGGCGTGGGGATCCTCGCCGTCGTAAACCAGGAACGGGAACTGCCGGCTGGCCTCGGGCAAACGCTGGCGTTCCTCCGGGTACTGGATGGTCACCAACCGCTCCGGCGAGACGTAGCTCAACAGAAAATTCTTCGCCGTAACCGCCAGACCCTTGATGATTGCTTCGCCGAGCATAATCCAAAAACTTCAGCCGCTCTGCCGCGCGCCACCGGCGGAGGCCTCGAGTCCCAACCGGCGCCGATGCGAGCGTTGAATGTTCCGTTTCAAGATCATTTCGACCCGATTGCCTTATCGGTCCACTTCGCCCAGCACGATGTCCACGCTGCCCAGGATCACGACCACATCAGCCACGGTGTGGCCGCGACACATGTCTTCCAGCACGGTAAGGTTGATCAGGCTCGGCGGGCGCACCCGGTAACGGTACGGATTGGGGCCGCCGTCGCTGATCAGGTAAAAGCCCAGTTCGCCCTTGGGCGCTTCGATGCGCGCGTAGGCTTCACCGGGTTTGGGCCGAAAACCGCGCAATTTCGCCTTCGGATCCATAACCGGCCCGGGGCGAATCTGCTGCAACGCCTGCCGGAGGATTTTCACCGACTCGCACATCTCCAAAATCCGCATCATGTACCGGTCGTAGGTGTCGCCATGTTCGCCCAGCGGCACTTTGAATTCGAAGCGCTCGTAGATGCCGTAGCGATCCACCTTGCGGATGTCGTAGTTCACGCCGCTGGCGCGCAACATCGGACCGGTCACACCGGCGTTGATGGCCAGCTCGCGCGGCAGCACGCCCTGGGTGCGCGCCAGAATGATCTCGTTCTCGCTGAGCAATGCCTCGAACTCGTCCAGAAAACGCGGGAATTGATCCACCACCTTGCCGACCTGTTCGAGCCAGCCCGGCGGCGCGTCGCTCCGGCAGCCGCCGAAACGCATGAAGTTGCACATCATCCGTGCCCCGCTGATCGCCTCGAACAAATCCAGAATCTTCTCCCGCTCCCGAAACGCGTACATCAGCGGCGTGCCCATCGCGCCCATGTCCTGAAGCAGAAAGCCGCACAGCGAGGCGTGGTTTTGCAAACGGGTCAACTCGGCCAGGATCACCCGCAAATACTCGGCGCGCTCCGGCACCTGCAGACCGGCGAGCTTCTCGACCGCCAGCGCGTAGGCCCAGTT
>CAYXJB010000096.1:0-2336 GCA_964465445.1 uncultured Verrucomicrobiota bacterium
GGCCCGCCAGCACCTGCATCGCCACCGCCGCCGCACCCAGCAGGATCGCGCCCGGTCGGAATCCGTCGAACCACCGGTCCAGTGCCAGAAACACCAGCGGCGCCCAGACCATCGCGCACAGATTCGGCAGATGCCCCGCGAAGACATGCGGAAAATACGCGCCGCCGAACATGAAACATGCCCCGGCCAGAAACGCCGCCGCCGGACGCAGGCCGCGCGCACCGGCCCAGGCGTACACGAACGCCCCGGCCAGGAACACGTGCAGCGTCACGACCAGGTTCAGCGCCCGGTCCAGCGGCAGAACCAGGTGCAACCAGTTGGGCGGATATAGCAGCGCCGATTGAAACCCACCGAAGAACGGTGCGCCGCAAAACACGTGCGGATTCCACAACGCCAGGTTGCCCTGCCGCAACTGCTCGAACCCGAACTGACGCCACGCCACGAACTGGTGCAGCAGATCGGTCTGGGCGTTGGAGAGCACCAGTGGTTCGCTCGAAAAAAGCACGGGCGCGAAGGTCGCCACCGTCAGAAGCGCCAGGCCACCCAACCCCAACGCATGGGGCAGCCATGCGGATACTCGGCACGATTGGCCGCGCTGCCCCTGCCCTGCTCCGCCCGACGATTGGCCTTGCGCCCTGGGCTCGGCGCGTTGCGGCGGCTGCGATTGCGGCGGGGGATTCATCCGATGCGGCCGGCCGGCTGCGGGGCCGGGGCAGCTCGCCGCTTTTCATAGAGCCGGCACACCTGGGCGAACACCGCTTCGACGCTGATGGCCTGCATGCAGAGGTTGTCGCGGCACGGCGAGCGACGGTTGTTGTAGGCGCTCACGCAAGGGCTGCACGCGAGGCCGGCCCACAGCACCGTGTTGCGCGGCGTGCGCGCTGCGTACAGCCGCGGTGTTTCCGGCCCGAAGAGCGTCACCACATCCACCGGCGTCAGAGCCGCAAAATGCGCCGGCCCGCTGTCGTTGGTCACCAACACCTCCGCCAGCGTGTAGAGCACCAACAACTGGCGCAGTGTGGTGCGACCGGCAAACGACACGCAGCGCGGCGACGCCACCTGCGCGCAGAGCGATTCGACGGCCTGCGCCTCGGCGGGCGCACCTGTGAAGCCGATCGTCAGTTCCGGATACCGCTCCAGAAGACGCCGCGCCAGGGCGATGTACCGATCCGCCGGCCAGCGGCGCAACGGCAGCAGATCGCTGGCGTTGGGATTGAGCAGAATCAGCGGTCGGCGCGCCCCGAGCCGCTCGATCAGTTCGCTCAGCGTTCGGACTTCGTCCGGCGTGGGGGCAAATTGCGGCGGCTCGTCGGCGGCCCGTCCGGTGACTTCGAAGGCCGGAAGCTTCTCCGGTGGGACTTGCAGCACTTCGACCAGCGCCAGGAAAGTGTCGCTGGTGTGCCGATGCGGATTGTAGATCAACCGGTGCGTCATCAAATCGCCCCGATACAGCCCCGCGCCGAAGAACGGATGAAAGCCGACCCGCCGGATCGCGCCGCTCAGAAACGTGAGCGCCGCCGAGCCCCGCGAGAAAAACTCCAGATCCAGCGCCGCATCCACCTGCAAGCGCCGCAGCCGCCGCACCGCGCCGAGCGCGCTCCGGGCCATCGCCAGCACACTTCGGCCACGGATCGAAACGACGTTCTCGGGCGGAATCACTCCGAGCACGTCGAGCACGAACCGGTTCTCCTCGAGCACCAGAAGGAAAACGTTCTCGCGTCCGACCAGCTCGACGGCCCGGCGCAACGCCCCCCACGCCAGCACCGTCGAACCCTGCTCGGTCAGCTTCACGAACAGGATCCGTCGCACCGGCGACTCGATTCGGGTGCGGCGATGAAACAGCACGCGCCAGAGCGTCAACGCCAGACAAAGGGGAACGCCCAGCCATTGATCGGCTCGTTGCAGAGCTCTGACGTTCATGGGTTGCGGCACGCGTCAGCGCCGATGCGTTCGGTTCATTCCGGCCCGATAAAAAGCCAAACACCGTGGCGCTGGCAACGCTCAAGAACGCGACCGGTTGGTCTGTTGCAAATCCGGTTCGGGCCGTCGCGACCGCGCCGCCGTGAACCCGCGGAGCAAATCGCCGGGCAAGTGGGGCGTGATGTACGGGACGCGACGATGGCTTGCGGGCCGGGCCCGGCCGGGTCTAGAGTTCGACCCGTGGCGTGTGAATACGCCACAATCGTGCGCAGTCTGTTGGACTGGATCATGAATCACTCGTGCTCGTGCCCCGAATGATGAAAACGCTCCGTTGCCCGGCGGCCCGGTGGTTGGCGGTCGCCGTCGTCACGGTTCAATTCGTTTGCGCTGCAATCGCCGCGACGCGCCCGAACATT
>CAYXJB010000096.1:2346-3339 GCA_964465445.1 uncultured Verrucomicrobiota bacterium
CCGATGATCAGCGCGCCGACACGATTGCCGCGCTGGGCAATCCACACATTCGGACGCCGGCGCTCGACAAGCTGGTCGAGCGCGGACTGACGTTCCGGCATGCCTACATCATGGGCGCCAACGAGGGCGCGGTGTGCATGCCCAGCCGGTGCATGATTCAGACCGGTCGTTCGCTCTTCCGGCTGCCCACGTCCACGGCGACGATGCGCAAGGGCCTGCCCGCGTTCCTGCAAGCGATGGAAGCCCGCACCGAGGGACGTGACTGGGCGCTGCTGCCCCGGGTGCTCAAAGCGGCCGGCTACGAAACCTTTCACATCGGCAAACGCGGCAACGAATGCACGCCCGCCATCGAGTCCTACGACACCAACATCGAACGCGACGATCACGGCCTGGAGGCGCGCGCGCAATCCAGCCAGGCCCATGCCGATGCGGTGATCCGGTTTTTGCGCGAGCGGCGGGGCGACCGGCCCTTTTTCATCTATCTGGCCCCGCCGGTGCCGCACGACCCGCGGGTGGCGCCGAAAACGTTCATGGACATGTACGACCCGGCCAAAATTCCGCTGCCGCCGGCCTACCTGCCCGTGCATCCGTTCGACAACGGCGAAATGACCGTGCGCGATGAAAAACTCGCGCCCTGGCCGCGCACGCCCGAGGTCATCCGCCGTCACCTGGCCGATTATTACGCGGCGATCACGTGCCTGGATTATCACTTCGGTCGGATCGTCGCCAGCCTGCGCGAGCTGGGCCAACTCGATAACACGATCATCATCTTTTCGTCCGACAACGGGCTCTCGATCGGCGATCACGGGCTGATGGGCAAACAGAACCTCTACGAATTCGGCGGCATGCACGTGCCGCTGGTCATCGCCGGCCCGGGCGTGCGACAGGGCCGCAGCGACGCGTTTGTCTATCTGTTCGATTTGTTCCCGACGATTTGCGAGCTGGCGGGCGCGCCGGTGCCGCCGGTGGCCGAGGGCACCAGCCTGATGCCGG
>CAYXJB010000096.1:3412-10704 GCA_964465445.1 uncultured Verrucomicrobiota bacterium
AGCGCAGCATTCGCGACGGGCGATGGAAACTCATCCGGTATCCGCACATCAACCGCACGCAGTTGTTCGACCTCAAGAACGACCCGCATGAACGGGTTGACCTTTCGGGCGAACCGCGCTACGCCAGGCGCGTCGAGGCGCTCATGAAACGGCTTGCCGAGGCCCAGAAGGAATGGGGCGACACCTGTGCGTTGAGCTCGCCCAATCCCAAACCGGCAGCCTGGTCGCCCCCGCCGGCCCAGGCGCCATGAGATCACAAACCCGTCCATGAAAACTCACGCCCGCGGCCTGGCTGCATTGGGGTTGTTGTGGATGAGCCTGATGCCGGGTGCGGCGGCGGACCGTCCGACGCCGGAGGCGCGACCGAATTTCGTGTTCATTCTGGCGGACGATCTGGGTTACACCGACCTGGCGTGTTACGGCAGTCGGTATTACGAGACGCCGGCGATCGACCGCATGGCGGCGCAAGGGATGCGCTTCACCGCCGGCTACACCGCCGGACCGAATTGTCAACCCACACGCGCCGCGCTGATGAGCGGCCAGTACGGCCCGCGCACCGGCGTTTACACCGTCGGCAACATCAACCGCTTCAACTGGCGCACGCGTCCGCTCCGACCGGTGGACAACGTCGTGGCGCTTTCGCCCGAGACCATCACGCTGGCCGAGGCGCTGCGCGCGGCCGGCTACAGCACGGGGCTCTTCGGCAAATGGCATCTGGGCGAGGACGCCGCGCATCATCCGCTCGCCCAGGGCTTCGAGGAAGCGATTGTGTCGGCCGGCCGGCACTTTGATTTCCAGACCAATCCGCGGGTGGATTATCCGCCCGGCACGTATCTGGCCGATTTTCTGACCGACAAGGCGGTGGACTTCATCCGTCGCCACCGCGACAAACCGTTTTTCCTCTGTCTGCATCACTTCGCTGTTCATTCGCCGCATCAGGCCAAGTCCAACCTCGTCGCCCGTTTCCGGACCAAGACGCCGGCGGGCGGTCACAACAGCCCCGTGTACGCGGCGATGATCGCCAGCGTGGACGAGAGCGTCGGGCGTGTGCTGGCGACGCTCGACCAGTTGGGCTTGTCGAGCAACACGCTGGTGATTTTTACCAGCGACAACGGCGGGGTGGGCGGTTACGAGCGCGAAGGCATCCAGGGCGGCAGCATCACCGACAACGCGCCCCTGCGCGGTGGCAAAGGCATGCTCTACGAGGGCGGCATCCGCGTGCCCTATATTTTCCGGTGGCCCGGTCGCGTTGCGGCGGGACGGACCTGCGACGAGCCGATCCACAGCGTGGATTTGTATCCGACCCTGCTGGAGCTGGCGGGGGCCAAAGCGCCGGCCTCCCAACCGCTGGATGGCAGCAGTTACGCGGGCTTGCTACTGGGCGGCGGCGAGGCTGCGACGCCCCGCAAACCGCTGTACTGGCATTTCCCCGGCTATCTCGGGGCCGGCGGCGGCACCTGGCGCACCACGCCGGTGGGCGTGATTCGCAGCGGTGACTGGAAGCTGATCGAGTTTTTCGAGGACGGGCATCTGGAGCTTTACAACCTGCGCCAGGACATCGGCGAGCGACACAACGTCGCCTTCGAACACAAGGAACGCGCTGTGGCGCTGCATCAACAACTGCTCCAGTGGCGCAAGCAAATCGGCGCGCCCATGCCCACGCCCAATGTCGAATCGGGCGACGCGCCCGCGGGCAGCGGGCCGTCCAAAACCCGCCCGGGGCGAGCCGAACGCAGGCGCGCCGCTGACGTTCAACGGCCATGAGGTTTCGTCAGGCCGAAATTGCGATGGCATCCGACCGACGGCGCGCAAGCGTCGCCCCATTCGATGCGCCTCCGCCGGCGGGCGTTGGAGCGATGCGGTTGGCGTTCCGCGTGTTGGTCTGGAGCGTGGCGTTGCTGGGGCTGCTTGGCGAGCGCTTGAGCGCGGCGACGCCGGCGTTCGGTCGCAAGCCCAACATCATTTTCATCCTCACCGATGATCAGGGCTACGGCGACTTTTCCTGCACGGGCAACCCGATCCTCAGAACGCCCAACATGGACCGCCTGCACGACGAGGGGCGGCGGTTCACCGATTTTCATGTCAGCCCCACCTGTTCGCCGACCCGGGCGGCGCTGATGACCGGCCGGCACGAATTCAAGTCCGGCGTCACGCACACCATTTACGAACGCGAACGGCTCAGTCTCAAAGCCGTCACGCTGCCGCAGGTGCTCAAGCAGGCCGGCTACACCACCGGCATTTTCGGCAAGTGGCATCTGGGCGACGAAGCGCCCTACCAGCCCGACCGGCGCGGTTTTGACGAGGTGTTCATTCACGGCGGCGGCGGCATCGGCCAGACGTATCCGGGCAGTTGCGGCGATGCGCCGGGCAATTCGTATTTCAACCCGACGATTCTGCACAACGGTCGCTTCGTCAAAACGCAGGGCTATTGCACGGACGTGTTTTTCCGTCAGGCCCTGGAGTGGATCGGGCAGCAGAAGGGTCGGCAGCCGTTCTTCGCCTACATCGCGCTGAACGCGCCCCACGCGCCGCTGGACGTGCCGCCGGAGTACGAAGCGCTCTACGCCGGCCAGGTGAAGACCAACGTGGCGAAATTCTTCGGCATGATCGCCAACATTGACGACAACGTGGGCCGATTGCTGGCGCAGCTCGAGGAATGGCAACTGGACCGCAACACCCTGATCATCCTCATGAACGACAACGGCGGCACCGCCGGCCTGAGCGTTTACAACGCCGGCATGCGCGGTGGCAAGGTCAGTCCCTGGCTCGGCGGCACCCGCGCGGCCTCGTTCTGGCGCTGGCCGGGCACGCTCGAGCCCGGCGACATTGACGCGCTGGCCGCCCACATTGATGTGTTGCCCACGCTGGCGGACATGGCCGGCGTTCCGCTGCGCGGCCGGGTCGCTCGACAGGTCGAGGGCCGCAGCCTGGTGCCGCTGCTCAAAGATCCGCGTGCGCCCTGGCCCGATCGGCTGCTCTTCACGCATCAGGGCCGCTGGCCGCGCGGCCAGGCCGCCCAATCCAAATATCGCCACTGCAGCGTCCGCAGCGCTCGGTGGCATCTGGTCTGCGACACCAACGGCGAAAAACGCTGGCAGCTCTTCGACGTCAAAGCCGATCCGGGCGAGCGCAACGATCTGGCCGCGCAATATCCCGAGGTGGTGCGCGAACTCGACGCCGCCTACGATCGCTGGTGGGAAGAGGTCCTGCCCTGCATGGAAAACGAAAACGCCGTCGGCCCGCCCGAAAACCCGTTCAAGGTCCTGTACTGGAAACAATTCGGACGCGACGCGGGCCGATCTCGATCGCAATGAATCCGCCCGGAGCGAGCACGCCCTCGCCCGGGCCATGAGATCAACCGAATGGCGTGGGCGGAATGATCCTCGATCACGCGCAGAAAGTGAAACGGTGCTGGTGGCTGGCGTTGAGCCTGGCGGCGCTGGTTTCGGGCACGCCCTCGCCCGTAGCGGCTCGCCCGCCGAATCTGATTTTCATTCTGGTGGACGATCTGGGTTGGACCGATTTGGGTTATCAGGGCTCGACGTTCTACGAAACGCCGAACATTGACCGGCTCGCGCGTGAGGGCATGCGCTTCACACAGGCCTACGCGGCCTGCACGGTCTGCTCGCCCACACGCGCCGCGCTGTTGACGGGCAAATACCCGGCCCGACTTCACATCACCGACTGGATCACCGGCCACGTGCGGCCCCACGCCAAACTCAGGCCGCCGGACTGGCGCATGTACCTGCCGCACGAGGAACGCACCATCGCCGAGGCGCTCCGAGCCGCCGGTTATGCCACCGCGAGCATCGGAAAATGGCATCTGGGCGGACCGGAGTTCTACCCGCAGACGCACGGCTTCGACGTGAACATCGGCGGCTTCGAAAAGGGCTCGCCGCCGAGCTATTTTGCCCCCTACAAAATCCCCACGCTCGCTGACGGACCGAAGGGCGAGTTTCTCACCGAGCGGTTGACCGACGAAGCCATCCGGTTCATCGAAACGCACCGCGATCGGCCGTTTTTCCTGTATTTGCCGCATTACGCGGTCCACACGCCGCTGATGGCCCGATCCAACGTGATCGCCAGGTACAGCGCCAAAGCCGATCCCAACCATCCGCAACATCATCCCGTTTATGCCGCCATGGTCGAGAGCGTGGACCAGAGCGTCGGGCGCATTCTCCGGACGCTCGAAACGCTGCGGTTGGCCGAGCACACGGTGATCTTTTTCAGCTCCGACAACGGCGGTCTGGTCTTGCGCGAGGTCACCAGCAATCTGCCGCTGCGCGCCGGCAAAGGCTCGCCCTACGAAGGCGGCGTGCGCGTGCCGTTGCTGGTCAAATGGCCGGGGGTGACAAGGCCCGGCAGCATGTGCGACACGCCCGTGATCACGCCGGACTTTTATCCGACGATGCTCCAGATTGCGGGTCTGAAGCCCGAGGCGGGACAGGTCCTCGACGGCGTGAGCCTGGTGGGTTTGTTGCGCGGAGGGCGCACACTGCAGCGCGAGGCGCTTTACTGGCACTACCCGCATTATCATCCCGGCGGCGCGACGCCCTACGGCGCCATTCGCGAAGGCGATTGGCGACTGGTGGAATTCTACGAGGACAACCACGTCGAGCTTTACAACCTGCGCGAGGACATCGGCGAGCGGCACGATCTGGCCGGACGCTTTCCCAAAGTGGCCCGGCGACTGCGCGACAGACTTCACGCATGGCGGGAGCGCGTCGGCGCGCAAATGCCACTGCCCAATCCGGATTACGACCCGGCGCGCGCGGCCAACCCACCGGCGCGATGAGGACGCGGCTGCGATGGATTGGGCGGCCCGTTTGCGTGTGGCTGGCGGGTGCGCTGGTTTCTGTCGCTGCGGCGGCGCAGCGTCCGAATTTTCTGCTCATCGTGGCGGATGACCTGGGGTACTCGGACCTGGGTTGCTACGGCGGCGAGATTCGGACGCCCAACCTCGACCGGCTTGCCGCCGAGGGAATGCGCTTTTCGCAGTTCTACAACAATGCCATCTGTGTGCCCACGCGCGCCTCGCTGTTGACGGGGCTTTATCCACGTGGCGACCGGTTTCGACTCACGCCGGACATGGCCACGTTGGCCGAGGTGCTGCGCGCAGCCGGGTATCACACCACGTTGAGCGGCAAGTGGCATCTGGGAGCCGCCGCGCCGCATCGGCCGCTGGACCGTGGGTTCGAGGAGTTCTACGGGCTGGCGGACGGTTGCTGCAATTATTTCGATCCGGCGTTGCCCGACCCGCCTTATGAGGGCGGTCGCGTGCGCAATTTCTACCACAACGACCGGCGCATCACCGAGTTTCCGGCCGACTTTTACACGACCGACGCGTTTACCGAACACGCCATTGAAACGTTGCGGCGCTTTGCGAAGACGGGCCGACCGTTTTTCCTGCATCTGGCCTACACTGCCCCGCATTCGCCCATCCAGGCCCGGCCCGAAGACATTGCCCGATACACCAACGCGTACCACATCGGCTGGGACGAACTGCGGCGGCAGCGCGCGGCGCGTCAGGCCGAGCTGAAGCTGTTTCCACGCGACTGGCAGCCGGCCGGGCGCGATCCGAAAGTGTACGACTGGCAGAGCGCCAACCAGCGCTGGGAAGCGCTCCGAATGGCAGTTTATGCCGCGATGGTGGATCGCATGGACCAGGGCATCGGTCGGGTGCTCGACACGCTTCGCGAGCTGAAACTCGAGACCAACACCGTCGTGTTCTTCCTCTCCGACAACGGCAGCAGCAGTGAGGAAGCCGACGGTCGGGACACTTCGCAAATCCCGGGCCCGAAAACCAGTTACACCTACGTCGGGCCGGCCTGGGCGTGGGTGCACAACACGCCCTTCCGCCGCTACAAAACCTGGGCGCACGAAGGCGGCATCGCCACGCCGTTGATCGTGCGCTGGCCCGGCCGCGTCAAACCCGGCTCGCTTTCGCACGAACTCGGGCACGTGATGGATCTCATGCCCACGTGTCTGGAAATGGCCGGTCTGAGCTGGCCGCAAACGCTCGGTGAGCGGCGCGTACTGCCCCCGGAGGGACGCAGCCTGCTACCGACTCTGGAGGGTCGCTTCTGGCCGAAGGCGCGCGAGCTCTTCTGGGGGCAACACGGCAACCGCGCCGTTCGCCAGGGCCGTTGGAAACTGGTTTGGGATGCCGAAAACCGCCGCTGGGAGCTCTACGACACGGAAACCGATCGGACCGAACGCAACGATCTGGCGGGCCAGCATCCCGATCTGGTGCGCCAGCTTTCCGCCGCTTACGAACGCTGGGCGCGCGACGTGGGACGCACCGACAATCCGCCCCAGCGCAGCCGAGCACGTTCGGTTTCAGCTCCCGGCCCTTGAACGCCGTTACGGCGAGGCGGGTTTGACGCCGAATCGCTCCAGAATCTGTTTCTGAACCTCGTCCCAGTTCCGGCTGGTGGTTTCCCTCAAGCCCGCAGCCCAACCGCTGACGTAGGCCGCCGCCGCCGAGGTGCCGCGCACGTAGTAGGAACGGCCGCCGTAGCAAAAGACTTCGGAATCCGGGGCGGCCACGTCCACGAAACTGCCGTGATTGGCATACGGGGCAATGCGCCCACCGTCGCCGGCGGTGACCGCCAACACGTCCGGGTAGGCCGCCGGATAAAACGGCGTCGCCACCGGTTCGTTGCCGGCCGCGGCGATCACCGGGATGCCGCGCGCACGCACCGCTTCGATCAGGCTCTGCAGCATCGCGCTGTCGCCCGGACCGCCGAGGCTCAGGTTGATGAGATTCGCCCCGTTGTTGACGGCCGCCACGATGCCGTTGGCCACGTCGTAGGTCGTGGTGGTGGCGTTGGGCCCGTAAACGTCCACCGGCAGAATCTGGACCGACGTGCTGCCGCCGGTGGCATTTTGGAGACTGCGCAACATCATGTTGGCCATCGCCGTGGCATGCGTCGGCGCGGATGCGCCGGTGGCCAACGCGCTCTCGCCCACGACACTGATCGGCGACCGCAAAAAACCGTTCAAATCGCCGCAAAGCGGTTGCACCGGCGTATCCACAAGCCCGATGACGATTTGTCCCTGATCGGGCGGCGGGTTGAGCTTGAGGGTAGGCGTGGCTGCGGCGACGGTCGCCTCGGCCGGCATCGGCGGCGAATCAATCCAGTAATTGTAGTCCACCGCCATGACATCCTCGTCCAACAACAGCGCGGCGCGTGCCGCATCGGCCGACTCGGCGTCGGCAAACTGCAGCCGGCAGATGCGCAACGACTCGATGCACCCGATGACCTTTGCGCCCAGACGGGCGCTGAGCG
>CAYXJB010000097.1:0-5281 GCA_964465445.1 uncultured Verrucomicrobiota bacterium
CAACGCGGCGGCATCGTGCGGGCCTGGGGCGGCAACTGGGCCGGCCAGTGCAACGTGCCAGCCGGACTGCGCGGCGTGGTGGCGCTGGCCGGCGGCAGCGCCCACAGCGTGGCGCTCAAGAGCGACGGCACGGTCGTGGCCTGGGGCGAAAATCGGTTTGGCCAGACCGACGTGCCCCCGGGGCTCGATCAAGTGGTGTCCATTGCCGCCGACGGCAATCACACGCTGGCATTGCGACGCGACGGCACGGTCGTGAGCTGGGGCACGTACGGACTGGCACGATACGACGTGCCCAAGGGGCTGGGCGACGTGGTGGCCATTGCCACGGGCGCGTTTCACAGTATGGCGCTCCGGCGCGACGGCACGGTCGTGGTGTGGGGCTTCAACACCGCCGGCCAATGCGATCTGCCCGAGCACGTCAAAGACGTTCTGGCCGTGGCCGCGCGCGGCAATCACTCGATGGTGCTGATCGAGGAACGACCCGTGGGCCGAACGCGGTTGCGCTGGTGAATCGCGCCGCGCGCTCTTCCAACCGCCACCCGGCTGTTGGAGGCGACGGCCCGACGGTGCGGGCGCCCGTCCGGATCGAACGGTCGAGTTTTTCAGGCGCAGGGCGGTTTTGACGTGCACCGGATCGGGCCTCTTCGTAACGTTGCGTGCGCAGCATGGCCACCGTTGAACCGTTTCCCGCATTGCGGCCGCGTCCGGATCTGGCGGCGCGCATTTGCGAACTGCCCTACGACGTCGTGAGCACCGAGGAGGCGCGACGGCTCGCCGCCGGCAATCCGCTGAGCTTCTTCCACGTCAGCCGCGCCGAGATTGATCTGCCGCCGGAGACCGACCCGCACGGGCCGGCGGTTTACGCCAAAGCGCGGGAGAACTTCAAGCGGCTCATCGCGCAGGGCGCGCTGCGGCAGGATGGCGTGCCGTGCTTTTACCTGTACCGGCAAATCTGGCGAGAGCATGAGCAGATGGGAATCGTCGGCGTCGTCAGCGCCGAGGAATACCTGCGCGGGCTGATCCGAAAGCACGAGTTGACGCGCCCGGACAAGGAAGAGGATCGGCGGCGTCACATCGAAACCCTCAACGCCCAGACCGGCCCGGCCTTTCTGATTCACCGTGCTGACGCGGCGCTGGCCGGTTTTGTGCGCGAGCGCACGCAGCCGCCGCCGGAGGTGGATTTCACGGCCGACGACGGGGTGCGACACAGCACCTGGACGGTGAACGACGCGCCGGGCATCGAACTGGTGCGGCAGCGTTTTGCCCGCATGTCGGCGCTCTACATCGCCGACGGGCATCATCGCACGGCGGCCGCCGCCCAGGTGTACTTGAACCGCAGTCGCGCCCCCGGCATGAGCGCCGGGCCGGGCCTGCCGGCGTTCGCTTTTTTCCTGGCCGTGATTTTCCCGCACGATCGGGTGCAGGTGTTGCCCTACCATCGGGCGGTGCGCGACCTCAACGGGCTGACGCCGGCGCAGTTGCTTGAAAAGCTCGAGTCGGTGTTCGAGACGCTGCCCGGAGAAACCGCCGCGCCGGCCGGCCGACACGAGGTGGGGCTGTACCTGGCCGGGCGCTGGCGACGGCTGCGTTTCCGGGCCGAACTGACGCAAGCCGGCTCGCCCTGGGATCGGCTCGATGTGGCGCTGCTGCAGACGCATGTGTTGGGGCCGATTTTGGGCATCGGCGATCCGCGCACCAGCGAGCGAATCGTGTTTGTGGGTGGGATCCATGGCACGGCCGAACTCGAACAGCTGGTCCACAGCGGCGAATGCGCCTGCGCGTTCGCCCTGTATCCGACCGGCGTCGAGGAGCTGATGGCGATTGCCGATGCGGGGCGGATTCTGCCGCCCAAGAGCACGTGGTTCGAGCCGAAGTTGCGCGACGGGCTGTTCTGCCATTTGATTTGAGCGACGCGGCCGGGGCCGGCTCGCCGGTCCGGGTTGGTCCGGGCGGCGGCCATTGCGGAGTTCATGAGCGCGGAGTCGCTGAAGCGGTTTGCCCGGTTGTCCATTGCCGCGGCGCTGGTGACCATCGCCCTGAAAACCGGCGCGTGGTGGATCACCGGCTCGGTGGGTCTGCTCTCGGATGCGGCTGAATCGCTGGTCAATCTCATCGGGAGCTGTCTGGCGTTGGCGATGGTGACGGTGGCAGCACGACCGGCGGACGAAGACCACGCCTACGGCCACGGCAAAGCGGAGTACTTTTCCAGCGGGGTCGAGGGCGGCCTGATTTTGGTGGCGGCCGCGGGCATCACCGTCACAGCGGTGACGCGGCTGTTCCATCCCCGCCCGCTCGAGGAGGTGGGCGTGGGTCTGGCGGTCTCCGCGGTGGCCTCGCTGGTCAATCTGGCCGTGGCGCTGGCGCTGCTGCGGGCCGGACGACGCTACGATTCGATCACGCTCGAGGCCAACGGACGGCATCTGCTGACCGATGTTTGGACGTCGGCCGGGGTGATCGCTGGCGTGGGGTTGGTGGCGCTCACCGGTCGGCTCTGGCTCGATCCGTTGGTGGCGCTGCTGGTGGCCGCCAACATCATGCGTGCCGGAGTGGACATCGTGCGCCGCTCGATTCACGGACTGATGGACCGCGCGCTGGTCCAGCGCGATCTGGACGCGGTTCAGGAGATTTTCCGCCGTTATGAACGCGACGGCGTGCAGTTCCATGCCCTGCGCACCCGTCAGTCCGGCGCGCGCAAGTTCGTTTCGGTGCACGTGCTGGTGCCGGGTCAGTGGACGGTGCAGCGCGGCCATGAATTGCTGGAGCGGATCGAAGCCGACATTCGGCGCGCGCTGCCCGGCAGCACGGTCTTCACGCATCTGGAATCGCTCGAAGACCCGGCTTCCTGGGACGATCAAACGCTGGAACGCATCCGCCCGCCGGAGGCCTGAGCCACCGACCCGGCCGCGCGGGCCGACGATCGCCGGGCGGCGCGACACCCGAAAACCACCGGCGGTGGATGTTGCACTCATGCCCGCCCGGTGACCGACCGTGAACGAGCGAGGGCACGACATTGAACAGCCGTCGGAGCGGACGCGTCCGAAGTGCGGAGATTCCTTATGCAACCATGTGGTGTGTGGAACAGGCTGCTGATTGGCGTGATGGCCCTGGGGGTCGCAGGCGCGCGGCTGGAGGCGGCGTTGCCGAAGCTCCAATTGCGCGAATGCTTTCCGCAATTGAAACTGGACCGTCCGGTGTGGATGTGCGAAGCGCCCGACGGCACGGGCCGGTTTTTCATTCTCGAGCAGCAGGGCCGAATCATCGCCGTGTCCAGGGACGGTGATGGGACCGATGCCTGCGAATTCCTCAACATTACCAATCGCCAACCTTACGCGAGCAACGAAGAAGGCCTGCTGGGGCTGGCGTTCCATCCCGGATTCGCCACCAACCGGCTCTTCTACATCTACTACAACCAGCAGCAACCCCGCCGCAGCGTCATCAGCGAATGGCGCGTGTCACGCGACGAGCCGCGGCGAGCCGACCCGACCTCCGAACGCGTGTTGATGTAAGTGCCCCAGCCGTACTGGAATCACAAGGGCGGCCAGGTCAGCTTCGGGCCCGACGGCTACCTGTACATCACGTTGGGCGATGGCGGTTCGGCTCACGATCCGCACAACAACGGCCAGAACACCGCCACGTTGCTGGGAAAAATCCTGCGCATTGACGTCAACTCGCGCACCACGATCGTCGAGGGCAAAAAAACGCGGCATTTGGAGTATGGCATTCCCGCCGACAATCCGTTTGTGGGCGAGCCGGACCAACGGGGCGTGCGCAAGGAAATCTGGGCGTGGGGCCTGCGCAATGTGTGGCGATTCGGTTGGGATCGGGACACTGGCCGGATGTGGGCCGGCGACGTGGGCCAGGACGATTGGGAGGAGATTGATCTGATCGTCAAAGGCGGCAATTACGGCTGGTGCGTGCGCGAAGGGGCGCATCCGTTCAAACCCGGCCCGAAAGGCGCCCGGTTCATCGAGCCGGTTCTGGAATACCCGCATCGGCCCGAACTGGCGTCGCTGACCCGTTTCCCCGAGCACGGCATCGGCCTGAGCGTGACCGGCGGTTACGTGTATCGGGGGCGGGCGTTCCCATCGCTGCGGGGCGTGTATGTGTACGCGGACTTCGCTCTGGGCACGATTTGGGGGTTGCGTTACGACGGGCGGCGGGTCGTCGAACAGGCCACGCTGCTGGCGCAACCGCGCAACATCACCAGCTTCGCCGAAGACGCGCACGGGGAACTCTACGTCCTGACGCTGGACGGCAAGGTCTATCGGCTGATGACCGAGCAGGGTCGGTAGTCACCCGCCCCACGCACGCGGCCCGCGACCGCGACGCCCGACCCGAAATACGAGCCGGCCACGATCACCGCGGTGCGCGGCTTCTGAACGGCCCGGTGCGAGGGAATTTTTGATTTTGCCCGGCCGGTGGATTGGCGGTTTAATTGCCGGCCATGAAAATTGTGCTGGCGTATTCGGGCGGGCTGGACACCTCGGTGATTCTGGCGTGGCTCAAGGAGCACTACGAGGCGGAGATCATCGCGTTCTGCGCCAACATCGGCCAGGGCGAGGAGCTGGCCGGCTTGCGCGAAAAAGCGCTGCGCACCGGCGCGTCCAAGTGCTACATCGTGGATCTGCAGGAGGAATTCGCGCGCGACTTCATCTTCCCGATGATCCAGGCCGGCGCGGTGTATGAAGGCCAGTATTACCTGGGCACGAGCATCGCCCGACCGCTCATCGCCAAGGGCATGATCGAAGTGGCGCGCCGCGAGAAAGCGCAGGCCCTGGCGCACGGGGCCACCGGCAAGGGCAACGACCAGGTGCGATTCGAGCTCACAGCGGCAGCTCTGGCGCCGGATCTGCAGGTGATCGCACCCTGGCGCGACGCCCGTTTCCGCGAGCAATTTCCCGGACGACGCGAGATGATCGAGTTCTGCCGCCGGCGGCGCATTCCGGTCAAGGCCAGCGCCAGCAAACCCTTTTCGATGGACCGGAATCTTCTGCACATCTCCTACGAGGCGGGGATTTTGGAAGACCCCTGGCTGGATGCGAGCGACCGGAAGTTTCGCGGTTCGTTTACGACGCTGTCGGTCTTCCCCGAAGACGCGCCCGACAAGCCCGAATACGTCACGCTGGATTTCGAAAAGGGCAATTGCGTGGCGGTCAACGGCCGGAAACTCTCGCCGCTGGGCGTGCTGCAGGTGCTCAACCGGCTCGGCGGCAAACACGGCGTCGGTCGGGTGGACATGGTCGAGAACCGGTACGTGGGCATGAAATCGCGCGGCTGCTAC
>CAYXJB010000097.1:5291-10647 GCA_964465445.1 uncultured Verrucomicrobiota bacterium
GAGACCCCCGGCGGCGCGATCCTGCATTTTGCGCACCGGCAAATGGAATCCCTGACCATGGATCGGGAAGTGATGCACCTGCGCGACAGTCTGATTCCGCGCTACGCCGAGCTGGTCTATTACGGGTACTGGTTCAGCCCCGAACGGCTGGCGTTGCAGGCGTTCATCACCGAGAGCCAGAAAAACGTCACCGGCACCGTGCGCGTGAAACTCTACAAGGGCAACATCATGGTCGCCGGACGCAAATCGCCCGTGAGCCTTTACAACCCCGCCATCGCAACGATGGAAGCCGATCCGACCCGCGCCTACAACCAGGACGACGCAACCGGATTCATCCGCCTCAACGCCCTGCGCCTCAAGGTCGCCGCCCAAACCCAGGGCCCGAGCCGGTGAGCCGCTGCGCGCGCCGCTGCGTCCCCATCCGTGGGACAAGCCGGTCGCGCGATTCTGTCCCGCTCGGGCCGGCGGACGGCCTGCCGTCCGTGAACACTTCCGAGCGCCGCCACGGGACCGCAACGCCCGCGCCTCTTAGCGACCCTCGGCCGCGCCGGCCGCTTCCTGGCGGCGGGGCGTTGAGCAGCGCCCGGCAGGCTCGGCTGCAGCATCGAAGACGCGCCGCAGATACTCGATGCTCCGCCCGGCGATGATCTCCGGCCCCTCCTCGAACCGGAACACCTCGACCGAGACCCAGCCGTCGTAGCCGACTTCGCGCAGCGCCGCCGCGATCGGTCGGAAATCCACGTCGCCAAACCCCGGCCCTTTGAGATTTCGATCGTTGGCGTGAAAATGCGCAAAGTGCGGCCAGGATTCGCGAATGATCTGCGGCAGCGGTTTCGACTCGGAGCACATTGCTTTGACATCCAAAATGATCTTGAACCGGGCCGAACCGAACGGGCGCACAAACTCGATCGCCTCGGCCGCCGTGTTGATGAAATTGGTCTCCGAGGGCGAGAGCGGTTCCAGGCACAGCGTCACGGCGCGATCCTCGGCCCGCCGGACCGCGTCGCGGAGCGTGGTGGCCGTCCAATCCCAGGTCTGCTGGCGCGAAACGCCCGGCAGGATGGCGCGTTGTTTGGGCGAGCCGATGACCAGGACGCTTCCCCCCAGATCCGCGCAGCAATCCACCAGATCGCAAAAATACGCCGCCGTGCGCCGGCGCACCGAGGCATCCGGATGACTCAGATGCAGCCCCTCGGGTTTGACCAACAGCCAGTGCAACCCCACGATCGCGATGCCCTGCCGCGCGGCGCTCTCCCGCAGCCGAAGCCGCTCGGCGGCGGAGATGTCGGTGACCGAATCCGCCAGTGTGAACGGAGCCACCTCGACCCCGGCGTACCCCAGTCCGGCAGCGTGCGCGAAAACCTCCTGCAACGGCCAGTTCTGATAAATCTCGTTGCAAATCGCGAATTTCATCCTAGGATGCTCTTTGAGTGGGGTTGGCGGGGCAAGGGCGAAACTCATCGAGCCGCGTTTGGCTCATCTTATGGCGAAACTCATCGTGCGATGTGAAAGCCTGCCCGCCGAGGTCATCCACCTCAGGCCCGGACTCAATCGCCTGGGCCGGTCGGCCCGAACCGATTTCCAGATTGATCACGACTCGATCTCGCGCTTTCACGCCGAACTGGAACTGCGCGAGGACGGACTGTTCGTGCGCGACCTGGACTCGTCCAACGGCACGTACGTCAATAACGAGCCGGTGAGCGAAGCGCGCCTGGAATCCGGGTGCATTCTCCGGCTGGGCGATGTGTGTTTGGAGGTGCGCGATGCGCCCGAAGCCAGCACGCAGGACTGGCCGGTGTGCGAGAACCATCCGGAGATCGCCGCCATTCTGGTGTGCAAACAATGCCATCGGACCTTTTGCGGCGCGTGCGTGCACGTGCTGCGGCTCGAAGGCGGGCGCTACCATCGCCTCTGCCCGTCCTGCAGCGGCCATTGCGAATCGCTCAGTGCGCTGGCCAAACGGCCCGGCGGCAGCCTCAAACTCACCGACCTGATCCGGCGCTTCTTCAAACGTCCCCCGCCTCCGCGCGCCCTTACGTCGAGTAACCCTTCGGGCTTTCGCAACCGGGCGATTTGTGCCAAACTGCCGCCATGTTCGACATCCTGAAGACGCGTCTGGCCCAGGCCGGCGAGAAACTCGCCCATCTGCGGAGGTTTCTTTGACGTGCCCGGCACGCAACAGCGCCTCGGCGAACTCAACGCGCGGATGGCCGAGGCCAATTTCTGGGACCGGCGCGAACAGGCCCAAAAACTCATCGAAGAAGCCGGCGCGCTGCGCAACAAAATCGAGCCGTTGCACGCCGCCGAGAAACGGCTGGAGGATTTGCGCGTCATGGTCGAGCTGGCCGAGAGCGAACCGCCCGAGGCGCGCGACAAGTTGCTGTCGGAGCTGGACCGTGACACCGCCGCGTTGCTCAAGGAACTCGACGCGCTGGAGCTGAAGGTCTTCCTGAGCGGACCGCACGACCGCAGCAACTGCATCCTGAGCATCAACGCCGGCGCCGGCGGCACCGAAGCGCAGGACTGGGCCGAAATGCTCGCCCGCATGTACCAGCGCTGGGCCGAATCCCGCGGCTGGGAGGTCGAAATCACCGACGCGCTGCCCGGCGAAACCGCCGGCCTCAAAAACATCACCATGCTCATCAAAGGCGAGTACGCCTACGGCTATTGCAAAGCCGAACGCGGCGTCCACCGACTCGTGCGCATCTCGCCCTTCGACGCCAACAAACGTCGCCACACCAGCTTCGCCAGTGTTGACGTGATCGCCGAGTTGCCCGAAACCACCACCGAAATCGTCATTCCGCCCAACGAACTGCGCATTGATACCTACCGCGCCGGCGGCAAGGGCGGCCAGAACGTCAACAAGGTCGAAACCGCCGTCCGCATCACGCACTTGCCCACCGGCATCGTCGCCGCCTCCCAGAGCCAGCGTTCCCAGCATCAGAACCGCGCCACCGCCATGCGCCTGCTGCTTTCCAAGCTCTATGCCCAGCGGCTCGACGCCCAAAAAGCCGAGATGGAACGCTTTTACGGCGAAAAAGGCAGCATCTCCTGGGGCAACCAGATCCGCAGTTACGTCTTCCAGCCCTATCGCATGGTCAAAGACCTGCGCACCGGCATCCAGACCGCCGACGTGCAGGCCGTCATGGACGGTGACCTGGACCTGTTCGTCAACGGCTGGTTGCGCGCCGGTTGCCCCACCAAACGCATGCAGGGCATCCGCGATGTCGAGGACTGACATGCCCGAATCCTTCGCCCGGCCCGGCCGCTCCACCGCCCAACGCGCCAGCGCCCGGCCAATCCCATCCCTGATCATGCCCGGTATTCTGGACACCATCGTCGCCGCCAAACAACGCGAGCTCGAGGCGCTGCCCGCGCGGGAAATTACCGTTCAAACCCTGCGCGAGGCCATCGCGCAGCACGGCGCCCGTCGTGATTTCATGGCCGGGCTGCGCAAACCCCGTGCCGGCGACGTCGCTCTGATCGCCGAGGTCAAAAAAGCCTCCCCTTCGGCCGGTGTCATCTGCGCGGATTTCGATCCGGTGCGCATCGCCCGGGCGTACGAAGCGGCGGGGGCATCCTGTCTTTCGGTGCTGACCGACGGACCGTTTTTTGGAGGCAGTCTCGATGATTTGCGCCGCGTCCGCGCCGCCGTCACCCTGCCGCTCCTGCGCAAGGATTTCATCATTGACCCGCGCCAGATTTTGGAAGCCATCGAAGCCGGAGCCGACGCCATCCTGCTGATCGCGGCGATTCTCGATGACGCGCGGCTGGAACGGTTTCACGCCCTGGCCACCGCGGCCGGACTGGCGGCGCTGGTCGAGGTGCACGACGAATCCGAACTGGATCGCGCGCTGGCCATTGGCGCCACACTCATCGGCGTCAACAACCGCGATCTGAGGACTTTTCAGGTGGATCTGGGCACGACCGAGAGGCTCGCCGCAGCGCTGGCCGGGCGCAACCGCAGCGCAAACCGGCCGGCTCGGCCGCCCCTGCTGCTGGTGGCCGAAAGCGGCATCCATTCCCGGGCCGACGTCGAGCGCCTCAAACGGGCCGGGGCCACCGCGATTCTGGTGGGCGAATCGCTCATGCGCGGGCCGGACATCGCCGCGCAGGTACGCCGGTTGATCGGCGGCTGAGGCCGCGGCGCGTCGAAACAAAAAAGGCGCGGCTCGTGGCCGCGCCTTTGGCGAATCGTTCCGGTCTTAGCTGCGGCGACGCACCAGCCACAGCGCGCCCAGTCCCAGAGCCAGCACGCTCAAGCTGCCCGGCTCGGGCACATAGGCCACCAGACCGCGGAAGGCGGTGTTGGCCGGGGCGCTGGCGATGGAGCTGAACGTGCCCGAAATGGTCCCGTTGTAACCGGAAGTGTCGGTCAACGTGCCCAATACCGAACCGGTCGAAAGAAACAGCTTCACATCGCCGCCCTCGAGGTAGCCATCCACATTGCCCTGGCCCAGGCCGCTGATGCTCAGAAATCCGTTGGCATTCCACACGCTGCCGTCATAGCTGTACTTGTAAAGCCGGCCGTTGATCGCGTTGACAAAATAAACCGTGTCGTAGCCGGACACGCTGGGGCTGAGATCGAACATGGTAAAACCATGGCTCACGTCGCTGGTTGTCAGCGTGATTAGTGCTGTGGGAGTGGTGACGCCGGTCGGCAAAACGCCGTAGCTCTGGAACTTCGCGGGGGTGGCCGTCGAACCGTTCGACGCATACAAGATGTTGTCGCGCAGCAGCACCTGGCGCGAGTTGCGAGCGTCAATTTGAACTGCCGTGGAATTCGGTCCCGGAGAAGCCACATACGACACGTAGGTGCTTCCCGCTGCCGCCAGATAAAACAGGCTCGATCCGTCCGTGCTGGTCGCGCTGCGAATGGTCCTGGAGGTACCGCTGGTAACGGTCACGGTGGTGTCAACCGTGCCCGTGGCCGGATCGAACGTGGCGATCACCCGCGGCGTTACCGACGCTGAATCGTCGCTCGGACTGGTGCCGCCGGCATCCTTTCGATAGCCGGTAAATATCACTTTGAGGCCGTTTTGGCTGAACGACATGATGCCCTCGGTCGTGGCGTTGCCGACGGCGGTCAAAGCACTGCTACCGCTCGCCGGCAGGGCAATGGATTGGACCAGCGACCCCGACGGGGTGTACTCGTCCAAAAACACTGCCGTGGCTGTGCTAGTGAGACCAGCCGAGCCATCGCCGACGCGATAAACCAAAATGTTGCCGGGTGTCATCGGCGCACCAATGGCCGAGAGGGCGACAAACGTGCCCAACAGCCCGATTGGAACGGGGAAACGATTCGCGCACTTCATAACATCACCTCGCGATCACTGGGTTCAACAACGTCGCCTTT
>CAYXJB010000098.1:0-10504 GCA_964465445.1 uncultured Verrucomicrobiota bacterium
GCCATCGTCACCGGAAACCAGCGGTACAGAAAATACAATGGCGGCGCGTAGTAAATGAGGTTGCTCACCACCGCGCTCAGACCCGCCAGGAAAAACAACGCCGTGTATAGTTGGGCCTCCGACACCGGCACACGCCGCGATACCAATGCAAAAAACCCCAGCACTGCCGCACCGATGTACAGGTAGCCGCGTCCGCCGACCCGTTCAGAGCCGAAGATCTGCAGCCCGATGCCGCCGGTCAGCGCCGCCGTAATACCGACCACCACGGCAAACGCGCACAACGGAATCACGTACTGGGAAACCAACAACAGTTTGCGTTCCGGATACACCGCGCGCGTCACCACCGCATGCACAAACCCGACGCACGCCAGCGCCATCCACAAGGGCACCGGCCCCAAAAAACCCAGATACAGCGTCGAGCCCCAGGCAAAGACCAGTAGCGGATGATGCCACCGCAACCACAAGGGCACGCACAGCAGCCCGAACAACAACAGCAGCACCGCCTGCGTGCTCGCGTCCAGCGGCTCGGCCAGCAAATAGCCCAGCAGGCTCGCCAGCGGCAGACACAGGCCCAAAATCAGCCGGTTGCGTGATACGGCAAAGGCGTCGGCCATCTTCGCCAACGATTCAACCAACCAGGCCGATTCTCTGCAACGGTTTTCGCCCGACCGATACAATACACAGGCCGGCCGGTGCGTTGCCGGCTTTCGCCGGCCGGCGCGGCCTGGCCCGCCGCATGAGCCGAAACCATCGCGGGTTCAAAACAGCGGGTAGGGCACCGCCTGCCGCTCGATCATCCAGGCCAAGTCCTCCTTGCCCGTGGCATCGAGGAGCGGATTGCGCGCCGAACCGGTCTCGTAGATCACCGGGAAACGGGTGGTCGCGCTCTTCCAGACGTGGATTTCCGCATGACCGTCGGCAAACGACAGCGCCGAGCCGCCGGCATGAAACGAGGCGGGCGCATCGGACCATTTGCTGGCGACCGGCTGGCCGGTGCCGGTCATCGTCGGATCGTTGTTGAACAATCCGTCGTTGAGCGGGTCGGGATGCTCCTCGCAGGTGACGAAGATTTTGGCGGGATTCTTGATCTGCCCGAGCTTGAGCCACTGACGGAAGCTGGGATTGTTGTTGTTGCGGCCGTTGTAATAGTCCTTACCTGCGTTGCGGTAGCCATACGGTCCCAGGAATGCGTTCATGGCCATGCTGCGGGTGCGGGCGCTAAAGCCCGCGCTGCGCTGCGCCGGGCTCAAGTATTGGTCGGCCGGACACTTGTACACGCCCAGGTTGCCGCTCAGATACGGGGCCAGAATCCCATTCTGAATCAGGATGTGATTCGTGTTCACCGGATCAGCCGTCCAATCCAGGTAATTGTCCACCCAGTTCGAAAAGCGCGTGGCCGGATCGGGGTCGGAGATCGTTACCATCGTCCAGCCCAAACCGAAGTTGTTGATGAGCTGGTCGTTGTTGTCTTCCGCATAGAGCCGCCAGCCAATCATCAATTGCCGCAAATTGCCCAGGCAATAGATCGCCTATGCCCGCTGCTTGGCTCGACCCAAAGCCGGCAACAACATCGCCGCCAAAATCGCGATGATCGCAATCACCACCAGCAGTTCGATCAGGGTGAACGCACGACCCCTTTTGATCTTTCCTCCGGCCAGGCACGAGCGCTTCATCGCTCCAACCTTCCACCAATCAAGCACTTCCGTCAACAAAAAGTTCCCGTTCCTGCCGAACCTACGCGCTTCCAACCGAGGACCTGCTCGCTGTGAAAAAATCGCAGACCGGGGTGCGGCGACGAAAGCTACCACACGCTGCAGATCAGTCCGGTTCCAATTCGGTGCTCGCCGAAAAATCCTTGCCAATTGGGACTGCGCCGATCAGCTTGGGCGCGGTCCGGCCACGGCGCCGGCGTTTTGTTTCAGCAACATGTGCCCATTTCTCCAGTCTGCGATTTGGCGCTCTACGGTGGTTCTGACACTGCTGGCTGGCTGTGCCCTCCAGGGCGGCACGCGCTGGCCGCTTTGGGAAGAAAATCGGAGCCTTTGTCAGCTCATTCTGCCATCCCGGGATGAGCGGGCTGCACGCCTGGCGCGCGCGACGCTGGACCGGCACTTGAACGAGCTTTTCGGCGTCAACTTCCCGAGCGCGCCGGCGGCAGCCGATCACGGCACGTCGTTGGTTCTGGGCACGCCCGAAAACAATCCCCTGCTGGCGCGTCTGGTCGAGCAGGGCGTCGAGCTCACGAGCCAGGATTTGGGCGAGGAAGGTTTCCAGTTGCTCACCCACGAGCGCGGTCGGCAACGGTTCATCATTGCCTTCGGTCGCACCCCCCGCGCGCTCAAGCACGCCTGCCAGGAGCTGGTCTTTTTCCGGCTCGGCGCCACGGCAACCAACGGATGGCTCGATGCACCGCTGAACGTCGTCGCCCGGCCTCAAACCGCCTACCGGGGCATCTACATGTTGCCCTGCTGGTCGGCGCACGATTCGCTCGAATCTTGGGAACGGGTCTTGCGGTTCAATTCGGAACTGACGCTCAATCGAAACTGGTTCTGGTTGGACGGCTTTCCGGTGGCCGGCCACCCCGGCGAATACACCAACACCGCCCTGGCCAGCGACGCCAACGTCCAGCGCCTGTTCGATCTGGTTGCGGCCGAGGAGATGAAAATCTACATCGGCGGCGGCTGGCTCAACTGGCACCACGAAAAAGCCATCGGCAAGGACGTCGAAAAAGGCATCGCCTACTATCTGGACTACATCCGCGCCTTCACCAATTTCCACGGCTTTTATTTCGAGCCCACCGGCGAGGGCCACGAGACGCGCGACTGGCGACCGGAGGTCGAAGGACTGCGGCGCATGATCCGCACGGCGCTCGAACGCCGGCCGGATTTCGAGATCGCCGTGGCCATCGGCAGGTTCAACAACCCCGAATACCTCCGGCTCATGTCGGAATTCGATCCCCGGCGCGTCTGGTGGTGGTGGTGCTGGGGCGACCCGCTGCGCGACGGGGCGCTGCAACGCTATCCGGCGGTGCTGCGGTGGCATCTGTCGCAACGCATGTCCAACTTCCACGGCAATCTGGCTCCGCCCGGACCGCACGAGCGCGCACTGGCCGGGTTCGTCACCAGCTACGATCCGGGCCAGGGCTTCGGCAACCTCTGGAACGGCTGGGGCAAACTCGGCGTGACCCACCCACGCAACTTCCATCCGCACACCATCCCCTACTTCGCCCAACAATACTTCTTCCGCGAGCGCTGCTGGAATTTCGAGCTGACCGAAGCCCAATTCCTCGAACGGCTGCGGCGGCGGCTCTTCGATGCCGATGCGCCGCCGGAAGCCATCGAGCACTACTGGCGACTTTGCCAGATGGCGTTCGGGACCGTGGAACGCAAGCCCCGATTCCCCACGCCCGAAGAACTGGCCCGCGAACGCGCCTTCGTCGAATCCTTGCGACGCGGGCGTTGGACGCCGCGCATGAACGACACCATCGCGCGCATGCAGGAAGCCGTCGAAGGCCTGGCCAAAGTCCCGGCCAGGCCCGGCCCTTAGGACATCCGTTCGTCATGCAACGCCGTGGAGCCTCGAACCGGGTCGCCAGCGTCGTTCACGCCTCGATCCTAGTTTTGACCGGATGCCTGGCGCTGGCGGTGCCCAACCCCACCTCTGCTCCACATCAGGCCACGGGCGTCAAAATCGGCGAGGTCACCGACACCAGCGCCATCCTCTGGACGCGCCTGACCGCCTCGACCACACGCAATCAAGACGGCCTGGTCATTTCTGGAAAAGTGGACCTGACGGCGCCCAAACCCGTGACCGTACCGGTGGCTGCCCTGGAAGGCGCATGCCCCGGTGCGCCCGGCCGCGTGCGAGTACGCTTCGGTTTGCGTGAGGATTTGTCAGAGGCGCGAACCACGCCCTGGGCGAGAGTGTCAGCCGCGCACGATTTCACCCACCAGTTCCACCTGCGCGGGTTGAAAGCCGATTCGACGTACTTTTTCGCCGTGGAGACTGCCGGCCCGGATGGCACGCCGCTGGGCAGCCCGTTGCGCGGACGTTTCCGCACCGCGCCGCCACCGGATCGGCCCACTGAGCTGACGTTTTGCGTGGTGACCTGTTTTCTTTACTACACGCTGGATCATCCCGAGGGATTCAACATTTTCCCCGCGATGGGTCGGCTGCAGCCCCGCTTTGTGGTGTTCACGGGTGACAACGTCTATTACGACGGCGCCGAACCCTGCGCGGTGAACGTCGAGCTGGCGCGCTATCACTGGCAACGCACCTTCAGCCTGCCGCGGGCGGTCGAACTGCTGCGCAGCACGCCGACGTACTGGGAGAAGGACGATCACGACACGCTCCGGAACGATTGCTGGCCGGGCATGATGCTGGGCAGGCTGACCTTTGCCGATGGACAGCGACTGTTCCGCGAGCAGGTGCCGATCGGTCCGCGGGGCTGGCGCACCTTCCGCTGGGGACGCGACCTGCAAATCTGGCTAACCGAAGGCCGTGATCACCGCTCGCCCAACACCGACCCCGACGGCCCGCGCAAAACCATCTGGGGCGCCCGCCAGAAGGCCTGGCTCAAGCGCACCCTCAAAGCCAGCGACGCCACCTGGAAACTGCTTATCAGCCCCACGCCGATCGTCGGGCCCGACAGCCCGACCAAAAACGACAATCACGCCAACGCCGCTTTCCGGCACGACGGCGACGAAATCCGCGCCTGGTTTCAGGCCAACCTGCCTGAAAATTTCTTCGTCGTCTGCGGCGACCGGCACTGGCAATACCACTCGGTCCATCCGCAAACGCGCTTGCACGAGTTCAGCGTCGGACCGGCCACCGACTGGGCCGCAGCCGGCACGCCCGGATTCGATCCGCAATGGCACCGATTCCATCGCCTTGGAGGTGGTTTCCTGAGCGTGACGGTCCGAGGCGAAGGACGGCAGAGTGTCATCCGATTCGAGCACCGGGATGTTTCTGGGAGCGTCGTTTACGCCTGGGAAAGTCGCACGCCGGTTCGCGACTGAATCGCGTCGCCGCCCGGATCGGTGCGATCAGGCCGGCGCGCTGCTGTAATCCCTGATCTTCAGACACGCGCCCCCGGCCAGAGCTGACTGGTGGGCAATGATGCCCGGCAGCGTGTAGGCGATCGCCTCCCAGACGTTGACCTCCGGATGCCGGTCTTCGAGGATCGCGCTGATGAATTCGTGCGTGATGAACGGATGGGAATTGCCGTGCCCGCTGCGCACGCGCAACGGCTCGGGCAATTTCTCGAAATGATCCGGCTGGGCGAACGGCCGCCCCACCGCCTTGCCGCCCAACACGCCGAAGGGACTGTCCGGATCGAACTGCTGTTCGACCACCGTGTTGGGCGAACCCTCCGGTCGGGCCATGATGTAGGAGAGCTTGTCGCCGTAAAACAGGCCGCGCTCGGTCCCCTGGGCGGCAATGTGCCAGCCGATCGAAATCCGGCTGCAATGTCGCGGATGGCTCATCTTGAACAACGCCACGGTGTGGATGAACGGATTGTTGTTGTAGAAGTTTTTGCGCAGCATCTCGTGATCGAATCCCCAGCCGTGCGCCGTCACTTCCGTCATCCGCTCGCCCGTCACCGGAATGATGATCCCGGTGCAATGGGTCGGGTAGAGCATCGGCGGATACGCATGCGCCCAGGTGGGCACCAACCGACCCGCCGGCCGGGCCGATTCCCTGACCTGATCAATCGAGTGAATGAAATCGCAGGTCTGGCAATCGAAGCTCGACCCGAACGCGTACGGCCCAAGCCCGGTATGGTGATACTCGGCCTCCGAATAAAAAATCTCTCCGAACCGCCCCTCGCGCGCCCATTCGATGCAGGTCATTACCTCCGGACGATACCGGCTGGTCTCGGCCATCATGTATTTCAAGCCCGTTTGTCGGACCACGGCCAGCAACTCTTCGAGCTCCTCGACCGAGAGGCCCGCCGGCACGGCGCAGCAGACGTGTTTGCCCGCCCGCAGCGCCTCGACCGTCATCCGCACGTGGTAGGGCGCCGGCGTAAAAAGTGCCACCGCGTCCAGCTCCGGATGTTTGAGGAACTCCTTGTAATCCCGGTATCCGACATCGCAGCGATAGACCCGTTTGAGTCGCGCGATCCGTTCCTCGCGCAAATCGCACACCGCCGTCACCCGCGCGTGGGGATGCAAATGCCACTGAAATGTCGCGCCAAAGCCGCCTCCGACCACGCCGATGCGGACTGTTTTGGGCGCAGGCCTGGGGCCGAGGGGCACGCTTTCAGCCGTCGCCAGCGCCGGCGCGGCCGAGAGCGCCAGCGCACCGGTACCGACCTCGCGCAGAAATGTCCGGCGCGTCTGTTGTCGGACCGGTTCGGGCGTCGCGCCCGGAGAGTTGCCATCGGGACGGGCGGTCGGGTTGGGGATTCCTGGATCGGGGGCACACGAGTTCGAGTTCATGAAACCCAGCCTACGAGCGCACGCTCGGCCAAATCAATCATGTGTTTGGCGGCACGACCGCAATCCGTTCCCCGAGCCGCTGCTCGCAATCCGGGTTGAATCCGGACCTGTTTCCGGCTAGCCCTCGGGCATGGACAGGTTTCTGGAAGCGGCGATCGAAGAGGCGCGCCGCGGCTGCGCTGAAGGCGGCATTCCCATTGGCGCGGTGCTCGTGTTGGAAGGGCGGATCATCGGCCGCGGTCACAACCAGCGCGTTCAGCGAGGCAGCGTCATTCATCATGCCGAAATGAACTGCCTGGAAAATACCGGTCGCCAACCCGCCTCGGTGTATCGGCGCTGCACGCTTTACACCACCCTCTCGCCCTGCCCGATGTGCAGCGGCGCGATCCTGCTGTATAAAATTCCGCGCGTGGTCATTGGCGAAAACCTCACCTTCCGCGGCGCAGAGGAATGGCTGCAGGCGCACGGGGTGGAATTGCACATCGTCAACGACCCGACCTGCATCGAGATGATGCGCGCCTTTGTTTCGGCCCGACCCGACTTGTGGAACGAAGACATCGGCGTCTAACGCCGTAACATCTCGGCCCTGAAACCGCCGTGGGCGCGCCGTGCCCAACGCGGTCATCAAACCGCCTCAACATGCCGCCGCGGTTTTTTTACCTGATCAGGGTGACCCGCGATCGCAGCGGGAAACGGCGCGGGCCAAGGAGAATCGTCGAGATTGGGCCGCAGCAACGGACGAGCCGAAGCAAATCCGGGTTTGAGCCACCAGCGGCGGCGCTGCGTTGTGCCATTCCCTTTTTTCATGCAAGCATGCAAAAACGCGCGATGCAGCCGGCGTCAGTTCTAGGCTAGGATGGGCCTGGTTCAGTTGCGGGTCGCATGGTACGCGGCCCGGTTTGTCAGCTGACCCGGAGAAGTCGGTTCAACCGGCGAAACCCTTACACCAGTGGTTATGACTGCTGCAAACCTGATGAAGCCCCCCTCGACGCCAACTCTTCGCCAACCCCGTGGCCTCTGATCCTTTTGGGGCTCAGTCTGGCGTGCGGATTGTCGTCGCGAATCGTGCAGGCCCAGGCGCTGTTGCCGTTCCACGAGCCGTTTCCGGATTCGTATCCCGAGAATACGTTGCTTGGCGCCGGGGCGACCGCGTCGTTGTGGAGCGCCGGCTCGGGTACCGGCTCGGGCAGCGCCTACGTCAGCAGTAGCGCTGCGCTCACTTACGCGGGCCTGGAGACCGGCGGCGGGCGCGGCCTTGTCCAACCGCAAGGTGGCACCGCGCGCAATCGAGGTGTGCCGTTCACGCCCCAGACGCTCGCTGCAACCAACCCGACCGTGTATGCCTCATTTCTCTTGCAACCCAAGGTCACGCCGACCAGCACGCGGCTGATCGCGTATCTGCAGAGCGGCACCAGTGCGGGCACGCCTTCGGCCGGCGTTTTCATCAATACCAGCCTTCAACTGCAGGTTTCGCGCAACACCACAACTCCGGCGGCGGCCACCACATCGCCGTTGAGCCTCGACACGACCTATTTCGTCGTGTTCGCCTACAAGTGGAACAGCGGCACCGGGAATGACCAGGTCGCGTTGTGGCTGAATCCAACCCCCGGCAGCAGCGAACCGGCGCCGACCATCAGCACCACCACCGGTGGAAGCGACGTGGCATCGCTCGCCGCGTTTTTCATCGCCGTGCCCAGCAGCAGCACGGGCAGTACAAACTGGGTGGATGAAATCCGCGTCGGTCGGACCTGGGCCGAAGTCACGCCCGCGGTGATACCCGAACCGATGACCGTTGCGTTGGGAGTCGTTGGGGCAATGGCGCTGGTGTTCGGGTTCAAACGCGCCCGGGCGGCGCACCGGCCAGAGACATCCTGACGGGAAACCCGCCCCGGACCGCCACGGCATCTCGCGGACAGCGCTCCGCTCATTCCCTGGAGTCGGGCTACATCGCGTCATTCCGTCGTTTTGGCGGGTTGTTGCAGACCGACTGTCTGCGCCGCGCGATCCAACGTTCCGGCAGGCAAAATCGGTTTTCGTTCAGTTAATCCGTCCGCGACGCACGCTGCTCGATGCGCCGACGGAGCTGACGCGCAAGCGGCTGGCGGGACACGCGCAGTCAAGGCCGCCGCGCAACCGCGTCACAGCGTCACGCCATTCAAGGGCGTTCCGGCAAGCGCACCGGCTCGACGGGGGGTCATTGCAACTGTTGTCGCTGGTCTTCGATGACCGATTCGAGGATCTCATCCAAGGTGCGCCGCGGCTGCCAGCCCAGCAGTTCGCGCACGCGGGTGATGTCCGGAACGCGACGGCGCATGTCCTCGAAGCCCGGCGCGTAGGCCTGGTCATACGGCACGAATACAATTTCCGAGCGGCTGTGGGTCAGATGCACGATGCGCCGCGCCAGCTCCAGAATCGTGATTTCTTCGGTGCTGCCGATATTGAAGACCCGGCCCACCGCCGCCGGATGCCCGATCAGGCCCACCAGGGCCTCGACCACATCCCGCACGTCGCAAAAGCTCCGGGATTGCTGCCCGTCGCCGTACACCGTCAAGGGTTCGCCCCGCAGCGCCTGCCGGACCAGATTGGGAATCACCATGCCGTAGCGACCGGTCTGACGCGGGCCGACGGTGTTGAACAGGCGCACGCACACGTTGGGCGCACCGTACTGGGCGTGGTAGGCAAAGCTCAGGAATTCGTCCACCAGCTTGCTGGCCGCGTACGCCCAGCGCGCCTTTGAACTGGGCCCCAGAACCACATCGTCTTCCTCGCCAAAGGGAACCCGCGTTCCCTTGCCGTAAACCTCCGAGCTGCTCGCGATGAGCGTGCGACAGCGGTATCGCAGCGCGGCGCGGAGCACCAGTTCGCTGCCGTTGATGTTGGTCTCGATCGTGCGCGCCGGTTGTTCGACGATCAGGCGCACGCCCACTGCCGCCGCCAGATGAAAAATCACCTTCGACTCGGAAGCCAGCCGATCCAGCACCGGCGTGTCCTCGATCGAGGCCCGCGCGAAGTGAAATCGCTCGTGCGACTCCAGATGCGCGATGTTTTCCCACCGCCCGGTGGAAAGATCGTCAATGACCAGCACGCGATGACCGCGCGCCAGGAGATACTCGGCCAGGTGCGAGCCGATGAAACCGGCTCCGCCGGTGATCAGACACGTGGTGGGTGCAAGCCCGGGTTGCATGGCCGTTGCGCGTGGTTCGCCAACGCGCGCATTCTGCGGGGGATCGGGAAGCGTCGCAAGCGTTCCGAGCGTGCGGGGCGCGGTCACCGCCGCCCCAACCGTCAGGCCGCGGCCTGATCCTGTTTGCGGCGCACCACCGGCGGGCTTTCTCCCAGCACCACCGGACGGGTGATTTTGACGTGCACAATGTCGCCGCTCTCAGGCACGTCGTACATCACGTCGAGCATGAGTTTTTCGATGAGGCCGCGCAGGGCGCGGGCGCCGGTGCCCTTGCGCAACGCCTGGGCAGCGAGCTCGCGCAAGGCCTCGGGGGTGAATTCCAGCTCCACGCCCTCCATCGCCAGCAGCTTGGCGTATTGCTTGGTCAGGGCGTTCTTGGTCCGGGTGAGCACGGCCACGAGTTGATCCTCGGTCAGTTCCGCCAGCGTGGTCACCACCGGCAGTCGGCCAATGAACTCGGGGATGAAACCGTATTGGAGCAAATCCTCGGGTTCGACCTGCGCCAGGATTTCCTGCCGGCTGAGCGTGATGGCGTTTTGGGCCTGTTCGACGGCGCCAAAACCGATCACGCTGCGGCCCAGCCGACGCTGGATGATTTTCTCCAGGCCCACAAACGCACCGCCGCAAATGAACAGGATGTTGGTGGTGTCCACGCGGATGTATTCCTGGTGCGGATGCTTGCGCCCGCCCTGCGGCGGCACGTTACAAACCGTGCCCTCGAGGATTTTGAGCAGCGCCTGTTGCACGCCCTCGCCCGAAACGTCGCGCGTGATCGAGGGGCTGTCGCCCTTGCGCGCGATCTTGTCCACCTCGTCAATGTACACGATCCCCCGCTGCGCCCGCTTGACGTCGTAATCGGCGTTCTGGAGCAGGCGCA
>CAYXJB010000099.1:0-10367 GCA_964465445.1 uncultured Verrucomicrobiota bacterium
TTTTCGTTCAAGGACATTGATGCAGCCATCACCGGGACCCTTTATTACTCGTTCATGTTTCGGATACGCGACTCCTCGAAGCTCAACGATACGGGCGTTTTCTGGGCTGGATTCAACAATACGCAGGGATCGCAAACGACGACGCCGACAGTGGTCCTGGCCCGGTTGATCACCAAACGGGATGTGACCAACAACATTCCCGAAAACTTTCTGGTCGGACTCTCGAAGACCTCGGGGAATGTCGGAGACTTTCTGTTCGCCACCAATAGTTTCTCGACCAACGACATTCTGTTTGTCGTGGTCTCCTACACCTGGGTCGGCGATACGACCGACAACCTCGACTACGCACAGCTTTGGCTCAATCCAGATCCCTCAACCTTTGGCGCCGCGACGCCGCCGCCGCCGACACTGGTGAGCATGGCGGGCAACGACAGCGGCAATGCGCGCAGTTTCGTTCTGTTCAATCGGCACGCCAACCAACCGGCCGACATCGAACTGGACGATCTGATCATTGGCAACACCTGGGCCGACGTGACCCCGGGCACCAACAGCATGCTGGCGGCCGGACCGGTCAGCCAGACGGTCGTTGCCGGCAATGATGTGTATTTCGACACTCGGGCGTTGCTGGCTGACAGCCTCCAGTGGCGGTTCAACGGCGCTGACATCCTTGGAGCGACCAACGAGGTTTTGATCATCAGTAACGCGCAGCCGGTCAATGCCGGTACGTACAGCGTCGTTTACAGTAATCTGGCCGGCGTGGTGGTGAGCAACGCGACCCTGTCGGTGGTCGACCCGGCTGGTTATCCGACGCTAAGCCCACTGTGGCGTCTGGCGCCCGGCGACCGACCCTACATAACCACCAGTTCCGCAGATGCGCCGCGGCAGCGCAGCATCGCCTACTCGTCGCTCTCGAATCAGCTCCTGATTGTGGATGCAGGACCGGCGGCCACCACGCCGGACTACGCGATTTACGTCCTGCACGGTGATACCGGGGCGGATCTGTATGCCTTAAACACCGACTCGACCATTGTTTTCAACAACACCGACAGTTCCGCAGACCGCGAGCTCAATGCGGTCGAGGTCGGGGACGACGGGGCCGTTTACGCCTGCAACATGGCTTTCAACGCTGGTGCGAGCGGACGTGGGTTCAAGCTCTATCGCTGGGCCAATTCCGCGAGCAATACCGTTCCGGAATTGCTCTACGGGCCGGCCGAACCCGCTTCCTCCCCCACGCAACATCGCTGGGGGGACACCCTGGCGGTTCGGGGCGTTGGCAACAGCACCGAAATCCTCATTGACGAGGACACCGGGATGTACGCCGCGTTGATCGGTTACGATCCGATGTTCTCGGCGTGGATTTCCACGGGCTTTTTCCAGACCAAACCGCGACCCACGCTCGGGCGCAGCCTGCAGTTTGGCAGCGGCGACACGTTGTGGCAAAAAGCGCGCGCGCTCCAATATGCCACCCGCGGACCTCTGGAACGTTGGGGTTACGACCTGATGCTGCAGGTCGCAACCAGCCAGCTCAGTTTGGATGTCTTATCCAGAGACGTTGGTCCCCTGGCCGTGGATGCCAGCCAGAACCTTATCGCTGCTCTGAGCTTCACGCCCATATCCGGCGCGCCGGATAAGCTGGCACTCTATGACATTTCGGATCCGAACAACCCGGTGCTCATCACCCGATATCCGTTTCCGGTCGCGCACCAGGGAAACAACCAGTCGTTCGGCAAAGTGGTCATCTCCGGAAACCGGATTTATGCCCTCAACGCCAACAACGGGCTCATCGCGCTGGTGATCGAGCCACCGCGCCCCAGGTTGAGAATCCAATTGTCGGAAACCGACGTCCTGGTGTCCTGGCCGACCAACTTCTCAGATTACACGCTCCAAAGCGCGCTCTCGCTCACGCCACCGGTGAACTGGGCCGACCTCGGTCCGGGCAGTGTCGTAGGCGACCAATACGTTGTAACGCAGCCAGCCTCCGGCGCAGCCCGCTTCTATCGGCTCAGCAAACCTCAGCCGTAAGCAGGCTGCGGGCGGTCGTCCAGATCAACCTTGGACGCAACGGCGACGCTGCGTGCAACGATCCGGCTTCCAGAGTCCCGGCATGCTCCGGCGGGCGAGCTGCCATGCACCGCGCGTTTCCAGTCTCGGTGGCCCACCGGTCATGCAGCATCCCGTCAAGTGCGCTGGAGTGTCTTCAAAGTGAATTAATCCCATGAAGCGCCCGGTCCGAACGGCTCTCGGTGTTCTCGTGCTGGGCGTAATGTGCCTGGCGCCCGTGACACCGCTGCGTGCCGAGCTGATTTCGATTGCAAGTCGTACCGTACCGGTGCGTGTCGAGTGCTCCAACACCGCGCCGCTGGTTCGCACGACCGTCCAATGGTGCAGACGCTTTCTCGCATCGCGTGGGTATTCGACGCAACCCGACGTCAACCCTTCAGCCGACGGGCCGTGTGATCGCTGGGTGCTGGAGTTGGACTCGGACTGTCCGGTTGCCCGCTCGGTCGGGTTACCAGTCGGAGATTTGGCAGGGTTGAAGAGCGACGCTTTTCTGTTGAGCGTCTCGGCGACCAATCAACGTGCGCTGGTGATCATCGTCGGCAAAGGCCCTGTCGGATTGCGTTCCGGACTGGCGCGACTGATCGCACAATTGCACGAAGGCGACGGGCAGCTTTTCCATCCGCAGACCAATGAGCTTCGAGACCCGTTTTTTGCGATTCGCGAACTTGTTGTGGCCAACCGCGGTTTGGTGCTCCAGGGCACACCTCATGCCGACACGTTCTGGCGAAACTGGAGCGACGAACGCATCCGCGCCTACGTCGAGCAATTGTGGCTTTTCGGATTCAATTCGCTTCAGGTGTGCGAGGCACGTAACTTTCGCATCACGCCGGAAACCGAGCCGCGCGCATTCCGGATCGCCGAGAAAATCGGTGTCCTAGCCGGGGTCGCTCACGCCAATGGACTTCTTCTGAACCAGTTGGTGTGGGGTCTGTCACCGTTCAACCGCAAGATCTGCTGGAGTTCTCCGACCAGCCGGCGCGTGATGGAGGAGGAATTTCGCTGGATGGCCCGGGTTTACGCGCCCCTGGTGGATCACGTGATCGTCCATGTGCGCGACCCTGGCGGATGCGATTGCGGCCAGTGCGACGACTATCGAACGCCACAAGAGATCGCAACGTTCCTGCTGACGGAATATCGCAAATACAATCCCGGGATCACCGTCACCCTCAGCACCTGGTTCAACCGCACTTTCTGGCGATACGCTCCCGGGGTGCGCTCGCTGTCCGACACGCTGGTCCAGTTCTGGACCGGTGATCCCCTTACGCCGTTCGCCGACTCGAACGCCGTTCGAGTCTTCCCGGATGCGCCGCGGGCGCGTTTCCTCGACGAGACCTTCTCACCGCGCCAGGTCGCCATTGCCCTGCACAAATGGTACGACCCCGCCAAAGCCTGGCTGGTACGGCAGGCTGGCCGCGACGTGGACGTCTGGGGTTGGTATCTGAGTGATCACGAGACCGTGACCGACATGTCCCAGTGCATGCGACGGCTCGATTATTATTTCAGCTCTCTGCCGCCACAGGCCCACCAGGACGTACGCAGGATCTCAACCGAGCTGTGTTTTCATGGCCGGCCGCAACTGCTCAACGCCTACGTCAGCGCCTGCAAAATGTGGTCGCCACAACGCCCATTGCGCGACACCGAATACGAATTCTGCTCGGCCCTTTTTGGCGAAACCAATGCCCCGGCAATGGTCCAGCTTTATGAGATCTGCGAACGGGTCGCTCACCCCAAACGCGGCGACGCATGCGTCCCGACCCTCGAGTTCGTCTTTGGCAACCCGCGCTTCAACGAACGCTGTCGCGCCACCTTGGAGGCGGCCCGCCGCGTCGTACTGCGACCCGAACGACCCCCGCGGTGGACAACAGCAACGCCGCCAGAGACACTGCTGCGATTTCTTGAGCGACGATTGGAGATGATTCTTGTCCTCTCAGAGGCGCAGGAGCGTTTGGACCGGGCTCGAGGCCGCGGCGCCGCTCGCCCGGAGCTGGCGGCAATCGTCACGCACGCAACCGAAGCGGCCGCGGCTTCCCGTGATGATCCGCTTTATCCCATTCTGATGGATAAACTCGACCGTTCACTGAAACAGCACCCCGATGACGTCTCGCCGAATCCCTGAACGCACACTGCCCACCCGGCGGGAGCGAGGCGCTTCGTGTCGTGCCGACGCGCCGGTGTCTTGCGCTGCGCCAAAAAGGCGGTGTGCCAACCCGGCTTTTGGATCATGACCGGACTGGAGACATTTAGACTTGGGTTCTGGGATTATTTTGTGTTTGCAGGGTATTTTCTCGGCTTGAGCGCCGTGGCGTACTGGGCCGGGCGCCGCGGGAAAACCAGCTCTGAAGATTACTTTCTGGCCGGGCGTTCGCTGCCCTGGTATGTGGTGGGCACCTCGTTCATCGGGGCGAACATCAGCTCCGAACATTTCATCGGGATGATCGGGGCCGCTTACGTGTTCGGCATCTGCGTGGCGATGTCGGAATGGGGCAACGTTTGGGTGTTTTCGCTGCTGGTATGGTTCTTCATTCCGTTCTTGCTGGCCTCGCGCGTGGTGACAATGCCGGAGTTTTTGGAACGGCGCTACGGCGCGGTGGTGCGGCAGTTTTTTGCGGTCGTGACGCTTCTGAGCAACGTGGTGGCGTTTTTGGCAGCGGTGCTTTACGGCGGAGGGCTGGCGCTGCGAGCATTGTTCGGATGGGACCTGTGGGTGGGCGTGCTGTTGCTCGGCGGTCTGGCCGGAGCCTGGTGCATCCATGGCGGATTGCGAACCGTCGCCTGGACCGAGTTTGTAATGGTCGTGGTGATGCTGGCCGGTGGCGTGTTGGTGACGGTGAGCGGATTGCTGGCGCTTTCCGGGCCGGAACATTCACTTTGGAAAGGCTGGCAAACCATGATCAGCGCCAATCAGGCCAAAATCGGCCTCTGGCGCGACGCCGTCGTTCAGAACGCTCAGCACCTGGCGCAGGTGGATCATTACAACCGGCTCTCGGTGATTCAGCCTGTCACGCATCTGGTCACGCCCTGGCCGAGTCTGCTGCTAAGCTTCCTGTCGGTGAGTCTCTGGTACAACGTCGCCAACCAATTCATGATCCAGCGCGTGCTGGGTGCGAAAAACATCTATCACGCCCGCATGGGCATCGTATTGGCGGGCTACCTCAAGATCTTTTTGCCACTGATCATCGTGGTGCCTGGATTGATTCTGTTTGCCATGCGCCCGGAGATCATGCTCCGCCCCTGGCCAGAAATCCGCCCCGAAGCCGACAAGGGTTACGTGAAGTTGCTCCAAGTGTTGTTGCCCGCGGGCGTGCGCGGCCTGCTGCTGGCGGCGCTTTTCGGGGCCATCCAGTCCACACTCAACGCCGTCATCAATTCGACCTCGACGATCTTCACTGTGGATATTTACAGGCGGATGTTCCGCCCTCAGGCGACCGAACAACATTATGTGCGGGTCGGTGTGCTGACTTCGTTCATCGTGACGGTGATCGGTATCGTGCTGGCGCCGTTCATCGAAAAGCTTGGCAAAGGCCTCTTTGTTTACATCCAGACGCTCTACGCGTTTTTTGCCCCGCCATTCGCCTCGATTTTCCTGTTGGGGATCTTGTGGCGGCGCATCAACACCCTTGGGGCGACGACGGCTGTGTTTGCCGGCTTCGCGTTCGCACTGGGCCTCAAGCTGCTTGTGGAAATGACCCCCGTGGCCCCGGGTTGGCTCGTGCCCTATGCCATGCAGGCGATCGTGACCTGGACGTTTTGCACGGCCGTTTGCATCGTCGTGAGTCTGCTGACCGCGCCACCGCCGCCGGAAAAGGTGTCTGACGAACTTACCTTCAACTGGCGACGCTTGAACATCACCCAGCACCTCGGCAGCCCTTGGTACAAGAGCGTCGTGTTTTGGTGGTTGGGTTTCGTGGTGAGCGTGCTCGGTCTGGTGATCCTGCTCTCGGGATGGTTTGTTTGACCGGCGGGGCGGCACACCTCGGTATCTGGAAGTGAGGATCGCTCAACGTGAAGCCGCCAAAGAGCGCACAACACGACGGCTTGCGACTCGAATCGCCCGGGCCAATTCGCCTTCGGACGCGACCGCAGCTCACAACGGGTCGAACGACGGGATTTTCAGCAACTCACCACCCCGTAGCGCCGACTCGTGCGCGACAATGCCCGGTGCGGTGTAGGCCACCGCCTCGTACACATCGATCGCCGGTTTGCGATTGTGAACCAGCGTATCAATGAACTCATTCGTCAGAAACACATGCGAACCGCCGTGACCACTCTCGTGCCGCAGCGCCTCCGGCAACGGTTCGGTTTTCCACCACTGCGGCACCATGTACGGTTCGGCCTCCGACTGCTGCCGAATGAAGCCCCCATCGTCTTTTTCGGTGCGTTTGCCGGCCCGAACAATCATCGCCCCGATGCCCAGCGGATTGGGGAAAAAGAAGCTCATGCGATCGCCGTAATACTGCGCACGTTCGGCGCCTTTGACGGCGCCTCTGCGGTAATTGGCAATGCGCATGGCATTGCCGCGGTTGGTCTTGAAAAAGGCCGTCTCATTCCAGAACGGGTTCTTGTAGGCGTTGTTCTTGTGCGCCGGGTCGTCATCGCCCCAGCCGATGCACGTCACCTCGGTGAGCCGCTCGCCGCTGACGCTGATCAGGTGCGCTGTGCAATGGGTCGGATACCACATCGGGGGCGAGCCGTGCCGCCAGGTCGGTTTGCCGTCCTTGAAGTAGAGCGCTTCGATGCCCGGATGCATGTACTCGGATTCGACATAGAAAAGGTTTCCGAACTCGCCGGCTTGATAGAACTTGCGGGCCGAAATCGTGGCCATCTGGTAATAGCTGGTCTCAGCCATCATGTAGGTCAGACCCGTTTGTTTGACTGTGTCAATCAACCGCTGGCAATCCTCCAGCGTTTGCGCCGCCGGCACGGCACAGATCACGTGCTTGCCCGCCCGCAGTGCCGCAATCGTGTGCCTCACATGATCCGGTGCGCCCGTGAAAATCGCCACCGCGTCAATGCGCTTGTCCAGTATCAGCTTCTCCAACGATTCGTACGACTTCGAGCATTTGTAGGTCTCCATCAGCGCGTCGCGACGCTCGGGAATCAGGTCGCTTACCGCCTCGACAATGCAATCGGGATGTTCGTGCCAGTAAAAAGCTCTGCCGAACCCCCCGCCCACCACGCCGATGCGGATTTTTTTGCGCGTCGGCTCGGCTGCGTGGACGTAAGGGATTTGCAACGTTGCCCAGAGAGCGGCCGCACCGGTCGCTCGCAAGAACTCGCGCCGTGCGTGCCTGCCTGCAAGCGCTGGCGCCGGCGCATGGGCGAGGCGAAACAAATTCTTCCGATGCACAGTTGCAGCACCACTCATGCAGTCAATTTGAAAGCTCCCCGCCCTGTGTCAACCGGAGTACCTTGCGCATGTCGACGATTGGCAACAGCGCAGGTCGTATCTGTGCCAATGACCGGCTGCCCGCCATGCCGCTTCGCGCCCCCGTGCGGGCTGTTAACAGCGAAACAACAACGCGCTTGCGAGGGCGGCGGCGTGGGGCTTAGACTCGGGCCATGAGCCAACGCTTCAGCCTGGCAAACCTTCTCGGACCTCGGGGGCCGGCCATCGCCGATGCCATGCGGGCGGGGCTGCGATTCCTCGATGCCCACACGCCGCAGCAACTTCTCGAGCAGGTGGGCCAGCGCATCGAGACCGTGCCTGCATTCGAGCCGATTGACAAATCGGCCCTCCAAGATTCCTTCGGCGGCGACCAAACCGGGCCGAGCAATGATTTTCTAGTGGGACGCGGCCTGTTTTACATTACCGAGCAGCGCCGGCTTTTCCTGGATTGCACCGCCGGCCACTACCAAATGCTCTGGGGCTACAACCACCCCGAATTGTGTGCGGCCATCCGGCGTGCCCAAGAGGCGGGCGTCATCTGGGATAATCACACCAACATTCCCCAATCGCCACTCAAGGCACTGGCGCACAGGCTCGTTGCCCTGGCCAATGAGCCGGGCGAACGCGATCCGCTGGATACGGTGCTGCTGGGCGTCTGCACCGGATCGGTCGCCTGCGCCGCGGCTCTCAAAATCCAGTTGAAGGTGTTCGAGCGCACGCGCGGTCCTGATGTCGTTCCGATCCTGATCGTGCTCAACGGCAACTATCACGGCACCGACATGGTGCCGCAAGTCATGCGCGGCCTGTGGCCGGGGCTGGTGCAACGCTGCCGGGTCGTGAGCCTCGAACCCAATGACGGCGAAGCGCTCGAGCGGGCCTTTCGCATGCATGGCGAACAGGTGGCTGGATTTTGGGCCGAACCAGTGCTCATGAACCGGGAAGCGATCGCTGTGCAGCCCGGGTTCCTGCAACTTGCGCGCCAATGGTGCGACCGCGTTGGCGCGCTGATGGCCCTGGACGAAATTCAAACCGGTTTCTGGCGACCAGAAATTTTCGATTTCCGCGCGCTGGGGGTTCGCCCCGATCTGGTGGTGTTGGGCAAGGGCATGACGGCCGGATTTCATCCGCTCTCGGGCGTGCTGTTCAAACAGCGGCACGATGTGCTCGAACAATACGACGCCATCAGTACCAACGGCTCGGCCGCGTTGCCGGCATTTGTCACGCTCTGCTCGCTGGAATTGATTCGGGCCGAGGCTGAGCGGATACGCAGCGTGGCTGCGCGCATCCAGACCGGTTTCCACCGCCTGGTCGAAGCATTTCCCGATCTGTTGGACGCCGCTCACGGACGCGGACATCTGGCCGGGTTGCGATTTCGCCAGGTGGCCGACGCAAAAACTTTCCATCAACATCTGCACGAAGCGGGCCTCTGGACACGGTTGCACGCGTATCATCCGGGTCATCGGACCGTGTTGATCAAACCGAGTTTGCTCGCCGACGAGGCTGTCGTGGACTTTATCTTGCGACGCTTTGGCGAACTGCTCGCGGCGATGCACTCTGGGGTGGGTCGAGTAGTGCGGCCCGTCGCCCTCTCCGCGGAAACCGCTGCCGGATGAGCGGCCCTGCGAAACCCAAAGTCGGTCTGCTTGCGCTGACGCTCGAGCTCTACGAGCGGCTGATGCCCGGCTTGCGTGAGGACCGTGAGGCTTGGTTGCGCGCCGCGCTGCTGCCGGCGCTATCGGCCCGAGCCAATGTGCTCTTCGAGGCGGCCTGCTGCCGCGCCTACGAAGTCGAGTCGGCCGTAGCGCGCTTCGAAGCCCAGCAGGTGGACGCGCTGCTGATCGTGCTGCTAACCTATGCACCCAGCCAGATGGCGTTGTCGGCGCTGCAGCGCACCCGCCTGCCGCTGGTGGTCTGGAATACGCAGGAACTCCATGCCGTGGATTCGCGTTACTCGATGCAGGACCTCCGCAACAATCACGGATTGCACGGTACGCAGGACCTGGCCAACGTGCTGCGCCGAGCCGGCGTGAACGTTCATTACATCACGAGCCATTGGCGCGACGCCGAGGGCCTGGAGGAACTGCATGATTTTTTTGTCGCGGCCGCCGCCGTGCGACGGTTGCGCCAGGCCACGATCGGTCTGATGGGCTACCCCTTCCCGGGCATGGGCGACTTTGCCGTGGACACGACCCAGATGCGCGCAACGCTGGGCTGTTCGTGTGTTGCTCTGTCCGTACAGGACTACAATCGCGCGGCCGCGGCGGCGGAAGCCTCTACGGTGGCCGAGCTGGTCGCGGAGTATCGCCGTGCTTACGCCGTGGCGGGGGATCTGACCCTGGCGGATTTGGAGGCCACGGCGCGTGCGGAGCTGGGCTTGCGCCGCATGGTGAGCGAGCACCGCCTGGATGGACTGAGCTACCAGTTCATGGCCTTCGGCGAGGACGAGCGCACCTCGACGGTTCCATTCGTCGCAGCCAGTCGCCTCATGGCCGAGGGTGTGGGTTTTGGTGGGGAGGGTGATTTGATTGCGGCAGCGGGCAACTGCTTGCTCCAATGGCTGTGCCCGCCGGCGAGTTTCTCGGAAATGTTTACGATGGACTTCGCCGGAAATGCCGTCCTGCTCAGTCACATGGGCGAAGCCAATGTGGCGATGGCGCGCCGGGATCGGCCCGTGCCGCTGGTCGCCCGGCCGACGCCAATCACCCAAACGCGGGATCGCCAACTGGCACTGGTCATCAGCTTCGAGCCGGGACCGGCGACGCTGGCGGCGCTGACGCTCGCTCCGGGCGGCCGGTGGCAGATTCTGGCTGCACCGGTGACGATCGAGGATTTCGGACCGCTGCCGGGTTTCTGCGTGCCGCACAGCAAAATCAGCCCCGGGCGCGACCTGCGACGTTTTTTGACCGATTACGCTCTTGCT
>CAYXJB010000100.1:0-10244 GCA_964465445.1 uncultured Verrucomicrobiota bacterium
GGTGACGGCCTGCTGTTGCCACAAGCTCTGGAAACGCGCCCGGTCGCGTTGCGCCTGCTCAAGAACGGCCCGGGCCTGGTCGAGTCGCGCCTGGATTTCGCGCACATCGAGCCGCGCCACCAGATCGCCGGCCTTGAGCGTCTGGCCCAGCGCCACGGGCAACTCGACGATCCGTCCGGCGACTTTGGCTTCGAGCGTGGCGCGCTTGCGCGCCCGAACCGTGCCGACGATCTCTTCGGCCAGCGGCAGCGGCTGATCGGCGATCGGCTGAGCGCGCACGATGGCGACCGGCAACGCCGGGGCGGCTTCGCGTCCCTGGTGTGGACGACTGCAACCGGCCGGCAACAACGCGAGTGCAAGCACAAGCCCGATCCGGCCCAACGGCCACGGTCCTTGCCGCGCCAACCCCGAGGCGGATCGGCGTGCTGCGATTTCGTTCGATGGCAACGCGTTGGTGTTCATGGCAGTAGAGGGAGGCCGAGCGCCTTGCGCAGAGCGGCCACGGCGATGCGCTGGTCGGCGAGGGCTTCGGCACGACGCACCCGTGCGGCGGTGAGAGCCGTTTCGGCGTCAATGAGCTGGGTGGCCAGCGCCAGACCCTGTTCGAACCGGGCGCGCGTCAGCGTGACGCTTTCCTGAGCCTGTGCCACGGCTGTCTCGGTCACGTGGAGTCGTTCCTCCGCCTCGGTCAGATTCAGGCGCGCCTGTTCGACTTCCAGCGCGAGATTCAAGCGCAGTTTGCGATCGTTTTCGCGGGCGGTTTCCAGTGCGGCTTGTGCTTCCTGCACTTTGCCGCGGGTCAACTGACCGTCCCAGAGATTCCATTGCAGCAGCACGCCCGCGGTGTAACTGCGACCCTCGCCCTCGGCGCGCCAGCCCCGGTCATAATCCACACTGCCGAACAGCGCCACCGTGGGCGCGTAACCGCCCCGCGCCCGGCGCAAATCCGCCTCCGCGGCGCGGACCTGCTCGCGACTGGCCGCCAGCTCCGGCCGCGAACTGAAATCGGCCGATTCCGGAACATCGAGTTCCGGCGCGGTCTCGGCGACGTCGAACGGCTCCTGCTCCAGACCCAGCAAAGTCCGCATCGCGCGCCGGGCCAGCTCCCGGCTGTTGCGGGCGCGCACCAGCTCCTCGCGCGCCTGGGCCAGGCGCACCTCCACGTCCAGCAGTTCGGCCCGCAACAGCGTACCGGCGTTGAACCGGCGTCGGGCGACCTCGAGGTTTTGCTCGAAAGCGTGGACGGCAGCTTCGGCCGCCTGCACGAACTGGCGCGTTTTGTGGACGGTGTGAAAGGCGCGGACGACCTCGAAGGCCAGGGCGTTGCGGACGGCCTCGGCGGCCTGCCGGGCTGCGTCAGCGGCGGCCCGGGCGGCTTCGCGTCCGGCACGAATCTGTCCGCCGGCGTACAGCGGCAGCGTGAGCAGACCTTTGAGGTTGAGATTGTCCAGGTCCGGCACGTCGTTGAAATCAATCGGACCGAGCGGCGGTTTGCCAAAGGCGCGCTGGTTGAGGATCGAGCCGAACACCAGCATGGGCGTGTCGGTGCGCGTGTAGCCGGCCTGGAACTGGAGCTTGGGCCAGGCGGCGGCATTGGCCTGTTTGAGCGCGGCTTGAGCAGCAGCGATGCGGTGCAGAGCGATGCGGGCATCGGGGCTGTTGGTGAGCGCAAAGCCCACCGCGCGTTCCAGCGTCCAGAGCTCGCCGCCGGGTGAGCCTGACGCCGTGATTGCCGCCAGCGCCAGCGCTGTGGCAAGCGCTTTCATTTGTTCTCCGAAGCCGGCGAACCGCTGCTGCCGCAGCATGAGCCGCCCACGCCCAGTTTGCGCAACAGCAGCTCCAGCGGGCAAAACCGGGTGAAGGAACTTTGCAGCAGATTGAAACCCACAAACGCCGTGAACCACAGCCAGTAGGGACTGTGGTAGTGCGCCAGCAAGAGGCTGATGAGTATGAACGAACCGGCGAACCTGCGAATGATCATTTCCATGGCTTTCCAGAGTTGAAGGTTGCGCTCACCGCACACTGCTGGCCACATGCGCGCCCAGCAGTGCGCCATAGATGGAGCTGACCCACGGGTTGCTCGTCAGCGGACACGCGCCGCTGGAACAGCCCACCAGTTTGTACCAGGCGAAGCCCAGCGCGCCGCCGACCAACATGCCGATGAACAGTTTCAGTACCATAAACCCTCGCCTTTCCCGAGCCTCCGGACGATGAAAGGTTACACGCTTCGCCGACCGAACCGCGCTCGCGCGCTCAGCCGCCGAAGGCGTTGCGATGCTCCTTCATGATGCATTTGTTCATGACCACCTGCAGACCGGCGGCCCGGGCGCGCTCCGCCGCGGCGTTGTGAACGACCCCTTCCTGCATCCAAACCGCCCGCGCCCCCATCGCGATCGCCTGCTCGACGATTTCGGGCACGGCTTCGGGTTTGCGAAACACATCCACAATGTCCACCGGCTCGGGCACGTCGCTCAGGCGGGCGAAGGCGCGTTGGCCGTGGACTTCGGTGACGTTGGGATTGACCGGGATGATGCGATAGCCGTGCTCCTGCAGATACCGCGCCACATGAAAACTGTCGCGCTCGGGTTTGTCCGAGAGCCCGACGATCGCGATGGTGCGGGCGGTCTGGAGCAGACGACGGATTTCCTCGGGCGTCGCGTTTTTCGACGGTAGTTCGCAGGCGGTGCTCATGGGTTCGATTCGATCCGACTTTGTGGCGCGGCTTTGCCGCAACGCGGCGGCGCGGCGTTCCGGTTGGCTCGGGTCAGGATCGCCAACGTCGCCGGGCGATCCGCGCCGCGCTCAGGCCGGCGTGCCCGCGGTCGTGGCCGGACTCGGTGCGAGCTCCTCGATCCGCGCCTTCAGGGCGCGAGGACTGGGCAAACCGACCCAGGTGTCCAGAATCAGGCCGCCGCGGAACAACATCACCGTCGGCACGCCGGTGATGTCGTAGCGCAGCGCCAGTCCGGGAGCGTCATCCACATTGACTTTCACGAATTTGACGCGTCCGGCGTACTGGGCGGCCAGTTGCTCGATCAGCGGCGCGAGCATTTTGCACGGGCCGCACCAGGGCGCGTAAAAATCCACCAGCACCGGGCCCTCGGCCCGCAGCACTTCGGTTTCAAAGCTCGTTTCGTTGACTTCAATCACAGGTTTCATGGTCGTGTGCATGCTCTCTGGCATTCCCGATCCGCGGGCGGGAAAAAGGTTACAGCCGGGCCGCCTGACCGACCCCGTCGCCGGGGAGTTGCTCTAAAACCCGTAGCTGACCGTAAGCGCGCCGAACTCCGAGTAATCGCGCTGGCCCACGAACTCCCGGCCCCAAAACACGTACGCAAACGCCGCGGTGAGCCGGTACACCGATACCGCCATGCCCACTTCCGCGGCCGGCACGAACCATTCCTTGTCCACGCGACGGCTCTCGCGCCAGGTGTTGCCGTCCAGGGTGATGTTCCGGGCCACCAGATTCGCCGCGCCGCCGACGTACACGTACACGCTCCAGGGCGGCGTCTCGGCCGGAGCGGGCCGGGGCGGAGGCAGATGCACCATGCCGCGCATCAGCGTCATGCCGAAATCGTCCGGCACGTTGTAGCCCAGGCGCACCTGCAAGCCCGCATCGGCCTGCGTGAGCACGTTGCCGAGCATCAGGTTGCCCAGCGGCAACGCCTCGACGGCCAGCCGACCCGGGCCGCCGGCGAGCCTGAACTTGCGCCGGTGCTCGAAGATCAGATTCAACACCGGCTCGTTGTGGAGCTGATAATCCCAACCCGCCGGCAGGCTCGAGCCAATCCAGCGATGCACCTGTTTCTGGGTTTCCTCGGCCAGCGACCACGGCCCGACCACGCCGGTGATGAATTTGAGCCCGTAATAGCGATTGTCCTGCTCGATGTGCAGCGCCAGCCCCGCGTACAGAATGCCGGCATACGGACGATCATGCGGGTCGGGCACCGCCAGACGCGTGTTCGAGGGCGTGACCATGATCTGCCCCACGTCGTAGCCCACGGTCCGACGTCCCTCCCCCCAGGGCAACCGATCCGCCACCGGATCGAGCCAGCTCGGGCCGGTGTGCGAAAGCGACAGCGACACGCCGTCGGTGTAAAAACGGTCGCTGCCGCCAAACGTGTCGTTCTCCCAGCGGGCCGAGAACATCCACAGCCGCTGCGATTCGGCGGAGACCGGGCCGGCCGGCTCCTGCGGCGCGGCGGCGCGCAACGGCAGAACCATACCCACGCCCAGGGCCAACGAAGCCAACCCATTCAGCCCGCAACCAAAGAGGCACGCTTTTGAACGTCGCAGTCGGTCCGGGTTCATAGACATTGGTTGCGCGCGAATCATAACTCCCGTCATGACGTTGTCCAGCAACAGTCCGATCAGTAGCTCATCCGATCCAGTTTCACCTTGCCGCGGAAAATCCAGTAGATGCTCACCGTGTAGGCCAGCACCACCGGCACGCCGATCAGGGCAATTGTCAGCATGACACCCAGCGTCCTGGGCGAGGAGGCCGCGTTGTAAATCGTCAGGCTGTGCTCCGGTTGCGGGTTGCTCCGAATCAGATGCGGATACATCTCCAGCCCGAAAAGCGTCATCAACGCCACCATCGCCACGCACGAGGAGACAAACGCCCGCCCGTCCCGCCGCCGGCTGACCTCGCGCGGGATGTTGGCGATGGCCAGCATGTTCACCAGCGCGATGCTGAACAGCCACGGGTTGGCCCGCACCCGCGCCGCCATGTGCGGCACGTACAGCAACGTGGCCATGGTGGTGACGGCGTAGCAGATGACGAAGCCGATGATCGTGCGGTTGATCCAGCCGCGCAGTTGCTCGTGCAACGCGCCCTCGGTCTTCATCGTCGCGTAGATCGCCCCGTGCATCGCAAACAGCGCCACGGTCGTGACCCCCAGCAGCAACGCATACGGATGGAGCAGGTCCAGAAAACCGCCGGCGTACTCGCCCTGCGCGTCCAGCGGAATGCCCCAGGCGATGTTGCCCATCGCCACGCCGATCAGGAAGCTCGACAGCACGCTGCCGCCGGCGAACCCCACATCCCACATCTGCCGCCACCAGCGCATCGGCTGTTTGCTGCGGAACTCGATGGCCACCGCGCGGAAGATCAGCGCCACCAGCAACAGCACAAAGGCGAGGTAAAACCCCGAGAACACCGTCGCGTACACGTGCGGAAACGCCGCGAACAACGCCCCGCCGCCGGTCACCAGCCACACCTCGTTGCCGTCCCAGACCGGTCCGATGGCATTGAGCAACAGCCGCCGGTGCTCGTCTTTTTTGGTGAACAGGTGCAGTCCGCCCACACCCAGATCGAAGCCATCCAGCATCGCGTAGCCGGTGAACAGCACGCCGATGAGCACGAACCACACCGTGGGCAGGTCCAGCCATTCGGGGAAATTCATGCCGCGCCTCCCTCCTCCGTGGGCCGCACCGGCAGGGCCAGCTTGCCGCTGGGCACAAGGTCTGCCACGTCCGGCCCGTGCTGGATTTTGTCGTTGAGCAGGTACACGAACACCGCAAACAGCAGCAGGTAAATGAAGGTGAACAGCACCAGCGAACCCAGCACCGTCTGCGCCTTCACGACCGGCGAGAGCCCTTCGGCCGTGAGCATCAGGCCGTACACGATCCACGGCTGCCGGCCCATCTCGGCCGCGAACCACCCGGCCTGGTTGGCGATCTGCGGACCGAGCACCGACAACACCAGCACCCGGAGCATCCAGCGGTGACGGAACAGGATTCCCCGCCAGCACAGCAGCGTCCCGGCCACTGCCACCGCGATCATCCCCAGCCCGATCGCCACCATCAGGTGATAAAGCTGGAACACCCGCTGCACCGGCGGGCGGTCCTCGGGCGGGAACGCCTTCAGCCCCGTGACCGGCGCGTTCACGTCGCCGTGCGTGAGGTAGCTCAACAGGCCCGGAATGGCCGGGCCGATGACCCGCTCGTTCTGCTCGTCCACCCAGCCAAAGAGCACCAGCGGCGCGCGCGGCATGGTTTCATACAGCCCCTCGAACGCCGCCAGCTTGGCCGGCTGATTTCGCGCCACGCCCTGCGCGCTTTCGTGCCCGCTGACCAGCGAGAGCACCGCTGCCACCAGCCCCACTGCCAGCCCCACACGCATCGAGGCCCTGGCGAAGTCCACGTGCCGGCCCTTGAGCAAATACCACGCGGCCACGCTCACCACCAGAAACGCCCCCGCCTGCCAGCAACCGCACAAGACGTGAAACAGCCGCTCCATCGCGGAGGGATTGAACACCATCGCCCAAAAATCGGTGATCTCGGCCCGCGGGCCGAGCGGCGTCTGCACGATGTGGTAGCCGGCCGGCGTTTGCATCCATGAATTGGCCACGACAATCCAGATGGCGCTGAAGTGCGCCCCCAGACACACCATGCAGGTCGAGAAAAAATGCATCCGGCGGCCGACCTTGTCCCAGCCGAACAAGAGCACGGCCAGAAAACCCGATTCGAGGAAGAACGCGAAAATGCCCTCCGCCGCCAGCGCGCTGCCGAACACATCGCCCACAAACCGCGAGTAGGCCGCCCAGTTCGTGCCGAACTCGAACTCCATGACGATGCCCGTGGCCACGCCCAGCGCAAAGGTCAGCGCGAAGATGCGCGTCCAGAACCGGGCCATCTGGTGGTAGAGCGCGTTGCCCGTGCGCAGCCACAGCGCCTCCATGATCACCAGCGCCACGCCCAGCCCGATGCTCAGGGGCGGGTAAATGTAGTGAAACGACACCGTCGCGGCGAACTGGAGGCGGGAGAGCGTCAGCGCGTCCATGACCGTTCAAATGCTAGGCGGGCCGGCCTCGGCAGGCAAGAAACGCCCCGTTGCTCAACTGACCTCCAGCAGCGAGGCCGCGTCGAGCCATTCATTCGAATCGCGGACGGTGCCGTGGGCGCGCGGATCGAGCTGCGGTCGTCCGTCCACCAAAAACAAATACCGGTAATGGCCGTGCGGCAGATCCACTCGCAGCACCCAACGCCCGTCGGGCATCCGACTCATCGGATGCGCGTGCGGATTCCACTGGTTGAAATCGCCCACGACCGACACCGCCCGCGCCCCGGTCGCATCGCAGTAAAAGGTCACCGAGTGCAACGGCCGCCGGGGCAAATGCCGACCCGACGCTCCGTCAGCCAGATCCTGAAACTTCGACGCTGCATTCATACGCACCAGCGCTCTGTCGCTCTACTGGGAATTGATCCGGCAGGGTCGTAAGAGTTACGGCCCGGTCGAGCCCGGTGGCGTCGAGGGCAGGGCATCCGCCAGCGCTTCGGCAAGGCGTTGTCGAAACACCGGTTCGCCAATGCGTCGTGCCTCCGCGGGGTTGGACAGAAAACCGCCTTCGAGCAACACCGCCGGACAGAGCTGGGTGCGCAACACGGCGGGAAACCGGGCACGTCGCACGCCGCGATCCCGACCGCCGTTGGCGTTCACAAGCACCCGATGCAACCGCACCGCCCAGAGCAGATTCTGCTCGTCGAAGGCATTGTTCGGGAACGGCCCGGCCGGCTCGTCCGGAAAACCGCGGGTGAGGTTCGACGGCATCCCGGCCGGTGTGAGGCAGTAGGTCTCGGCGCCCGCTTGGTCGTACCCGGTCGGCCCGGCGGCATTGAAATGCAAACTGAGGAACAGATCCGCATGGTGCCGCTGCGCAAACGCGACGCGCTCGGCCAGCGACACGTCGCCGTCGTTGGTGCGCGTGAGCAACACCCGCCAGCCGCGCGACTCCAACAGCGATGCCAGCCGCTGCGCCCAGTCGAGCGTGAGATCCTTTTCCCAGCGTCCGTCAGCCACGCTGCGCGTGCCGGTGTTGCGGCCGCCGTGACCCGGATCGAGCACCACCAACCCGCGCTGCAACGCCGGCTGGCCATTGCCGCACAGAAGCGGTTCGAGATTCTTTCGCACGTCCAGCGCGTGGACCATCAACTGCCCGTCCAACAACCAGGGCGCAAATCCCAGATGCAGCTCCAGCCCGTCCCAGTGCGCAACCCGGCTGCCGACCGTCAGAACCCACACGCCGTTGGTGGATTGGAGCGCGAAACTCTGCGGCGAGTCGGCCCGCAGCGGTTGCGGGCGAGCCAGGCCACGAAGGCGACACCAGTTCTCGAGCGCGACCCAGCCCGTTTCCGGCGTTTCGGGCACGGGCATCGCCGGTGCGGTCGGTGCGGCGAGCGGGGAGGCGACGGGTGCGGTCGGTGCCGGCGCAGCCTCCCAGTTGGGCGGCAACACCGTGCGCGAGCTGCCCGAGGGTGTGGAGGTACAGCCAACGCAGAGCGTCAACCCGATCAGCCCGCTGATCAGCCGCCTGGACACGCGCGCATTGTGCGAGTCCGCTCGGACCGCTCAAGGCCAATGACCGGGCCGGTGGCCGAGCGGCGGCCCGGCCGCTGGGACGCGAGCGGACGGCTCGCGGGCAGAATTTTAATGCCGGCGCGCGCCCGATGCGGTTTAATCGGTGGGCGTGAAACTCCTTGTGGCCATTACCGGGGCCAGCGGGGCGCTGTACGCGCAGCGGTTGCTCGACAATCTGGATTCGCACCAGCACGAGGTGGCGGTGATCCTGAGTCATTACGCCCCACAGGTGATCGCCTCCGAGCTGCCCGGCGGGCTGCGTCTGCCCCAGGGCGCGCGGCTCTACAACCTCAAAAGCATGAACGCGCCCTTCGCCAGCGGCTCGAATCCGCCCGACGCGATGGTCGTGATCCCCTGCACGATGGGCACGCTGGGACGCATTGCCCACGGTTCGAGCGAGGACGTGTTGCTGCGCGCTGCCGACGTGGTGCTCAAGGAACGCAAAAAGCTCATTCTGGTGCCGCGCGAAACGCCTCTGAACCTGGTGCATGTGAAAAATTTCGAGCTGCTGTTGCTGGCCGGGGCGACGATCCTGCCGGCCAATCCGGGCTACTACGGCAATCCCCAAACCGTGCGCGAGGTGGTGGACACGGTCGTGGCACGCGTGCTCGATCATTTGGGCCTTCCCAATCAACTGGCACCGCGATGGGCCGAGGAAAAGGAGTGACGTCGAAACGCCGGTTACCGACAGCGCTGCGCGGCGGCACATGCCCGGGGAAACCCGGCGCTGCGATCAATCGCCCGGACGCGGTCCGGTCGCCCTCACCGGTGCGGGCTGTCGGGTCCGGCCCGAGCCTGCGCGTGGCCGGGCCCGATTCGGCAGACTTTGGCGGATGTTGGCGTTCCTGAGCAAATGGCTGTCGTTTGTGCGGTTTTCGCACACGATTTTTGCGCTGCCGTTTGCGCTGGCGGCGATGGCCGTCGCCGCGCGGGAACAGCGCGGTTGGCCGGGCTGGCGCACCTTTTTGCTGATCCTGGCAGCGATGGTTTCGGCGCGGACCTGCGCGATGGCGTTCAATCGGATCGTGGACCGGCGCTTCGACGCCCTGAATCCGCGCACCGCGGGGCGGCATGTGCCGACGGGTCGGATCAGCCTGCCGGCGGCCTGGACGATCTGGGCGCTGAGCGCGGCGGGATTCATCGCGGCGAGCTACGGCTTGAATCGGATCTGTTTTGTGCTCTCGCCGGTGGCGCTGTTTGTCGTGTGTTTTTACTCGCTGACAAAGCGGTTCACGCCCTGGACGCACGCGTTTTTGGGATTGGCGCTGGCGCTGGCACCGGTCGGCGCGTGGCTGGCGGTCAAGGGCGGCAATCTGTCGGCGCTTGATGTGGCGCGCATGCTCACATTGGCGGCGGCGGTGCTGCTGTGGCTGGTGGGCTTTGACATCATCTACGCGCTGCAGGACTACGAGTTCGACAAGGCGCACGGCCTGCACTCGCTGGTGGTGGCCTGGGGACCGCGCAACGCGCTGCAGGCGGCATTTCTCTCTCACATGCTCATGTGCGGCCTGTTGTTGCTCTTCGGGCTGCTGTGCCGCTTCCGCATCGCGTATCTGCTGGGCTGGTTCATGATCGTGGGTTGCCTGGTGCTCGAGCATTGGATCGCGCGGCGTCGCAGCCTGAACTGGATTCAGGTCGCGTTCTTTCGGCTCAACGCCGTCGTCAGCACGGTGTTTCTGGTGGTGACGGTGGCCGAGGTGGTTTTCGAAGGCGGGTTCAAACTGCGGTGAGCGGCACGAGGGGTGACCCGATGGACTTGGATGGAAACGCATCGGCGCAACCGATCAGCGAGCGAACCAACGGGTTGGCGCTGGAGCGGGTGAAGGGAATCGAACCCTCGTCTCAGGCTTGGGAAGCCCGCGTTCTACCATTGAACCACACCCGC
>CAYXJB010000101.1:0-232 GCA_964465445.1 uncultured Verrucomicrobiota bacterium
GCTGCAATGGGCGGCGGGGCCGGCGGCAGACCCGCAACCGGCCGCAGCGGTCGCATGAACCCGCAATTCCCACCGACCGACGTCCGCATCGGTTTCTACGTCTGCCATTGCGGGCACAACATTGCCGGCACGGTGGATTGCGCGGTGGTGGCCGAATCCATCGCCGCGCTGCCGGGCGTGGTGGTTTCGCGCGATTACAGGTACATGTGTTCGGACCCGGGCCAGCAATTGA
>CAYXJB010000101.1:270-2912 GCA_964465445.1 uncultured Verrucomicrobiota bacterium
ATCGGGTTGTGGTGGCCTCCTGCTCGCCGCTGTTGCACGAGGCGACGTTCCGGCGGGCATGTGCGGCGGCGGGATTGAATCCGTACTGCTTTCAGATGGTGAACATCCGCGAGCAGGTGGCCTGGGTGCACACCGATCGCGAAGCGGCGACCCGCAAGGCGCAGGCGCTGGGCCGGGCGGCGGTGCAACGGGTGCGTTACCACCGGGCGCTGGAGCCCGGGCGGATGCGGATTCGGCCCGAGGTGCTGGTGATCGGCGGGGGTATCGCCGGGATTCACGCGGCGCTGACGCTGGCCGAGGCGGGCAAGAAGGTTTACCTGGTGGAACGCCAGCCGAGCATCGGCGGGCACATGGCCCAACTGGACAAGACCTTCCCGACGCTTGACTGCGCCGCGTGCATTCTCACGCCCAAGATGTCCGCGGTCCGGTCGCATCCGAACATCACGCTCTGGACCCTGTCGGAGGTGGTGAAGGTCGAGGGCGTGGTGGGGGATTTCCGCGTGACCGTCAAACGCAAGCCCCGGTACGTGAACGAAGCGCTGTGCGTGGGCTGCCAGGAATGCGTCAACGCCTGCGTGTTCAAGGAGCCGAAGTTTCCCGACGAGTTCAATGCCGGGCTGGGTCGGCGCAAACCGATTTATCTGCCCTTTCCCCAGGCCGTGCCGCAGGTGGTGGTGATTGATCCGGAGCGGTGTTTGCGCCTCAAGACCGGCCGGTGCAAGCAGACCTGTCTGGAAGCGTGCGCCGACCGGCATGCGATTGATTTTACGCAGCGCGAAGAACTGCTCCAGATTCAGGTCGGCAGCATCATCGTGGCCACGGGTTATCAACTGTTCGACGCGACGCGGATTCCGCAATACGGCTACGGCCGCTATCCGAACGTGTTCACCTCGCTGGAGCTGGAGCGGATGGTCAACAGCAGCGGGCCGACCGGCGGGGAGGTGCGATTGCGGGATGGTCGCGTGCCGCGCTCGGTGGGGTTCATCCTGTGCGTGGGCTCGCGGGATTTCAAAACCAACCGCTGGTGTTCGCGCACCTGTTGCATGCACTCGATGAAGCTGGCGCAACTGGTGCGCGAGCATACCGGAGCGGACGTGACGATTTTCTATCTGGACATCCGCGCGCCGGGCAAGGGATGCGAGGAGTTTTATGATCGCTCGCTGCAGGAGGGCATCCAGTTCGTGCGCGGGCGGGTGGCGGAGGTGACCGACTGGGCGCTCTCGCCCGAGGAGGAGGGCAAACTGGTCATCCGCGTCGAGGACACGCTGGCGGGTTTTGTGCGGCGCATTCCGGTGGACATGATCGTGCTGGCGGTGGGCATGGAGCCGCAGGCCGACGCTTCGGAGCTGCGGCGGCTGTTGCGCATTAGTTGCAGTTCGGAAGGCTGGTTTTTGGAGCGGCATCCCAAACTGGCGCCGGTGGCCACGTTCACCGACGGGATTTTCATCGCCGGCTGTTGTCAGGGGCCGAAAGACATTCCCGACAGCATCGCGCAGGCCGGCGCGGCGGCCGGCGAGGTGCTGGCGTTGATTGACCGGGGCGGCATCGAACAAGAGCCCAACACCGCCTACATCCAGGAAGCCGATTGCTCGGGCTGCAAATCGTGCATTCCGCTGTGTCCCTACGAGGCGATTCGATTCGACGAATCCCGGCAGAAGGCGGTGATCGAGGCGGCCCTGTGCAAGGGTTGCGGCACGTGCGTGGCGGCCTGCCCGAGCGGCTCGATCCGCCAGCATTTGTTCGAGGACGAAGAAATCTTTGCCGAGATTGACGGGGTGCTGGCTTATGGCTGAGGAGAACTGGCAGCCGCGCATTGTGGCGTTTTTCTGCAACTGGTGCACCTACACCGCTGCGGATCTGGCGGGCGTCTCGCGCCTCAAATACGCCCCACAGGTTCGTGTCATCCGGCTGATGTGTTCGGGCCGGGTGGATCCGCAATTTGTGCTGAGTGCACTGGCCGGCGGAGCCGATGGCGTGCTGATTGGGGGTTGTCATCCGGGCGATTGTCATTACATCGAAGGCAATCTCAAAGCCCTGCGCCGCGTGCAGATGCTGCAGCGGCTTTTGCAGGCCGTGGGCATCGAACCGCAGCGGGTGCGCCTGGAGTGGATTTCAGCCTCCGAGGGCGAGCGGCTGCGCCGGATTGTCAATGAGCTGGTCGAACAGATTCGGGCGCTCGGACCGCTGAATCTGCCGGCGCGTTTCGCCCGGTGGGACAGCGAATTGACCGCGCCACCGGAGTCGTGGCCCGGCGGTCCGCTCCCGGCCCGGCAAGCGGTCGAGGTGGTTCATGCCTAAACCCACGCTGGCTCTTTACTGGTGCGCCTCCTGCGGCGGATGCGAAGAGGCGGTGCTGGACCTGTCTGAGGAGATTCTGGGAGTACTCGATGCGGTCCAAATCGTCTTCTGGCCGGTGGCGATGGACTTCAAAAAGAGCGACCTGGAGGCAATGCCGGATCAGTCCATCACCGCTGCGTTGCTCAACGGCGCCATTCGCACCAGCGAGCAGGAGGAAATGGCCCGGTTGCTCCGGCGCAAAAGCCGCGTGCTGATCGCCTACGGCGCCTGCGCGCAACTGGGCGGGATTGTCGGCCTGGCCAATCAGTTCGATCGGGATCAGATCCTGCGGTTCGTGTACGAGG
>CAYXJB010000101.1:3011-10226 GCA_964465445.1 uncultured Verrucomicrobiota bacterium
GATCAGGTCGTGCCGGTGGACTATTACATTCCGGGCTGTCCGCCACCGCCGGGGCTGACGCGGGCGGCGCTGGAGGCGTTGCTGCAGGGCCGCCTGCCGCCCCGGGGCAGCGTGCTGGCGCCGGATATCGCCTTGTGCGATCAATGCCCGCGCAAAGCCACCAAACCGGCCGATCTGAGTTTCCACGAGTTCAAACGCCCGCATCTGACACCGCTGGACCGCGACCGGTGTTTCCTGGCCCAGGGCGTGGTCTGCATGGGACCGGCCACGCGGGCCGGCTGTGAGGCCGCGTGCATTCGCGGCCACATGCCCTGCAGCGGTTGTCTGGGACCGACCTCGCGTGTGCGGGATCAGGGCGCAAAGATGCTCTCCTCGTTGTGTGCCAACGTCGCCGCCGCACAGGAGGAGGAGATTCGCCGGATCGAAGCCGGTATCCCGGACCCGGTCGGAACGTTCTACCGGTACGGGCTGGCGCGGAGTTTGTTGCGACGCCGGGCCGATTTGCCTGTGAGTTGATCGAATTACCGGGCTTATGGATCCTGCTGCACGAGAGCTTTGGAATCAGGGTCACGATCGCGCCCGGGCCGCCGCTGTGGAGGCGCGACGCCGGGTCACGATTGACCCGATCACGCGCCTCGAAGGCCACGGCAAAATCGAGGTGTTCCTGGATGACGCCGGCGAGGTCGAACGCGCCTATCTGCAGGTGCCCGAATTGCGCGGGTTCGAAGTGTTCAGCATCGGCCGACCGGCCGAAGAGATGCCGCAAATCACCAGCCGCATCTGCGGCGTGTGTCCGACCGCCCATCACATGGCTGCGACCAAGGCGCTGGACGATCTCTATCAGGTCGAGCCGCCGCCGGCGGCGCGCAAGATCCGCGAGCTGGTGTACTGCGCGTTCATGATCGAGGACCACGCATTGCACGTGTATTTGCTCGGCGGGCCGGATTGGATTGTGGGCCCGGACGCGCCGCCCGGACAGCGCAACGTGCTGGGCGTGCTCCAAAAAGTGGGCCCGGATGTCGGGAAGCGCGTCATCGCGATGCGCCGTCGCTTGCGCGAGCTCATCGCGTATTTCGGCGGCAAGCCGATCCATCCGGTGCTGGGCTTGCCCGGAGGCGTTTCGCGAGGACTCGACCCGGCCGACCTGCCCCGGTTCAAAGCGCTGGCCGGCGACACCCTCGAGTTCGCCCGCTCCACCTTGCAGGTGTTCAAGGATCTGGTGCTCTCGAATCCCGGCTACCTGCGGCTCATCACCAGCGACGCCTACACGCACCGGACGCATTACATGGGCCTGGTGGATGCGCAACATCGGCTGGCGTTCTATGACGGCCAGATTCGCGTCACCGATCCCAACGGGCGCGAAGTCGCCGCGTTCCCGGCGCGCCGCTACCGCGACTTCATTGCCGAACATGTCGAGCCCTGGAGTTACGTGAAGTTTTGCTACCTCAAACCCATCGGCTGGCAGGGGTTTGTCGAGGGAGAGCAAAGCGGCGTGTACGCGGTCGCACCGCTGGCGCGACTCAACGTCGCCGAGGGCATGGCCACGCCGCTGGCGCAACAGGCTTACGAGGAATTCTTCAGCACGCTCGGCGGCAAACCGGTGCACCACACGCTGGCCAACCACTGGGCGCGTGTGATCGAAATGCTCCAGGCCGCCGAGCGCATGGTCGAGCTGGTCAACGATCCGGAAATCACCAGCCCCGAGATCCGAACCATTCCCACCGGCACGCCGCGCGTGGGCATCGGCGTGGTCGAAGCGCCGCGCGGGACGTTGATTCATCACTACGAAACCGATGAACAGGGCCTGATCCGCATGGCCAACCTCATCGTCGCCACCCAGAACAACGCCGCGCGCATCGCGCTGAGCGTGGATAAAGCCGCCCGGGAGCTGATCCATCAGAGCCGTGTTCACGACGCCCTGCTCAATCGGATCGAAATGGCGTTTCGCGCCTACGATCCCTGTTTTGGCTGTGCCACCCACGCGACCGGACGGGTGCCGCTGCTCCTGCGGTTGCGCGACCGCCACGGCCGGCTGCTGCGCGAGATCCGCACCTGATCGCCCGTTCCGAGGCTGCACCAGGCGCCCTTGCTTCTCGGGCAGCGCGTTGTTCACCGCGGCAGGCTCAGAACAAGAAAAGACAATTCTTTGGCAAACCGGGTTGAGCCCTGATTCATCAGAGAGATTTAATTTACCCGCGAAATGAACGGTGAATTGCTCATCGTTGGGGCGGTGCGTGCAAGAGACGTGGGACGTTTCTGGTTCGAGGCGGGGCAAGGGCCGCGAAGGTGAGCGTCACCGGAGGCGCGAGACCGAGCGTATGAAACCATTTGTGGCGGGCCTGAGTTACCGGACGGCGCCGGTGGCGGTGCGCGAGAGGCTGGCGGTTTCGCCCCGGCTGTTGCCCTGCCACGGCTGCCGCTTGAAGGTGGGCGCGCAACTCGAAGAGGTCGTGCTGCTTTCGACCTGCAACCGGGTTGAGGTTTACGGCACCAGCGGCTGGCCCGGCGGCCGGGCGCTGCGCATCTTTCAATGCCTGGGCGGGGACGAGAGCCTCGCCCCGTATCTTTACGTCAAGGAAGGTGAGGAGGCCGTCCGGCATCTGTTTGCCGTGGCGGCCGGGTTGGACTCGATGGTGGTGGGAGAAACCGAGATCACCGGTCAGGTCAAAAGCGCCTACGAAACCGCGCGCGCCGCGGGCCTGACCGGGCCGGTCACGAACCGACTCTTCCAGACCGCGCTGCAGGTGGCCAAGGAAATCCGCACCCGAACGCAGATCGGTCGCGGCGCGGTGTCGGTGGGCAGTGTGGCGGTCGAGCTGGCGGAGAAGATTTTCGACGGCGATTTGTCCGACCGCACCGTCATGATCATCGGCGCGGGCAAGATGGGCGAAGCCTGCGTGCGACATCTGACGGCCCGCGGCGCGCGTTCGGTGCTGGTGGCCAATCGTTCACCGGAGCGGGCCCAGCGGCTGGCGGCCGAATTCGGCGGGCGCGCCCTGCGCATGGACGAGTGCCTGGAGGCGATGGCCACAGCCGACATCGTGGTCTGTTCGACCGGTTCGCCGCACGTGATTCTGCGTCGGGCTGATGTGGCGCGGGTCATGTCCGCCCGCAAGAGCCGACCGCTGGTGATGATTGACATCGCGGTGCCGCGGGACATTGACCCAGAGGTCGAACATCTGGAGAACGTTTACCTCTGCAACATTGATCACCTCGAAGCTGTGGTGAGGGAGAACCTGCGCTTGCGTGAACAGGAACTGGGCCGCTGCCGCGAGATCATCGCCGCGCGCGCGACCGAGTTCCTGGACAAGCTGGCCCGCGCGGCCAAATACCGTGGCCGGGCCGGGGTTGCGCCGGCTGGCGCATGGGCGGAAGCCGGCGTGCTTTCCAAAACCGGAGCGGTTTGTGCCGTATGAACGCACCGAGGCGCAGAGATGGAACGGTTTTGCCCCAAAGCGGGCGAGAGAAGATTTCTGGCCACTGGCGGGCCGAATGGGTAGGCTCGTTTGCGGCGGCCGGAAAACGCAGCGCCGGAGAAGCGATGCGGAATTGGGATACAAACACACAACCATGGGAGCAGGTGAAACTATGAAACGAATCCACATCCTGATGATTGGCCTGGCGCTTGCGCTGCCAACCTTGGCGCGGGCGCAGTCCATCAACAAGGGTATCGAAGGTTCGGTCCACGACTTCTCAACCAATTCGTGGAACCTTCGTCGGGGCACGTGTAGTGCGTGCCATCAGGCCCATCATACCGATGAGGCGCAAATCGCGCCGTTGTGGGCGCACGCGACCTCGACTGCGGCCTTTGTGCCCTACAGCAGCGGCACGATGGACGCCTCGGTCGGTTTGCCCAGTGGCGTGTCGCTGGCCTGCCTGAGCTGCCATGACGGCACGTTGGCGATCAACCAGGGTATCAGCGGTCCGCTGGGCGGCGGCAGCACGCTGAGCGGGCCGATTGATCCCGACGCACAGATCGGACCGGACTTGCACACCACGCATCCGGTCTCGTTCGTGTACGACGCGGCCCTGGCAGCGGCTGACGGTGAGCTGGAAGATCCCACCGTTTACAAGATCGGCGATCCCAAGAGCAGTCTGACCATCAGCACGCCGCCGGTGCCGGCCTCCTGGAGTGGCACGTCGCTGACGGGCAAAACCATTGACGAGGCGTTGCTGTTCAATCACCGCATGGAGTGCAGCTCCTGCCATGACGTGCACAAGATGAATGGCAGCGCGCCCTCCAGCGGCATCCTGCTGCGGATCAGCGGTTCGGACAGCACGGGTCGCGGCAGTCTGATTTGCCGCACCTGCCACATCAAGTAACCCGGCGCCGCAGCGACCGGCGCTGCTGATGTCATGGCCCGGCAGCGAACGTTTCAGTCACGCTTCGCTGCCGGGCTTTTGTTTGAACGGGGCGCAGCAACTCCGGAACGGATTGAGCGGAGTCAGGCTGGCGCGGGGTGTCGTTTTTGACTACCAGACGATATGCAATTGCTCCTGCGGACAACGCCCTCGCCCGGGAAGCTCCGGCGACGACTCGCATTGCTCGGTCTGGCGCTGGCGGCGGGCTGCGCCGCACCCGCGCCCAAGAAACCCCGCGAGTTTGTCTTTTATCCGCCCCCGCCCAACCCGCCGCGGATTCAGTATCTGACCAGTTTCAGCGCCGAATCGGAGCTGGGCCAGCGCTCGCGATTCAGCGAGTTGATTGTCGGCGAGCAACGGTATCAGCGCCCGATTTGGAAGCCCTACGGGATCACCGCCACGGCCGGCAAACTCTACATTTGCGACACCCAGCCCAAAAACCTCTGCATCGTGGACCTGGCCAAACGGCGCATCAGCTACTTCAAACCCGAGGGCCAGGGCATGTTCAAAATGCCGATCAACGTCGCGGTGGACGCCGAGGGCAACCGGTACGTGACCGACACGGTCCGGGGCCAGGTGCTCATTTACGACAAGAACGGCGCGCTGATCGAGGCGATGGGCGGCGCGCCCCAGACCAAACCCTGTGGCGTGGCGGTCGCCGGCGATCGGCTTTACGTGACCGACATGACCAACCAGTGCGTGCGGGTTTACAACTGGCGAACACGCGAGCTGTTGTTGACCCTGCCGCGGGATCGGTCCGATCCCAAGAGCCGTCTGTTCCAGCCCACCAACGTGGCGGTGGATTCGCAGGGGCGCATCTACGTGTCGGACTCGACAGGTTTTGCGGTCCACATCTTTGACGCCGAAGGCAACCACCTGCGAAGCATCGGCGAGTTGGGCCTGACGCCGGGCCGTTTTGCCCTGCCCAAGGGCATCGCCGTGGACCGGGAAGGGCGCTTTTACGTGGTGGATGCGGCCACCGGCGTGGTCCAGCTCTTCGACAACGAAGGCCGGGTGTTGATGTTTTTCGGCGAACCGCAGGCCGGTGCGGCCGGCGCACTGGTGCTGCCGGCGGGCATTGCGGTGGACTACGAGAATGTGAGTCGCTTCGAGTCGTTCGTCGCGCCCAACCACAAGATCGAATACCTGATTTACGTCACCAATCAGGCCGGGCCGCGTCGGGTCAGCGTTTACGGTTTTCTCAAATCGCCCTGAGCCGGGATGGTGAAGCGGCGCGTCGGGGCCGGGCGCGCAGGAGCGCACTGAACGGCCGGAGTGATCGAGCAACATGAGGTCGCGCAACGCGGGAGAGGTTGCTTCCACCGGGCTGACGCATCGGCAGCCGCGCCCGGGGCGGCGGTCGCTCCAACCGGCCCAGGTCAGGGCGCTGTGGTTGGCGGCGCTGTTGGGTCTTGCGGCGCTGGCCGGTTGCAGCACCCAGACCAAACACCGCTGGCTGACGTTTTTCTTCGATGGCGTGCCGCCCATCGGTGCCGAGACCAATCCGCCGCCGGCCATTGCCTATGACGAGGAGGGCCGTCCGGTCGGCGTGTTCGCACCCTCGACCAACGCTGCGCCCGCGCCGGCACCGCCCTTCACGCGGCATCCACCCTACGAGGATCGCCAGTGCACCGAATGCCACGAATCGCGTTTTTCGGTTCAGCTCAAGGGCACGCAGTTGCAGGTGTGTTTCGCCTGCCACGACGATTTCCTGGCCGCCGTCAAAGTCAGACATCAGCCCGCCGAAAACGGTGAGTGCTCCGCCTGCCACGACAGCCACGGATCGCCCCTGCCCAAGATGCTCACCCGACCCGTGCCGGCGCTCTGCGCCGAGTGTCACGAGGACGCGCTGGCCGGCGCGGCCGTCAAACACCAGCCCGTCGAGAACGGCGAGTGTTCCGCCTGTCACAGCGCGCACGGCTCGGATCAAAAAGGGCTGCTGAGCAAGCCGCTGGCGGCGTTGTGCTGGGATTGCCACGACAACTTTCTGCAGCAGGCCGCCTTCAAGCACCAGCCGGTCGAAGACGGCGACTGCGCTTCCTGCCACCGGCCGCATGCCGGACCGCAGCGGGCGCTGCTGACCAAGCCCGATCCGCAGGTCTGCCTGGAATGTCACGAGACGGCAGATCTGGCGCGGGTCGAAGCCCACCGCGATCAGCTCGAACAGGCCTGCTCGCGTTGTCACGATCCGCACGCCGGTGCAGAGAAGTTTTTCCTCAAGCCCGGCGTCGCGCGTCCGGCAGCCGGTTCAACCGCATCGGCAAAATGAGCGTGCGAGCGGGCCAATGGAATCGAAGGGTGGGGCTGCTGATGCTTGCGATCGGGCTCTGGCCCGAAACGCTCCTGGCGCAGCGGCGCCTCCAACTGATCGAAGAACCCCAATGGATCAAGTTGCGCCTGACCGAGGCCAGCGCCGGCCTTTACAGCGAGGGTAGTTTCGAGGAAACGAGCTTTGGCGGCGGCTCGTCCGTGTCGCATGATCGGTTTTTCGTCGGGCCCTCGCTGGGATTGAATCTGCAGGGCTCGATTTATCATCCGAACCTTTGCCAGTGGCTGGTCTTGAGCGAAGGCGCGCTGGGCTGGGAAACCGAATCCATCCGCTCGGCAGCCGGTTCGGTGGATCGGGAGAAGCTCCAGTACCTGGGCCGGTTCACCGGCAACGCGAATTTTCTGGCCCAACGACCGCTCAACGGCAGCCTGTTTGGCCATTACGACCACACCTTCCGCGATTACGATTTCTTCAGCCGCGTCACGGTGGACAGTTGGCGCTACGGCGCACGACTCAACTACCGCGAAGGACCGCTGTATCTGACCGCGCTCTACACGCATCGGGACGAGGACGTCTCGGGTCAG
>CAYXJB010000102.1:0-8061 GCA_964465445.1 uncultured Verrucomicrobiota bacterium
TCACCGCAAGGAGCGAAACCCGCTGCCCCTGATCGTCCCGTGCAATGCCGTGAGCGTTGGGATCGAGCACGCGCTGGCCGTCCACCAGAAAACAGTAGCGATGATGGCCGTGGTGCAACGGCACGGCCAGATGCCACGCGCCATCGGGCTGACGTCGCATGGGATGGGAGGTGGGATTCCACTGGTTGAAATCGCCGATAAGGAAAACCGCTTTGGCGTCGGGCACGCGGCAAATTGACCGGCTTGCTCATGTTCTTGGCCGAGTAACGATGCCGCGTGGCGTGAGCGTGAGCGGTGGCGGCCCCGTGCCAGTGTCCGTGAGCCGGTTGATGCCCGTGCGTGTGAGCGCCGGGTTGGGAGTGTCCGTGCGACCGATGCATGTGTTCTGTCTTCGATGCTGCTGTTCCAACGATCATTGTTTTTTGTTGCCCCGTCGCCGTGCAGGCGTCTCGGGGGGCGCAGCAGAAAACAATGAATCGCCGCCGCACGCAATGGCAAATATCGAGGCAACCTGATTCGCGCCGACGACGACGTTTCCCCCGCTCGAACCGGGTCGGATTGCCCGGGCCCAACCGCCCTGCTGCACCAGCGTTGGCGGGCGGGCGTTTCGACAGGCCGGCTTGACCGCCCGCGCGCAGCCCCTACCATGTTCGCCGCGGTTCGGGAAGCCAAAGTAGCTCAGCGGTAGAGCAACGGTTTCGTAAACCGTAGGTCGTGGGTTCGCTCCACCCTCCGCTCAGAGGCGGGGCGTGCCGGCGCTTTGTTCCCGCAAGCTGCCTGGCGAAGGCTGTTTTGGCCCGACGCAGCCACCAGATCGTTTTTGACAGCCCGCCCGCTTGGGCGAAGATTCGGCTCAAACAGCCATGAACAATTGCCCGATCGCCCGCCCCGTTTTCGGTCTCTTTGCCGGCATCGTACTGGCCCTCCACACGCTGGCGGTCAGCCCGCCGTCCGGTGGAGCGGCTCGACCGGTCAAGGTCTGCGTGGCTGATCCGGACCGAAGCAAAGCGCTGGTGGCCGGTGGAGCGCGGCTGATCGCCGATTACGGCGCGTTTCAACTGCTGGAGGCAACGCCCGAGCAGGCTGCGGCGCTGGCCGCCGCTCAGCCGTCCGATCGCGTGGAGATCGAAGCCGACGCCGATTTCATCGAGCTGAATGCGGGTCGGCTCGACACCCGTTCGAGTCAGGCGCAGGCAATGCGTCAGGGCGCGGGCGTGTTTGCAGGCAAGCGGCTGCATCTGATCCAGTTCGCCGGACCGATCCGGCCCGAATGGATCGAGGCGCTCTGCGCCACGGGCGTGCGGCTGGTGCATTACATCCCTCAAAACGCATACCTGATCCAGGGCAGCGCGCCGGCTCTGGCGCGGATGCAAACCTGGGCCGCCTCGGCCGGGTTCGTCCAATGGGAAGGTCCGTACGCCGATGCATTCAAAATCCATCCGCGCGCCCGGTTGCTCACGGCCAAGGGCCAAACCGCCAAACCCGGCGGCGCGTGGTACGCGATCCAGTTGCTCGATGATTCGGAAGAGAACGCCGCGACGCTGGCGTTGATCGAAAGCCTGCAACTCGAGCCGGCGCGCCGCCGCTACCGCGCTCTGGAGTATTTGAACCTGGTCGTGCGCGTGCCATCGGAACGGCTGGACCGGATCGCCGCGCAACCGGATGTGATTTCGATTCGTCCCTACGTCGAACCGCACAAGACCGACGAGCGCCAGAACCAGATCATCGCCGGCAATCTCAGCGGCAGCGGGCCGATCGGGCCCGGTTACCTGGCGTGGCTGGCGAGCAAGGGTTTCACGCAATCGCAGTTTACGGCCTCGGGCTTCGGCGTGGACGTGAGCGACAGCGGCATTGACAACGGCACCACCACGCCGGGCCATTTTGGACTCTACGTGCTGGGCGATCCCTCCCGGGCCAGCCGGGTGCTCTACACGCGGCTGGAGGGCCAGGGCACGGGCCAGAGCACGTTGCAGGGTTGCGACGGCCACGGCACGCTCAACGCCCACATCATCGCCGGTTACAACGACATGCCCGCGGGCTTTCCCCACACCGATGCCGCCGGGTTTCATTACGGGCTGGGCGTGTGCCCGTTCGTGAAGGTCGGCTCGTCGGTCATTTTCGACCCCGACAAGTTCACCAATCCCGACTATCGCGATTTGCAATCGCGCGCCTGGCGGGACGGAGCGCGCATCAGCGCCAACAGTTGGGGCGCAGACACCGCCGGGGATTACGACGCTGATGCGCAAACCTACGATGCGCTGGTGCGGGATGCGCAACCGGCCGGCGCGGCGGTGTCCAGTCCGGGCAATCAGCCGATGGTCATCGTGTTCGCTGCGGGCAACGCCGGCCCCGGCGCACAAACGGTCGGCTCACCCGCGACGGCCAAAAACGTCATTGCCGTGGGCGCGGCCGAGAACGTTCATTCGCACTCCAGCGCCAACGGCGGCAACAACGCCGCCGGCAACGACGGCTGCAACACGCCCGATTCGGAAGCCGACAACGCCAACGACATGGCCGGCTTTTCCAGTCGCGGTCCGTGCAACGACGGTCGTTGGAAACCCGAGATCGTCGCCCCGGGCACGCACGTGACCGGCGGGGTGGCCCAGAGCAGCACCAACACCAGCGGCACGGGCCAGGCGCTGGCCTGTTTCAAGGCCACCGGCGTGTGCGCGCTGCCGGGCGGCGGTACGGTGGGCGATCCGGACAATTTCTTCCCGCTGGGTCAGCAGTTTTACACGACTTCCTCGGGCACGAGTCATTCGACACCGGCGGTGGCCGGGGCGTGCGCGTTGTTGCGGCAATGGTTCATCAATCAGGGCTGGCCACCACCCAGCCCGGCTCTGACCAGGGCCTGGTTGGTCAACAGCGCCCGCTATCTCACGGGCCTGTACGCCAACGACACCCTGCCCTCCAACAGCCAGGGCATGGGCGGACTGGACCTGGGCAGGGCGCTCGACGGCGTGCCGCGCATTGTCCGCGATCAGGTCCCCGTCGACAAATTCACCGCCACCGGTCAAACGCGCACGTTCTCGGGCGTGGTGAGCGATCCGACCCGGCCGATTCAAGTGACGCTGGCCTGGACCGACGCGCCGGGCAACACCACCGGCAACGCCTACAACAACGATCTGGACCTGACCGTGACGATCGGCGGTCAGACCTACAAGGGCAACGTGTTCAGCGGACCCAACTCGGTGCCCGGTGGCAATGCCGACCGACGCAACAACCTCGAGAGCGTTTTCCTGCCCGCCGGCCTTTCGGGGAGCATTCTGGTGACCGTCACCGCCGCCAACATCAATTCCGACGGCGTGCCCAACGAAGCGCCGTCGCTGGATCAGGACTTCGCGCTGGTCGTTTACAACGCCGAGCCACCAAGCGGTCCGCTGCTGGTGGCCGACAGCTTTGGCGTGCTGGCCGAGAATTGCGCGCCGACCAACGGCGCAGTCGACCCGGGCGAGACCGTGACGGTGGCGCTGGCATTGCGGAATCTTGGCACGGCTGACACCACCAACCTGATGGCCACGCTGCTGGCCACCGGCGGTGTGGTGAACCCCAGCGCACCGCAAGGGTACGGCGCGCTGCTCGCCGGCGGCCCGGCCGTCACCCAGGCGTTCACCTTCACGGCCGATGCGCTTTGCGGCCAGACATTGAGCGCGCGCCTGGCGCTGAGCGACGGCGGCGCTGACCGCGGCAGCGTCCAGTTCATCCTGCCGGTGGGCCAGCTCGCGCCGATCTTCATCGAGAACTTCGACGGGGTCAGCGCGCCGGCGTTGCCGGCCGGTTGGACGACGGCCCGCTCCGGCGCGCAGGCGCTCTGGGTCACCTCGACCGCACAGCCCGACACGCCGCCCAACGCCGCGTTCGCCAACGACGCCAACAAGGTCGGCGTCAGCGAGCTGGTGTCGCCGCCGATCGTGCTCAGCTCGGCCTCGGGGCGGGTGAGCTTCCGGCATTACTACAACACCGAAAACGGTTGGGACGGCGGCGTGTTGGAGATCAGCATCGGCGGCGGCTCGTTCACCGACATTCTCAGCGCCGGCGGGAGCTTCGTCACCGGCGGATACAACCGGACGCTCAATTCCAGCGGCAATCCGCTGGCCGGCCGGCAGGCCTGGACCGGCAACTCGGGCGGGTTTGTGACCACGACGGTGAATCTGCCGGCCGCCGCGGCGGGTCAAACCATCCGATTGAAATGGCGTTGCGGCACCGACAGCTCGATTGGCGGCACAGGTTGGTACGTGGATTCGGTGGTGGTGAGCGATCTGCGTTGCTGCGCCGGCAGCGTGGTCACCCTGCCGGTGGTCGTGGCCGACAGCGCGACGGTCGGTTCGGAAAGTTGCGCGCCGTCCAACGGATTGCCCGACCCGGGCGAAACGCTCACCGCCCAGTTCGCCCTGCGCAACGTCGGCACCGCCAGCACGAGCAACTTGATGGCGACGCTGCTGTCCACCGGCGGGCTGACGGCCATCAGCGGCCCGCAATTGTACGGCACGTTGCCCACCAACGGCACGCCGGTCGCGCGTCCGTTCACCTTCAACGTGCTGGCCGGCTGCGGCGAGGCGATGACCGCGACGCTCCAGTTGCAGGACGGCACCAACGCCCTCCCGCCGGTGAGTTTTCCGTTCGCGGTCGGTCAGTTGGTCAATGCCTACACGCAGGATTTCGACACCGTGAGCGCGCCGCTGTTGCCTTCGGGCTGGAGCAGCAGCGCCTCGGGCGCGCAGAGCGTCTGGGTCACCACCACGACATTGAGCGACACCGGACCGAACGCGGTGTTTTCGCCCGACCCGGCGGCCACCGGCGAGAACGAGCTGCTGTCCGAACCCATCCTGTTGCCGGTCTCGTCGGCGCAACTGAGCTTCCGCCACAGCTACGATCTTGAAGCCGGCAGCGGCCCGACCGGTTACGACGTGGGCGTGCTGGAACTCAGCATCGGCGGCGGTCCGTTCAACGACATCGAGGCGGCGGGCGGGAGTTTTCTGAACGGCGGCTACACGCACGTGACCAGCAGCTCGTATGGCAATCCGCTGGCCGGTCGCTCCGCCTGGAGCGGCAATTCCGGCGGGTTCATCCAGACGCTGGTCAACCTGCCGGCTTCGGCGGCCGGCCAGACGGTGCAATTCCGATGGCGTTGCGCGAGCGACTCGAGCGTCGGCGGCAACGGCTGGCACGTGGACACGGTGCGTGTGATCACCCGCCAATGCTGCACCAATGCGCCGGCCCTGCTGCGGATCGAATCGGTCCAGCGCCCCGCCCCGGATCAGGTCCAACTGACCGTCAGCGGCCCGCTGAACAGTCCGATCACGCTGCTGCGGTCCGACGATTTGAGTCAGTGGACGGTTTTGGGCACGGTGACCAATCTCACCGGCACGGTGCAGTTCACCGACACGACCGCAGCCGGGACGCCGCAACGCTTTTACCGGGCCAGCTCGCCCTGAAAAACGGCAACGGGCGCGGCGGTTCGAACGGCCGAGGGGGCCGGAACTGTCATCGGGGTGAAACCGGTCGGCAGGAGCCGATGACGGTTGAAACGCGCCGAACTTTGGTTAGACTGAAAGCATGTTTTACGACACGAACTACTGGCTGTTTGTGATGTTGCCGGGCCTGATCATCGGGCTGTGGGCGCAGGCCAAGCTCATGTCCGCCTACAACCGGTATCGGCGGGTGCCGGTGGCCTCCGGGCTCAGCGGGGCCGAAGCCGCGCGCGCCATTCTGGATCGCGCCGGCCTGGTGGACGTTGCGGTGGCCGAAGTGCCCGGACATTTGACCGACCACTACGATCCGACCAAACGGGCGCTGTTTCTTTCGTCGGAGAATTTTCACGGACGTTCGGTAGCCGCGATCGGCGTGGCGGCGCACGAGGCCGGCCACGCGCTGCAGCACCAGGCGGCCTATGCGCCGTTGAATCTGCGCATGGCGATGGTGCCGGTGACGCAGTTCGCGAGCATGGCCGTGTTCGGGATTCTGCTGCTGGGCATCATGCTGCACATATCCAAACTGCTCTGGGTGGCGGTGGCGCTGTTTGCAATCGTGACGCTGTTCCAACTGGTGACCCTGCCGGTCGAATTCGACGCAAGCCGGCGCGCCCGGGTGCAGTTGTTCGAGCTGGGCCTGGTGCACCGAGAGGAAGCCGAGGGCGTCAGCCGCGTGCTCAACGCCGCCGCGCTCACCTACGTGGCCGCGCTGGTGACAGCGATCCTTCAACTGCTCTACTACATTTCGCTGGCGCGAAATCGCTGACCGCCGTCCGCCGGCCCAGAGCAACCCGCGCCGTCTGCCACCGGCCAATGGCGGCTGCGGCGCGGCGTTCAGGCAGTCGCAGCCCGTCGCCGGCGCAAACGCGCTGCGAGCCGGTTGATTCAACGTCCCCACCCGGCTTCGCCTCGTCCGCCGATCCGCGCCCCGGCGGCGGGCTTTTGATTCGACAAGGCCGCGCCCCGGGGAACAATTTCGGGCGCATGCACGAGCGGACACTCACGTTGGGGCACTCGCCCGATCCGGATGACGCCTTCATGTTTTACGGGCTGGCGCGGGGCTTGATTCCCACCGGCGGGCTGCGTTTCGAGCACGTGCTCCAGGACATTCAGACGCTCAACGAACGGGCCACGCGCGGGGAGCTGGACATCACCGCCATCAGTTTCCACGCCTGGGTTCATGTCTCGGACCTGTACGCGTTGCTGCCCAGCGGCGCGAGCATGGGCCACGGCTACGGACCGGTGCTGGTGGCGCGGCGCAAATTGTCCCGGGCCGAGATCGCGCGCAGCCGGATCGCCGTGCCGGGCGCGATGACGAGCGCGTTCCTGGCGTTGCAACTGTGGCTGGACCGGCCGGACGAGCAGCTCGACTGGGTGAGCGTGCCCTTCGACCGGATTTTCGAGGCAGTGCGCCAGGACGAGGCCGAGGTGGGGCTGATCATTCACGAGGGACAATTGACCTATGAGCGCGAGGGACTGGTGGTGTGCGAGGATCTGGGCGCCTGGTGGACGCGGGAAAACGACGGCTTGCCGCTGCCGTTGGGCGGCAATGTAATCCACCGGCGCTGGGATGTGCCCACACGGCGACGCGTGGCCGAATTGCTCACCGCCAGCATCCGCTTCAGCCTCGAGCATCGCGCCGAGGCGGTGGCCTACGCGATGCAGTTCGCCCGGGGCATGGACCGCGCTCTGGCCGACCGGTTCGTGGGCATGTACGTCAACAGTTGGACGCTCGATTACGGCGAACGCGGGCGGGAAGCCATCCGACGGTTTTTGAATCGGGCCTTCGAACGCGGTCTGGTGCCGCGCCGGGTCGAGCCGGAGTTCGTGATCTGAACCGTGGGCATCGTCGCCCAGCCTCCGTGCGGTGGCGCGCCAACCGCCGCCTGCCAAACGACGCGGCGGCAGCGCATGGCAGTGGCGGCGGCGCTGTTCGTTCTGACCCTCGGCTTGTACTGGCCGGTCCACCGGTTCGAGTTTGTGGATTATGACGACGGCCTGTACGTGACCGGCAACGCCCACGTGCAGGCCGGGCTGGCGTGGGAGAGCATCCGATGGGCTTTCGGGGCCACGGCCGCCAGCAACTGGCATCCCCTCACCTGGCTCTCGCACATGCTCGACTGCGAATGGTTCGGCCTGAACCCCGGCGCGCATCATCTGGTCAGCGCCACGCTCCACGCCCTTAACGCCGCGCTGGTGTTTCTGGTCCTGTTGCAACTGACGGCGGTTCGGCCGGGGACTGATGCCGACGCGCATCGCGAACCGGCAGCCCGGCGCACGTCGAGCGGCTTCGACAAGCCGGCCTCGCGCCTGTGGCTCTGCGCCCTGGTGGCGGCGTGGTTTGCGTGGCATCCGTTGCGGGTCGAGTCGGTCGCCTGGATTTCCGAGCGCAAGGATGTGCTGAGCGGAATGTTTTTCTGGCTGACGCTGGCCGCCTACGGTCGGTGGGCGCAAAAACGCTCCGCGCTCGCGGCGCCGGAAGCGACTCGCCCCGGCGCGTTCCCAAAGCCCGGCACACGCGGCCACGGGGATTTTTTGCTGGCGCTGGGATGTTTTGCGCTGGGCCTGATGAGCAAGCCGATGCTCGTGA
>CAYXJB010000102.1:8071-10173 GCA_964465445.1 uncultured Verrucomicrobiota bacterium
CGTCGCGTTCGCGCTGTCGCTGCTCTCGAAGGGGATGCTCGTGACGCTGCCGTTTGTGCTGTTGTTGCTCGATTTCTGGCCCCTGGGCCGGATGCAAGACCCGGGGCGCGTGGGGCGGCTAGTTCTGGAAAAAATTCCCTTCTTTGTCCTGAGCGCCGCATCGTGTGTGGTGACGTATCTGGTGCAGAAAGCCGGCGGCGCGGTCTCCCAAGTGCTGCCGTTGAGCGCGCGTCTGGCCAATGCCGCCGTGGCCTACGCCCGCTACATTCGGAAAACGTTTTGGCCGAACGATCTGTCGGTGTTGTATCCGCATCCGGCTTTCTGGCCGGCGTGGGCGGTGGCCGGCGCAGCGATCCTGCTGGTGGGCTTGACGCTCGGCGCGCTGGCGTGTCGGCGTCGGCTGCCGCCGGTGACGGTCGGCTGGCTGTGGTTTGCAGGCATGCTCGTGCCGGTGATTGGATTGGTGCAGGTGGGACTTCAATCCATGACCGACCGCTACACGTATTTGCCGTCGGTCGGCGGTTTTGCGGCTCTCGCCGCGCTCGGCGGCGCGGTGGTGCAGCGCTCCCGATGGTGGCGACGGCTCGCCTTGATCGCGGCGACGGCGAGCGTGGTGTTGTGCGCTGTGACGACCCGGGCGCAATTGAAGCATTGGGCGAACAGCGAGACGCTGTTCCGACGCGCCATCGCCGTGACGCGCGACAATTACCTGGCGCACAACAATCTGGGTTTCTATCTCTCGGCGCGGGGGCGCAAAGCCGAGGCGCTGGAGCAATTTGAGCGTTCGCTGGCCATTCATCCCGGCTACGCCGAGGCCCACAACAATCTGGCCCGCGCGCTGGCCGAGCAGGGGCGCACCGCCGAGGCGCTCGAACATTATCGGATCGCGATTCGTTCCTGGCCCGACAACCCCGAGATCCGCAACAACTACGCCAGCGCGCTGGCTCAGGCCGGTCAATCCGACGCGGCGATCGCGGAGTTGGAACAGTTGCTGGCGCGGTGTCCCGATTACGCCGAGGCACACAACAATCTGGGAGTGGTGCTGGCGATGCAGGGCCGGCTGCCCGAGGCCAGGCGACACTTCGAAGAGGCGCTCCGGCTCAAACCGCGGCACGCCGGCGCGCACGGCAACCTGGGCAATGTGCTGGCGGCCGAAAAACAATTCGCACGGGCCGAGGCGCATTACCGCGAAGCGCTACGGCTGGATCCAAACGACGCCCAGGTCTGGAACAATCTGGGCAACGTGCTGGCCGAACAGAACCGACTCAGCGACGCTATCGAACATTATCGCAGGGCCATCGGGCTGGATCCACGCAACGCCGAGGCGCACTACAACCTGGCCAACGCACTGTTGCGGCTGGGCGACCCGACCGCGGCGCGCTCGCATCTGCAAGAAGCGCTCCGGTTGAAACCCGACCACGCCGCGGCACGTCGCCAGTGGGAACGGCTCAACGAGCAACTCAACCGCTGAGAGCTGAGAGCGGCGAAGTTGCGGGCCGGCTCAGCCCGATCCGGTTTTCGGCGGAGTGGATCGAACCCGGATCTCGGGTCGCCCCCCTTTCCGAGCGTGAAAGACGATCGAAGGCGCGTCGGGGTTGGGCGTCGAACAACCACAATGCGTGTCGGGGTCGAATCGCCGCCTGCGCCGGCGCCACCAGCCGCGCAGCAGCAGCACGGCAGCGGCGGCTACGATCAGAAGCGAAAGCGCCTGTTGCCAGTCCACACGCCCAACATAAACCCAACGGGTCGGCGGGCAACGGAGTTTTGTGGAGGCCGACGGGCATCGCCTGCACGCCCGGGTCACTTCAGCGGCTCGAATCCCGGCCTGCGGCGAAACCCGATCTCTGCGGGCGATTTGGGCGTGCCAACAGCGGGTTTTTAAGTCGGGGAAAGAATTGACATGTTTGGCCTGAATGCTACGGTGCCGCGGCATGGATGGCAGATGCGGCGGCGGGTCGCGCCGGCGCGCTTTCCCCCATGCACAAGACGAGAACGGACGTTCCATGAGCGAGACAGTGTCCAGCGCAACGCAATCGGGCGAGCCTGCGAGGATTTCGAAGGTGTCGGAGGCGGTCATTCGCATTGCCGGCAATTCGCAGGAC
>CAYXJB010000103.1:0-4934 GCA_964465445.1 uncultured Verrucomicrobiota bacterium
CGTGGACCTCCGGTCGCCCGGGGAGGCCGTACGGGGTGGCGGAGGCCACCGCCTCCGGGCTGGAGCCGGCGTCGGTCCGGGCCGTGACCCGGGCGGTCACCAGCGCGCCGTTGGTCCAGCGGGCCGTGATCCGCAGCGGTGCCGCAGGCAGCATGGGGTCGGTGCCAGCGACGAATTCGGCCCAGTCGCTCAAGCCGTCGCCATCCGAGTCGGTCGCCTGCGTGCGGCCGGATGCCAATTCGCCGAAGTGAAGGAGTTCCCAGCCGTCGGGGATGTTGTTGGAGTTTGCGTCGGGGAACGTGTACAGGCCGGTGAAGGTCAGTTCGCCGCCGGCAGCCAGCACGTTGGTTTGCGGAGGCGGCGTGAGATAGAACGGGACGTCGCCGAATTGAATGCGGTATTCGCCCGGCGGGGCATTGGTGATGAGGCTGAGCGTGCCGTTGCCGGTGCGGCCGATCGGTCCGGCCAGTGCAAAAGTGGCCTGGAAGAGGTTGTTGGTGACGCGGATGATGCCCGGCGGGATGGCTTCGACCGTGACCGAGACGTCGTCCACCAGCCAGCCCATCCGCGGCGGGGCGTCGAAGGAAATCAGGAAGTGATACCAGACCAGATACACGAGCCGGCCCAGGAACGGCGTCAGGTCGAATTGGAACTGTTCCCAGCCATCGGACATGCCTTCGGGCATTTGGGCGAGCAACTGCGGGGGCGAGAGCACGTTGGTGATGATCATCAGCGCGGCGAGCTGGACCTCGTTTTCGCCGATCTGCAGGAAGTTGTACTTGTGCCAGAATCGCAGCGTGGCCCGATTGCCGCCGGTCAGCAGGATGCCGGGGCTGATAAGGTAGGTTTCCAGTTGGCTGACCGGTCCGCCGCCCGGATTGCTGCTCCAACAGTTGACGGGCGAATGCGCCGTTTCGCCGCCGCCCGGCGGGCCGCGTTGCCACTGCGTCTCGGATTCGGCCGGCGCAAACACCGTCCAGTCGGGATTGTTGGTTTCAGCGTCGTCGAACCACGGGGGCGTCAGCGGCGTGAGCGTGGTGAGCGTGTAAAGCGCGCCGTTGTTGTCGTCGGTGGTGGCGTTGCCGGCGCGATCGCGGCTGGTGATGCGCAAATAGTAGGTGGTGCTCGGCCGCAGCCCGCCGAGGAAAATCTCGTGAGAGGTGACCGGCGAGGGATTGTAAGCGGTGAAATTGACCGGGAACAGGTCCGGCGATTCGCTGTATTGCACCAGCGCGTCGGCGGCTTTGGACGTCGTCCATCGCACGAACGCTTCCAGGTAGCCGGGTTCGAGGGTCACGTCCGAAATCACGGGCGGATTGGTGTCAATGTGCGCCCAGGCGCTCAGCAGCGTGGCGGCCGAGGCGTCGAAGTAGTCGAACTGGAGCAGGTCGTTGCCGGCGACGACGAACGTGTTCGGCGCCGGGCTGTTGGTGGGTACAAACAGCACCGAGCCCCGGAACAGTCCCGGCCGGGCGGTCTCGAACAGCGGCAACTCCAGCCGGTTGGTGCCGGAAAGATTCTGGAGCTGCACCGTCAGGCTGCCCCGCCCGCGCTCGTCGGCGTCCTGGACTTCGACGACGGCCCGTCCGGGCAGCGAGTACGCATCGCTGTCGAGTGTCAGCAGGCTGGTGTTGGTTTGCGGGGCCAGGAACTTGAGCAAATTCTGCAGCAGGCCGCTGCGATTGTTGCCCGGGGACGCACCCATGGGCACGGCATCCAGCGGGAAGGAAAGGAACACCACCCGTCCGGGCAGGTCCACGCCCGTGCGTGGGGCACGCAGACCCACGACGGCACTGTCGGTCGTCAAAATCGCTGCGGCATTGGTGTCGGGCACGATCCAGTCGGACGGATCGCTGGTGGCGGCCAGTTCCAGGATCGCTTCGTAGGGCGAGTAATCCAGCGGGGTGTAAATGCCCTCGCCCAGCGGTTCACCGGGCACGCCGGCGATCTGGTCCACGGGCTGATCTTCGGTGTAGGCCAGCACGTGCAGGGTGTTGGTGATGAACCCCTGCAGGCCGGCTTCGCTCAGGCGGGTGGGCGCCTCCATCGAGGCCAGCAGGAGCGAGCCGCCGGTGGCGACGTAATTGCTCAGGGCCAGCACCAGCGCCGGGGCGGGCGGTTCGAGGTCGGACATGCGCCAGATGACCGCCCGGTGCGCCGCCAGTTGCTGGGCCGTGGGCACGGCGTTGCTGCGAGCATCGAACACTTCGTAGCTCACGCCCAGTTGATCCAGCGCGTCGGTGTATCCGGACAGGGGCGGAGCGGCGACGATCAGAATGCCCAGCACGTAAAAGTCGGCGAACGAATCCACCAGCAGGATTTGCGGTGACTGGATGTTGGTCACGGTGAACAGCGCGCCGGCGTTGTTGTTGGTGCTGCGATTGCCGGCTTCGTCTTCGGCGACGGCGAAGAACCGGCTCGTGGCGCTGGCGCCCAGATCCGAGAGCACGAACTCGTGCGAGGTGCTCAAGGTGCGGTTGGTCAGCGCGTGGGTGGGCGTGAGCACGCCGTAGTAAATCTCGGCTCGCGACGGTTCGTCGGTGTTCCAGCCGGCGACGCTCTGGCCGAAGCGGTTGGTCGCCCACACATCGGAGATCGCCGGCGGCTGCAGGTCCGCCAACGCCGTGAACACGCGATTGGACGCGGGTTGCGCATCGGCATAGACCGCTTCGATCACATCGCCGTGGGCGATTTGCAGCACGCCGTCGGCGCTCGCCGGGCCGGTGGCGGTTGCCACCGCGCCGGTGAAAACGCCGTGATCGCCGGCCGGCAGCAGTTGGAGCAGTTCGCCGAGCGTTTCGCTGCCGCTGCGCACCAGCACGGTGGCGCCCGGTTGACCCGCCAGATCGTAGTCGGCCAGCGTGAGCCCGATGCGATCCGGGGCGCGGTACACGCGTCGGTCGAACGTCACAATGCCAACCCCCGGCGGAGCGAAGCGTCCGGAGACGACCAGCGCGAAATCCTGATCCACCTCTCCGGTATCCAGTCGGGCGTCTTCGATCACGCGGCTCGCACGCACGCGGACGCGATACTCACCCGGCACCGGAGCGGGGAGGTACACGCCTTCGACGTTGTTGAGCGTGTCGGTCGCGGGCGGATCGGCCACCGATTCGCCCTGCTCGAACTGGTTGCCGCGATAGAGATGCCCGTCGGGGGCGAGCACTTCCAGATCCAGGTCGTTGACCAGGGCGATGCCCGCCGCCGGGAAGCCGGGCACATCGGTCCAGGCGAGCGTGACTTTGAGCGGCTGGTCACTGCTGCCGATCAGCACCCGGCGTTCGAACACCTCGCCCTCGCTCAGCAATCGGGTTTGATCGGAGAAATCGTAATCGCGCGTGGGTTGGATCAGCTCGGGGAGATCGAGCCGGCCCCAGCCTTCGACCGGATTGGGCACGGGTTCTTCGGCATCGAGCCCGTCCATGTCGGTGGCCGTGTGGATGAGGGCGGCTTTGACCAGGGCCGGCGAAGGAGTGTTGCTGCGGGTGACGCGCCAGAACTGAACGAAAACCGCCGCCGCGCCGGAAACGTGCGGGCCGGCCTGGCTGGTGCCGCCCTGGAAGGAATATTCGTCGGAGATCGGCCACCAGGCGTAATCGTCGTTGGCAAAGACCGAGCGAAGCGAGGCGATCCAGGTGCCGGGGGCGACCAGATCCGGTTTGATGCGCCCGTCGGCTGCGGGGCCGCGGCTGGAAAAATCGGCCATCGCATCCCGGCCATCGGCGTAGATGGCGAATTCCTCCAGCGGCAGATTGAACCGGTCGTTCTGCGAGGCACCGGTGGCGATGACGTTTTTGGCCACGGCCGGGGTGGCGATGCTCTGCGGGGCCGGACCGGAATTGCCGGCCGAGAATTCCAAAATGTAGGGCTGATCACCCGGCGTGAGCGCATCCGCGTCCCGAACCAGCTCGTCGAACTCCATCGCGCTCAGGTCGTAGTAGCCGGACTTGTCGTCGCCCCAACTGTTCGAACCAATCTCGGCCCCGGCGCGTTTGGCGTCGCGGGTGAGCGTCTCGAAGCTGGGCGGTTCGGCGTAGTTGCCCGCGCCGTCGAAGATGCGCTGGGCGACCAGCCGCGCGCCGGGGGCGACGCCCAGACCGTAGAGGAAACCGTTTTCATCGGTTTGGCCCGTGGCGCCGTTGCCGGCGATGATGCCGGCCACGTGCGTGCCGTGACCGTGCTCGTCAGCCGCATCGCTCAACTGGCCGGGCCAGCCGTAGTAAAAGAGCGCCACCACGCGTCCGGCCAGGTCCGGATGGATCGTGTTGGTGTCGCCGCTGTCCAGGCCGCTGTCGGCCACCGCCACGGTCACACCGCTGCCGTCGTAGCCCAGCGATTGGACCAGGGTTTGGTGCACCGGGCCCTCGCCGCCCACGATGCGACTGGCGACCTCGTCGAAGAGCCGCATTTTGGGGCTGGGCTCGATCCAGAGCACCGCCGGATCGGCCGCCAGCGCATCGAGTTGGTCGGCCGACACCTGCCCGCGCAAGATCAGACCCGAACGCAGCGCCGCACGTTGTCGCAGGCGGCTGAAGCGGCCCTGCACTCGCACCGTTTCTGCGCCGCGCGCGCCCGGTGCCACCAGCACGCTCAGCTCCAGCGGCTGAGCCGCGGTCGCGAGCGCCGGTGCGCCGGTTTGTGTCCTCGGGCCGGCGACCGGCGGCGCGCCGATGTTGCGCAAGCGCGGATCGAGTTTGAATTCGGCGCTGTATTCACCGGCGTAGGTGACGAAGTCCAGTGCCCGAACGGTTTCGATCGCTGTGCCGGGCACGCGCGCCACGAACGTGTCTTCGGGCACGTAGCGCAGCAGTTCGACGCCCAGCGCGCGCAACTGCTCGCGCCATTCGGGTCGGAGACGTTCGCGGAACTGGACCAACCAGAGGGTTTCTGCTGCCGGCGAGCGCGCGCTGGTGGCGCGCAGCGTTTCGGCACTCGCA